>JAHWKK010000001.1 GCA_019347945.1 Acidobacteriota bacterium | reverse complement strand
GGCCTGCGGATCGATGTCGACGCCGTCGATGCGGATGGTCGGCGATCCGCGCATGCCCAGCAGCTCGGCGTCGGCCGCCGAGGAGACCGCGATCATCTGGATCGGCGTCTCAAAGGCGTCCTCGGTCAGCACCTCGACGAAAAGCTCTCCGTTCATTCTCCGGCCCCGACTCCGGCCTCGCCATCGGCGCAAAGTGGAAACCCGAGCGCTTCTCGCGACTTCAGGAAGCTCTCGGCACATCGGACCGCAAGATCGCGCACCCGTTTGATCACGCCGACCCTTTCGGTGACCGAGATCGCGCCTCTCGCGTCGAGCGTGTTGAAAAGATGAGAGCACTTCAGGGTCCAGTCGTACGCGGGAAACACGAGACCCTCGTCGAGACATCGGCCAGCTTCCTTCTCGGCGGCGGCGAACGAGCTCCAGAGAAACTCGACGTCCGCGACTTCGAACCAGTATCGCGACGACTCGAGCTCCTCCTGCTGCCGCACCGGTCCGTAGCGGAATCCTTCCGCCCATTCGATGTCGTAGACCGAGCGCTCGCGATTGATGAACATCGTCAGCCGTTCGATTCCGTAGGTGATCTCGGCAGCGATCGGATCGAGATCGATCCCTCCGGCCTGCTGAAAGTAGGTGAACTGTGTGATCTCCATGCCGTCGAGCAGCACCTGCCATCCGACGCCCCAGGCACCAAGCGTCGGACTTTCCCAGTTGTCCTCTTCGAATCGAATGTCGTGCTGGGTGAGGTCGAGCCCGATCGCCCGCAGCGAATCGAGATACAGCTCCTGAACCTCGATCGGCGAGGGCTTCAGAATGACCTGAAACTGATAGTGCTTTCCGAGTCTGAAGGGATTCTCGCCGTAGCGCGCGTCCGCGGGCCGCCGGGAGGGCTGGACGTACGCCACCCGCCAGGGCTCCGGCCCGAGCACCCTGAGAAAAGTCGATGGATGCATCGTTCCGGCGCCCACTTCGACGTCCCAGGGGTGGTCGAGCATGCATCCCCGCTCGCTCCAGAACTCCTGCAGTCGAAGGATGATCGACTGAAAATTGAGGGCGCCTGCCATGGGCGGGCATTCTATAGAAAGACAGGGATCAGGATTCAGGAATCAGGATTCAGGAGTCAGGAGTCAGGAATCAGGAGCCAGGAGTCAGGATTCAGGGTGAGCCGTGATCTTCTTTTACGTTTGTTCGATACGTTTGTCGGGGAGCCCGGTTTGCATCAGCGCCTTTTCTCTGACCCCTGATTCCTGATCCCTGATTCCTGAATCCTGGCTCCTGGCTCCTGGCTCCTGGCTCCTGGCCTCACCGAGGTATCATCGATGGCGGGGATGTCGGATGAGATCAAAGAGGCGGCGCCGACGTATCAGGATCTTCTGGACCTGCCGGAGAATCTGGTCGGCGAGATCGTCGGTGGCGAGCTGTTCGCCTCGCCTCGGCCCGCTTCGCCTCACGCCCGCGCGAGCTCGATACTCGGAGCCGACATCATGGGTCCATTCGACCGCGGCCGAGGAGGCCCGGGGGGATGGTGGATTCTCGACGAACCGGAGCTTCATCTCGGCTCCGACGTGATGGTTCCCGATCTCGCCGGGTGGCGCCGCGAGCGGATGCCGTCGATTCCTGATGTGGCGTACTTCGAGCTGGCGCCGGGCTGGGTGTGCGAGGTCGTCTCGCCGGGCACCGTCCGGCTCGACCGGGCCAGGAAAATGCCCGCCTACGCGACCCACGGCGTGGCATTTTTATGGGTCGTCGATCCGCTCGCGAAAATGCTCGAGGTCTTTCGGCTCACGGACTCGAACTGGCTCGTTGTGAGCTCGCACAGCGGGGACGACGTCGTACGCGCCGTGCCATTCGATGCGATCGGAATCGAGCTCTCCGCGCTCTGGATCGACTGAGCCGGCAGGTTGAGAACGCGCCGGACTTCCGGTCGGTGCTACCGGAGCATCTTGAGCGCCTGAACCCAGTGGTCGTCGCGCGCGGCGTCGAGCACCCACACCATACAGAGCGGTTCGAGATAACGCGACGACTCGATGCCGCCGATGTCGCTCGCCTCCCAGTTCCACGACTCCAGGATGTCGCGGACGTGCTTCTTCGCCGTCGGATCGTTGCCGCAGATGAACATCGTTGGCGGACCGCCCTCGATCTCGGGGCGGACCATCAGCGCGTTACCGACCGTGTTGAAGCACTTCACAACATGCGCGTCGGGCAGCGTCCTCTGCACCACCTCGCCGAGCGAATCGGTATGTCCGATCGTGAGCTTCGGCGGAAAGCCTCCGGAAAAGTCGAGCGGATTCGTCGTGTCGATGACGATCTTTCCTGTGAAGTTCTCTGGTCCCGCCATCTTCAGCGCTTCCTCGGTGGCCACCCCGAGCGTCGCCAGTACGATCATGTTTCCGAAGGCGGCGGTGTCCGCGAAATCGCCCGTGAAGGCTCGCTCGCCGCCTCCCTTTTTCCATTCCGCGAGGTTCTCGTTCGAAGCCTCACGGGCCCCCGAGCATCACCTCGTGCCCATCCTCGAGAAAGCCGGACGCCAGCGTCCGTCCGACGTCACCGGAACCGAGAACACCGATCTTCATCTTCATGCGCGCGATGATACCGCCGAACCGTGGTGCGCGCTATTTACAGAAGGGCGTCGGTGATTCGATCGGTTTCCTGCGCTGCCGTCCAAAGCTCGAGATACTTCTCCCGGACGGTAGGATCGAGGCATTCGCTCAGCTCGCGGGGAATTCCGGTCGCCCGGATGAGCTCCAGAACATCCGCCAGATCACGAAGACGGTGAGCAGCTGAGATTCCCGACGCAATCTTAATCTCGATGAAGCTCTCCACAGGGAGCAGGCGGACCCTCTGCCCCTCCCTTCCCGCCTCGCCGGGATCAGGGAACGCAACCGCTTTAGGTCTGCCGTCGCCGGGGTACTCGCCAGCCACGACCACATCGATATCGATCTTGTTCTCTGTGTCGCGAAGGCCCCTGCTCCCCTCGAACTTCTCGACGTATCCTCTGCCGAGCCAGCGGTGTCTGAACTTCTCGAGGCCCTCTTTGGTCAGGAGTACGTCGACGTCGGTCGTCACTCGACGGTAGCCATACTCGTTGAGAGCCATCGCTCCCACGATTGCGTACGGAATCCCTTCGCTCTCCAACCGCTCCGTGAGCTTATCGAGAGCCCTCTGAACCGGTGATGTCCCCATGAAGAACTCCCCTGCGAACCGGGCGCCGTCGAAAAAACGCCTCTCCGCATCTGGCTCCACTCTTCTGTCGGATCCGGCCATTCGTCCGCGATTGTAACGCCGCAGGGCCTCAGTCACCGGATCTCGTGACCACGCTGCGTTATCCCCATACAATCTGCCCGCATGTCCGACTCCTCTCCAGCGATTGCCATCGACGGGCTCGCGAAGCGGTTCGGCCGGCAGTGGGTGCTCGCGCACATCTCCGTCGAGGTTCCCCCCGGCGGCACCCTTCTCGTCACGGGCCCGAACGGCGCGGGGAAATCGACCCTTCTCGGGATTCTCGCGACCGCGGTGCCATTCGAGCACGGAAATGTCGTCGTCACCGGCAACCCGTTGCCGTCGCACGCAATCGAGGCGCGGCGGACGACCGCGTACGTCGGTCACCTCGGAGGCTCGTACCGGACGCTGACCGCGCGAGAGAATCTCCGGATCTGGAGCGCGCACCTGGACGCTTCCGATGACGGCGCGATCGGGAGAGCACTCCACCGGATGGACCTCGAGGCGGCGGCCGACCGTCCGGTCGACGGCTTCTCGGCAGGGATGCGCCGACGGCTGGCGCTCGCCCGCGCGCTTCTCCAGACCGAAGACGACAGGCGTCGGCTCGTCATTCTGGACGAGCCATACGAGCAGCTCGACCGTCCCGGCTTCCGTCTGATCGATTCGCTCCTCGACGAATGGAACGAACGAGGAATGACGGTCGTTCTGGCGACGCATCTGGTCGAGCGGGCGCTGCCGCACAGCTCGCACGTCCTCCACATCGACGGCGGCCGGAGCCACTACTTCGGCGCATCGTCGTCGTTCGATCCGCGCGATCTGGAGGTCTCGTGATCTTCCGGACGCTGAACCGCGAACTCCGACTACAGTGGCGGAGTCGCGCGGCGTGGCTCGCCGCCGCTGCCTTCGGCGTGATTACCCTGCTTCTATTCAGCTTCGGAGTCGGTCCGCGCGCGGCGCTGCTCAGCGACCTCGCCGCATCGTTCCTCTCGCTCGCCCTGCTCCTCGCATCCTCACTCACCCTCGCCGAGAGCTTTCAGGAGGAGATCCGCGATGGAGCGCTCGAGACGATGCTGCTGCTCCCCGTCACGGCCCGCACGATCTACTACGGGAAGGCGATCTCCAACACACTTCTCCTCTGCGCCATCTCGCTCATCCTCCTCCCGATGGCGCTCGTGCTCTACGACATCCCGGGTGACGGGCTCGGCAAGGTCGCACTGATCCTCTTCGCCGGCTCGGCGGGACTCGCCGCCCCCGGCACCCTTTACGCCGCGATGACGGCGAAGACGCGCGCCCGGGCCCTGATCCTTCCGCTTCTTCTCTTTCCGCTCATTGTTCCCGTACTTCTCGCGATGTCGAAGGCCGCGATGCTCGCCCTGACCGGCGATGCGATGAACCAGCTCTCTTCATGGGTCACACTTCTGCTGATATTCGATGCAATTTACTGGTCCCTCTGTGGTTTACTTTTTCCCAGAGTCGTCGACCTCGCCGCGGGCGGATCTCACGCGGCCAATCACGCATGAATCGAAGGTCAATCCGAAACGGGGTTCTTCTCCTTTCCGCGGGCGTTCTCCTCGTCCTCGCCGGGTCGTACCTCGGTCTCGCCGTCGCTCCGGCGGAGATGTACATGGGGGACGTACAGCGCATCATGTACGTCCACGTCCCGACCGCCTGGAACGCGATGCTCGCCCTGACATTCGCGCTGGTCTCGGCGATCGGATGGCTCTGGACCTCGAATCCGAAGTGGGATGCGCGTCACGAAGCGTGGATCGAGATCGGAATCGTCCTCTCCGCGCTCCTCTGCATCCAGGGGTCGATCTGGGCGAAACCGACCTGGGGCGTCTGGTGGGACTGGGACCCGAGGCTCACGACGATGGCCGTGCTTCTCTTCGCCTTCATCGGGATCCTCACGCTCCGCCGCTTCGTCGAGGATCCGATGCAGCGCGCAACCTGGTCGGCGGTCGCGACGATCATCGCGTACGTCGACGTCCCGATCGTCTACTTTTCGGTCAAATGGTGGAACTCGCTCCACCAGGTGCAGTCGACACCGGAAACCGTCTCCAGCGCATTCCATCTCCCCCTTCGCCTCAACGCTTTCGGTATCCTTGCGCTGATGATCGGGCTTGCAATGCTGAGAGCCGAGCTGGCGAAACGCCGGCGTGCCGCGGAATACGAACCGCTCCCGTCACCGGATCTCCGTACGGCCGGCGAGGTGACGTCGTGACCGGACAGATCGTCGGCGGCTGGGAGTACGTCTGGGGCGCGTACGGCGTGACCGCGTTCGTGCTCGCGTTCTATGCGACGTCAATTTTCGTCCGGCTCCGCAACGTCCCCGACGATGACAGGGAGACGCCGGCATGAACCAGTCAACGAGACCAGAGCACCAGCGGCAGAACCGGCGATTCGCCGTCATTGCGCTCGTCGTCGCCTCCGCCGCGTTCGCCGTTCTGACGCTCGGAGGAATCGGCGACAACCTCGTCTATTACTGGGATCCCGCCCAGATGCAGGAGGCGGGAGACAAAGCGTACGGAGCGACGATCCGTCTCGGGGGCCTCGTCGTCCCCGGCTCGGTCCAGTGGGACGGCCAGTCCTCGGAGCTCCGTTTCGAGGTCACCGACCGCGAGAACCGGGCGATCGCGAAAGTGCACAGCACCGGTCTCCCGCCGCAGATGTTTCGTGAAGGCGTCGGCGTCGTCGTCGAAGGAACGCTCGATCGCTCGGGCTGGTTCGAGAGCGACCGGCTCCTGGTATCCCACGACAACGAATACCGCGCACCCGAGCCGGGCACCGAGACCGACACGCGTGAGCTGATCGAATCGACGAAGGGACTCGGGCCCGAAAGCTGATGACTGCGCTTCTCGGCCGTACGCTGATCCTCGTCGCACTCTTCGCCGCGGTCGCCGGAGCGCTCGTCGCGTTCGGAGGAAAACCGGCTCATAAAACGGTCCGGCTCGCCCGGCGGCTCTCCGACACCTTCGCGTACGCAATGATCGCCGCGAATCTGCTGATGATCGCCGCGCTTCTCGGCCGCGACTTCTCCGTCGGGTACGTCGCACAGGTCGGCGCCATCAATCAGCCGGACTGGGTCGCCTTCGTCAGTCTCTGGTCCTCGCTCGAGGGCTCGATTCTCTTCTGGGGACTCGTTCTCGCAATCTACATTCTCGTCGCGACCCGATACGCGCGCGCGCTTCCCGCCGAGATCGAGCTGCGGTCGATCGGAGTCTGGCTCGGCTGCGCGGGGTTCTTCTCGTTTCTCATCGCGGCACCGGCGCAGCCCTTCGGAACGGTCTCCCCCGTTCCTCCTGATGGTCCGGGCCCGAATCCGCTCCTCCAGAATCACATCCTGATGGCCGTCCACCCACCGATGCTCTACCTCGGATATGTCGGGATGACGATTCCATTCGGCTTCGCCGCGGCGGCTCTCATGACACGCGAGAGCGGCGCACAGATCATCGCATTCATTCGGCGAAGCCTTCTGGCCGCATGGTGCTTCCTCACCGTCGCAATCATGCTCGGCGGATGGTGGGCGTACGAGGTTCTCGGATGGGGCGGCTACTGGGCGTGGGACCCGGTCGAGAACGCATCATTTCTCCCCTGGCTCACCGCGACGGCCGCTCTTCATTCGATCATCATCTTCGAACGCCGAGGACGGCTTCGCGCCTGGTCGATGACGCTCGTTCTCGTTTCGTTTCTGCTCACGATCCTCGGAACGTTCATGACGCGATCGGGGGTGTTCAACTCGGTCCACTCGTTCACGCAGAGCGAGATCGGGCCGACGATCCTCGGCTTCCTCGCCGTCGCGATTCTCTTCTCGGTCGGCCTCCTCGCGATCGAGCCGCGAACCACCGACGAGCAGGGAGGTCAGGGAGCCCGCGAGGTCGGATTCCTCACCAACAATCTCCTCCTCGCGGTTCTGACGCTCACGATCTTGATCGGAACGGTCTTTCCGCTGCTCGTCGAAGCAATCCGCGGAACACAGATGAGCGTCGGCCGCCCCTACTTCGACCGCATGGCCGTCCCGATCGGGTTCGCGCTCCTCTTCCTGATGGGGATCGGACCCGTGCTGCCGTGGGGACGGATCGAATCACGCAGCTCGATCCTGCGGCGGCTCCTAGCCCCGCTCGCGGCCGGAATCGTCGCGGCCCTGCTGGCTGCAGTCTTCGGTATCCGCAACTTCTGGACCGTGGTCGTCATCGGTGGCGCGGCGTTCACGATGTGGGTCACGCTCGCAGAGATCAGCGTCCCCGTACGACAGCGTGCGCGGTCGCTTCACGAGAGCTGGGGCGCGGCGTTCCGGCGCGGCCTGATCGAGCGCGGCCGGCGACGTACCGGCGCCTATCTCGCCCACGCGGGAACCGTGCTCGTCTTCGTCGCGATCGCGATCTCGAGCACACAGAGCACACGGAGCGAAGCGATGCTCGATCAGGAGTCGACGATGCAGATCGGCCACTACACGCTCGAGCTGCTTCGAGTCGACGTTGTTCGTGAGCCGCACCGGCTCGCGAGCATCGCGAGGGTTCGCGTTTACGAAGAAGGGCGGCTTCTCGGCGTCATGAGCCCCCGCATGAACCAGTATGAAACGCAGCGCGATCCCGTCGGCACCCCCGACGTCTACACGCGGCTGACACACGACCTCTACCTCTCGACGATGTCGATCGATCCCGGCGCTCAGCGAGTCGGCCTGCTCGCCATCATCAATCCGGCGGTCGCCTGGATCTGGGGCGCAACGTTTCTCATCGCGCTCGGCGGGCTCTTCGCCGCGCTCCCGCGAGCCGTCATCCGCTCGCGTGCGCACGACTCGAGCGCCGTCGAGCCTTCACTCGCAGGGGAGCTGAGCGCGTGAATCGGAGAGTCCTCATCCTCGGCTCGCTGGTCACGCTTCCTCTGCTCGGCGTCCTCGCATTCGGCCTGACCCGTGACCCGAACCAGATCGAATCGCCGCTGGTCGGGACTCGCTCGCCGACGTTCGATCTTCCGGTGCTCGATTCCGACGGCTCGATCTCCTCGGCCGACCTCGCCGGCAAACCGACCGTCCTCAACTTCTGGGCGTCGTGGTGTGTCCCCTGTTTCGCCGAGCATCGCGTGCTCGTCTCGGCCGCTCGCGAGCTTTCGCCATCGGTGAACTTCATCGGCATCATCTATCAGGACGAGGAGGAGAACGCCCGGAGATTTCTCGCGAGGTTCGGTTCCGCCTATCCGAGCCTCATCGACGAACATGGTCGAACCGCCATCCGGTTCGGCGTCTACGGCGTTCCGGAAAGCTTCATCCTCGACTCCTCGGGGAACATCGTCGCGAAGCACGTCGGACCGCTCGACCCCGAATCTCTCCGCGATTACCTCGAGCAGGCGGGACTCGAGCTCGGAAGACCGTAATGAAAGCGCTGATCCCCGCAATCGCTCTCGCCGCGCTTTCCGTCCCGCTCGTCGCGCAACCGATCACGCCGGCGATGCCCGAAGTCCGCGAGGTCATCGGAGATCCGGCATCCGCTCCGCAGACCGGCGAAAGCGCGGAACAGATCATCGAAGAGACCTCGGCGGTCGTCCGATGTCCCGTCTGTCAGGGTCTCTCGATAGCCGACTCCCCTTCGCAGATGGCGGTCGAGATGCGCGGCGTCGTTCGCGAGATGGTTCATGCCGGCTATTCGAAGGAGCAGATCCTCCAGTACTTCGCGACGTCGTACGGCGAGTTCGTGCTGCTCGATCCTCCGCGGCGCGGCGTGAACTGGATCGTCTGGATCGCTCCGCTGATCATCCTTCTCGCGGGCGCAGCGA
Organism: Acidobacteriota bacterium; assembly: GCA_019347945.1. Classification (NCBI taxonomy): domain Bacteria; kingdom Pseudomonadati; phylum Acidobacteriota; species Acidobacteriota bacterium. The sequence continues at coordinate 316,078 of JAHWKK010000001.1, read as the reverse complement.
TTCTGATGCGCGCAATCCGCCGCCGCGCGGAACCGCCGGCCGAGGCGGCAACCGAGCCCGCCGGGGAAACCGACCCGCTGCTACTGCGCGCGCGTGCAATCGGTGAAGGAGTCTCGGAAGGTGAATGAAACGATCAACTGGTGGCCGGCCATCATCACCGCCTTTCTCGCGGTGGCCGCCGGAATCGTCCTCGTCGTCCGGAGCCGCCGGCTCACTCCCGCGCAATCGGGTGAAGCCGCCCGGCTGCGCGCCGACGCCAACCGGGTCGCCCGCAGCCTTCAGGAGCAGGTCGACCTCGGACGCGAGCCGGAGGAAAGGGCGCGGCTCGAGACCGAGCTCGCCTCGCTGCTCGGCCAACTCGAAGCGCTGCCCGACGAGAGCGAACCGATCGAAGAAGAGCCGGCCCGTCCAAAGCCGCAGCTTCTCAGCTTCGCGACCGGCGTCATCGTTACGCTCGCCGTCGTCGGGCTCGCGTTTGCGACATGGCAGTCGATGAATCCGCGCGAAGAGGGAGAAGGCCTCACCGGCTCGATCCCGGAAACCGAAATGAACCAGAGGACTCCGGAGAGCCAGCTGACGGCTCTGCGAATGACGGTCGGTTCGCGGCCGGACGACATTTCGGCGCGGATCGCTCTCGCCGAGGCGTTGATGGCGCAGCGGGACCTGGTGGGCGTGTTCGAGCAGACGCAGGAAGTGCTTGCGCGTCAGCCGGAGCATCCTCGCGCGCTCGGGCTCGAGGCGGTGGTCCGGATGGCGATGGGGCAGACCGGCGTTGCGATCGAGATGCTGGAGCGTTCGGCCGCGCTCGATCCCTCCGATCTGGAGACGCAGATTCATCTCTCGATCGCGCTCGTCCAGACGGGACAGACCGAGCGCGCGCTCGCCATCATCGACGAGGCGATGGCGACTCACCCCGGGGAGCGCGCCGTGCTCCAGCAGCTCCGCGGCGAGATCGAGCGAATCGGTCGCGAAACCGCCCCGCCCCAGAATCCCTGAGACGTCTCTCGACGACCGGCCGGTCCCGGTGGTTACGCGACCCGTGCGTTCGCTGGCCACCCACCCTCGATCGTCATTTGCCGGAATTCACGATCCCCGGAGCCCGTTGACAAGTACGTCATTGGCGGATAGCGTTGACTCGTGATTCGCTTCATCGAGACGTCGGTGTTCACTCGTCAGATCACCTCAATCCTTGATGACGAAGAGTACGCGGAACTGCAGGCCGCTCTCGTATTTCGACCCGAGCTTGGCGTTGTCATCCAGAGTACGGGCGGTCTCAGGAAGGTCCGGTGGGGACATTCCGGAAGGGGAAAGGGAAAAAGGGGCGGCGCGCGGGTCATCTACTACTGGTACCAAGCTGACGACGTGATTTACATGCTGCTCGCGTATTCGAAAGGCGAGCGTGATGATCTTTCGGCGAAGGAGAAGAGGATTCTTCGCCAGCTGGTCAAGGAGGAGTTCCGATGAAGAAAGAGCTATTCGATGAGCTCACCGCGAGCGTTAAGGAGGCGGGAAAGATCCATCGTGGAAAGGCAAAGGCCTCACGCCAGTTTGTCTTCGATCCCGAAGATGTTCGAACGATCCGGGCGAAACTCAAGAAATCGCAGGCGGAGTTTGCTCGCATGATCGGCGTGAGCGTCGCCACTCTTCAGAACTGGGAGCAAGGTCGCCGTCAACCGGAGGGGCCTGCGCGCGCGCTGCTCCTCGTTGCATCCCGTGCGCCCAGGGTTGTCGAGAAGGCGCTGGCATCAGCCGTCCGCCGGGGCGCATGACAAACGCGATCGAGCGGACTGCAACCTTGTGTTCTGCTACTCTGAATTCAAGGTTGCCGCATGAATGTTATCGAGAAAGTATTGGAGAAATACGTTTCTTCAGATGAGGCTGACGTCATCCAGATTACCGATCCTCCCCTGAACCTTCGCGATCAAGCGGCGGTGTTGAAAGCCCTTCCGGTGTTTCTGGATATGGGAGGCTGTTACGCGTTGCGGCCGGACTCGACGATCGTTTCCTTCTCCTGGGACGAGCCTGACGAGATCTCGATCGAGGAGGATCAGCGGATCATCAACATGGCTCTGTGTCAGGGGGCAAAGCGCTATCCTGAGCTGACGGACCTCTTGCCGAAGCGCCCGGATGATGCCCAAACCTGTGAGTTCTGCGACGGGTCGGGTCTTGCTAACGATCTACCCGAACATCTTCGTGAATCGATCGTTTGCTTCTGCGGAGGTCTCGGTTGGATTGCATCGGCTGCGGGGCCGCTGAATGCCCGAGTCGTTAGCGACTCGTACCGCACGGAAAAAGTGAAGAGCTTTCGCCTCTTCGCAGTCGGGATTCTCATCGTTGTTGCCGGAGTGCTCGTTTGGGCGAACTGGCCGGCCGATTCGCTTGACGAGCACGTGGAGGCCGACCGCGTGGTGATCAGTAAATCCGACCAGAGTCTCGCTCTCCTTCGGAATGGTCAGGTGCTGCGGATGTATCCGGTTTCCCTCGGCGCGAATCCGGTCGGCCACAAACAGCGGGAAGGCGATGAACGAACACCCGAAGGCATCTACGTAGTCGACTACCGGAAGCCGGACAGCTCGTTTCACCGTGCGCTCCACATTTCTTATCCGAACGCGGAGGATATCGATCGTGCGGCGCGATCCGGCGTTGATCCTGGTGGCCTGATCATGATCCACGGCCTCCCGAATCGTGCTCCCTTTCTCGGGCGACTTCATCGCCTCGTGAACTGGACGGACGGCTGCATCGCGGTAACCAACAAGGAAATGGACCAAATCTGGGCTGCCGTGGATGACGGTACCGCTGTTGAGATTCGCCCTTGAAACCCCCTCGATCGTTATGCGCCTATTCGGTTCCGAGGTAGGATTGAACCATGAGTCCTGAACTTCTCGAAGAGGCGAAACGGCTGACTGTCGAGGAGCGGCTCGAGCTCGTCACTGGGATTTGGGACACCGTCGCCGAGGACGCCAGCGCCGCGTTGCTTCCTGTATCCAACGAGCATCGCCGCGAGTTGGATCGACGGCTGGAAGATCGTCAACAGAATCCGGACTCCGAGTCCTCCTGGACCGAAGTAGCAGAGCGTCTCCGCAATCGGTGAAATATCTAATCCGTGTTCGTCGGCCACACCCTCGCCCATTACGCGCCCGATAGCAGTCTCTCGTATTCGTCGTGCGGTCCAATCCAGAACCAGAGAATCTCATCGGAATTGTTTCGTACTCCGACTGCGCGGTAGTCCAGACTTACCCGCACTGAAACGAGTCGGTCGGAACCATGAATCCTTTTGAAGCGAAGGCTCGGATGGCGGGGATTCTCGAGAAAATGCCGATAGGCAGTGGCGGCCTGCCGTTGCACTTCGCGTGGAAGTTCCCTGAATTGCTTCCAGAATGCCCGGGTTGTTCGCGATCTCACATCTTGTCCGGGTCGAGCGGTTCGGTATGCCCCGCTTCGTGCTCCCGGATCGCTTCTTCCGCCAGCTTTTCGATCGCGGATCCTGAGCGACTGAAAAGCTCGTCCCAGCGCCGCTCGGACTCCAGCTCGGCGAGAAGCCATGCCCCCACGGCTTCCTGCTCATTTTCGGGAAGCCTGGTCGCCTCCTCGATTGCTTTCTCCAGCAGCTTACCCATGGAGAAAGTATACCTCGCAGGCGCATCAACAGGTTACAGGGGATGTTATGCGCTGAACGTCACTCGTCACTTTTTTCACGGCCTGCCGTCAGATCCTTCGCCGTCCTTCGGCGGCTCAGGATGACGAGTGTTTGGGTTTCGCGAGAGCAAACATTCGTCCATGATCGTCGCTTCGCGCAAACACAACATTCGTCATTCTGAGCCCGGCGGAGCGCGGGCGAAGAATCTGGGCGGGGGCTCGTGATTCACCGTTGCAGAGTGTGCCCGCGTGATCGGCGTGATCGTCGCCACCCCAAGGCGTAGCGAGCTCGAGCATTCCGGTGATCTGCGCTGCAGGTCAGCACGACTCGAGCTCTCGACCCCTCACTGGACCGGTTAATCGAGCCACAAAAAAGTAATGGCACCGCCGGAGGTTCATCTCCAGCGGTGCCCGTCATTCAAATCTTCGTCGTTCAGATCGTCGGCGCGCTCTGACTCTGTCGCTGCTGATCTTTCCCAGCGCCGGTCAGGTTCTGCCGCTTCGATTCCTTCTTCGCTTCGTCGACCGCGGCGTCTTTGGCGTGCTCGGCGACCTGTTTGACCTGCTCGCCCTTCTCACGCGCGAATTTCTTCGAGCGACGCATCAGATCATCTCTGGTCTCACCCATCAGCTCGCGCTCGCGGTCGGTCTCCGGGATCAGGGCGCCGAGTAGCGCTCCGGCGGCGATTCCGATGGCTCCCATCAGGAGAGGATCTTCTTCGAATTTCCGCTGCGTCCTGCGTCCGGCCCTGCGAGCCGTCTGCTGAACGCGCGTCTTCGCCGAATGAGCTCGCTCGCCCATCCGTTCCGCTGATTCCTGAACCCGGTCCTTCACATCACTGGCCTTCTCTTCGACCGAATGCGCCGCATCGGCCGCCTTGTGCTTGAGGTCGCTCCCCTTCTCACGAGCGGTCGCCTTGAAGTCGCTGCCGCGCTCCTGCATCCGCTCGGTGAATCCGTGGTTGCGTCCCTGATGCTCGTACACAGGGACTCCACAGGTGTCACACATCATGACGTAGGCGAAGTCCTCATTCTCGTCGCGGCCGTTTTCCGAAGAACTGCCGCCGCGAAGCAGCATGAAGAGTCCGAGACCGGTGATGGCCGAGGCCCCCGGATTCTCCTTGATTCTGTCCATGATTCCTCTCGAAGTGTCTTTCATTCGCATCCTCGCTCTCGTTTTCAGGTAGTCGGGAGAGAGCCGGTACTGGATCGAATCGATCGTCCGGCTCATCTCGTTCTGTGTTCGGTGAATGTCGCGCTCGATGTCCTCGACGCTTCTCTCGCGAGAGCGGCGATCATCGTCCTCTTTGTTCAGTGCACCTGTGACCTGATCCACGTCTTCGTCTCCTTCATCGTCTTTTTCGTTTCCTCGGGAGTCAGAGTGCTCTTCTGGAGGTCTTTCTTCGCACCGAGTGCGATCGCGGCCCCCGTTCCGGCGACCACCACTCCGATCAGGAGTGCCGACAGGCCGTACCCGATCAGATGGCCGAGGCCGATGACGGCCGCCGCAATGAGCACCAGCGTTCCCACGTAGAGAAGCACTCCGCCCAGCGCAATCAGGCCGGCGTCCTTTCCGACCTTCGCTGCCTTCTCGCGCATTTCCGTTTTTGCGAGCTCCAGTTCCTGGCGAACGAGCGTCCTGGCGTCAGTCGTCAGCTCCGAGAAGAGCTCGCCGAGGGTGTGCTCTTCGGCGTATCTTCGATCGTGCGCTTCCATTACGGCCTTCTTTCGTTGTCGGCAAGGGATCCCATAGCGGGAGTCGTTGTCCGGGGCCGGGTGGTTTCCGGTGCGGTCATCGATCGTCCCGCTCCGACGCCACTCTCATATCCCGGCCGACCGCTCGTGATCTCGCTGTGAGAGTCGTCGTCCCACTCGGAGTCGTCGGCGGAAGCCTTGAGAAAGCGGGAAGCGAGGAATCCTGCTGCGACCGCGCTTCCGAGGAAGGCCGTCGGGTGGCGGCGGGCCCACTGGCGCCCTTCGCGAATCAGCCCATCGATGTCGCGACGGTCGAGTCGAGTCGAAAGGTCGTCGAGCCGATCAGCGGCCGCATGAATGAAACCTCCCGAGGCCATCTCTTCACGATCCAGTTTCGAACCGGCCTCGTGGAGCGCCGTAGCGAGCATCTGGATCTCGTCGGTCGCGCGCGCCTTCTGTTCCTCGCCTTTGGCCCGGGCTTTCTGTTTCGCCTGTCCCTTGAGATCCTGCGCCGTTTCGCGGACCTGCTCAGCCGCCTCCCGCGTGCGGTTGCGGCCGTCCCCTCCACTCTCGAGCTCGGAGGATCTCGTTGTACCGATTGGTCTGTTGCTTTCGTAGCCCATGTCTCGCTCTCCTTTCGTTTGGTGAATGTGTCTAATAATAAGTAGCAAGATACACGCCGAATAACTTTTGGGAATGATGCGGCGGCAAAGCGGACGAGCTCGTACGGGTTGTTGGAGTCACACCAAACAAAAAGGGGACCTGCCTCTCGGAGGACCGAACGAATCGGGAATCAGACGGAGCTCGTTTCTCGGTTCCTCATCGCTCGTCGCTCGTCACTCATCGCTCGTCTCTCATCGCTCCTCGCTCGCCCCTCTTGCTCTTCCTCATCTTTCGCACCACACCCACCACGTACCAGACCAGCATGCCGCCGAGTACCACCCAGGAGATCGGGCCGATCCACTGTTCGAGCTGTTCGAACTGCTGGCCCAGAAATCGCCCCGCGAACGTCAGAAAAGCCGTCCAGACGAATGTTCCGAGCGCCGACCAGAGAAGGAACGGCGCGATTCCCATGCCGCTCAGTCCCGCCGGCACCGAGATCAGCGTGCGGATTCCCGGAACGAGCCTGCCGACGAATACCGCGGTTTTCCCATGGCGTTCGAACCACGACTGTGCCCGGTCGAGATCGTCGAGATCCATCGCGAACCACACACCGCGCCTTTCGATGAATGACCGGAATCGTCCCTTCGAATATCGCTTCGCGAGGAAGTACCAGAGTGACGCGCCGGCGAGCGACCCGAAGCTTCCGGCGAGGATCGCGGGCCAGACGCGAAGGTCACCGGCGATCGTCAGATATCCGGCGAGTGGCATGATGAGCTCGGAGGGGATCGGGGGGAAGACGTTCTCGACAAACATCAGGAGAGCTACGCCCCAGAGCCCCATCGCCTTCACCATGTCGACGATCCACGAGTCCATGCCGGCCCGGGATGCCGGAAGCGGGCCGGAAAAAAGCAGGGATCAGGGATCAGGAGACAGGAATCAGGAGACAGGAATCAGGAGCGAACTACGCACCTGGAAGCAAGACTCAGGAACTCTGGTCGCTGCTTCAGACAATATCGTCAACGATTAGAGAAGCCGGCGACGAAACCTCTGTCTTTCCCAGGCTTTTCCTGAATCCTGTCTCCTGATTCCTGGCTCCTGTCTTCTGCCCGGACCAGTTCCGGCGCAGAGATCTTCACGTCCAGTCCGGCCGCATAGTGATTGACCGGAAGTCTCCTGGCGGATTCGAATCCTTCCAGCTCGATGAGGTTCTCCTCCAGATGTCCCACCTCCGCTCGGCGCAGAGGATAAGGAGCGTGTTCGACCCGTGCCCGGAGCAGCCGGCGTCCGGATCCGGCGAAGAGAACGTAACGCTCGGCGAGGAAGTGGTCGAGAGTTCCCGGCATCGCGGGAGCCGCCGTACCGGATGGCCGGTACGACACCGCGCATCGCGCCGGTGCACCGGTGCGGCGAACCGATTTGAAGTGGAAGGTTTCGTTCTCGATCGTGTGAGACATGTCTGCCCGGAAATAGGGCAACCGGTAGATCAGCCGCGCCCCGGCAACCGCCGCAGGGCTCGAAGCGTCGACACTGAAGAACCAGATTGCAGGCTCATCGCCCGGCCCCCGAACGTAGGTCCGGAAGTTGAGCTCGATGAGGGATGAGCCCGGAAGCAGCGGAGAGAGTTTGCGCGGGAACAGGAGGGGCCGGGACTCCGGAATCCGGAACGGAAGAATGCTCACGTAGGCGCTTCCTTCGAAGGTATCGACCCTCACTCCCTCCGGCAGCCGGCGCTGAATCAGCTCCTGCTTCACCTCCCAGTGAAGGAACAGAAGGTGCTCCCAACGCTGGAATCCCACGGCAAACGGCATTGCCGCCGACTCGAAGCAGGAGACGTACCACGGGACCGATCAGCGACTCGTGTAATAACGCTTGAGCCATGACGCCAGTCCATCGAGCCCGGGGAAAAGAACCCGCTCCGTGATGTTCGCCTGGTCCAGGTGGTCGCGGATCTCCCACTTCAGTGACGACGGGAAGACGATCCGGCGAAGAATGTGAGGATGCGCGGCGAGGAAGTCCTCGACTTCGAGACGGGCGCTGGAGGGGACCGAGAAGAGTGCGAACTGGTTCACGATCCGGTCATCGAGCGAGGGTGGCTCGAAGAACAGGATGAATTCCGACTCGGCAGCCAGCGTATCGAACTCGTGCATTGTGGAAGCGAGTCCGCTCAGCATCTCACCGGTGAAGATGCGAGCTTCCTCTTCATCGAGCGATTGACGGATCCGCGGAGGGAGGAGCCGGTGAGCGGCAGCGAAATCAATGCACCAGATGACGCCGTCCTGATCGAAACGTTCCAGATCCGCCGTCGCGAAATGGAGCGCGATGTAGGGCGAATAGGTCCAGTCGAGCATGCGCGTCGGAAGGCCGTGATGCTTCGCGAGCGCAAGCCAGTCCCACGCCGATTCACTCGCGTTGGTTCCTCGGCGGGAGTATTTCCGGAAGTGTTTGAGCAGATGATGTTCGTACTTCTCGAATCCACCCTTCTGCAGGGAGCTTCTCAGCGTGTGCGGCGCGGAATCGGACCCACGAAACACGAATGGTGAACGATGGCGCCCGATCTCCGGCAGCCACGATCCGGCGAAGAGCTCCTCGTGGAGCCTCGGCCAGCTGTCCACACGAATCTCATCCACCTCTTCGTGCCGTGCAACAAATGTGACCGAGGCGATCCGGTCTTATCCCGTTCAGACGCCGTCGTTTCCGGAGGTCGGGTTCCGACAATACGCGTCATGAATCCGCCCACGAGGTAGATGGCCCCGAGGAGGATGTGTACGACGTGGTCAGCGGCTCCGAGCTCCAGATGACCGGGAATCACCCTCAGAATGTCGTCTCCGGCACGACCAGGAACCGCCGGGGTCACTGGAGAACCGAAGAGGAACCCGGCGAGACCGAGCAGCACGGGTCGCTCGGTGACGGGCCGTTCCCGGTGCTCCATCGGCTAACATCCCTCCCATGAGCGTCGAGATCGATCTATCGGATCGCACCGTACTGATCACGGGAGCATCGCGCGGAATCGGACGAGCCGCCGCGGAGCTCATCGGGCGAGCCGGCGCGCGCGTCGTCGTCCACTACGGTTCGCAGCGGTCCGCCGCCGAAGAGGTCGTCCGGACGATCGGCCCCGAACGATCGGTCGCGGTCCAGGCCGATCTCGCCTCGAACGATGACATTCAGGCGCTCGCGGGGTCGGCGATCGAGCGCTTCGGACGAATCGACGTCTTGGTCAACAATGCGGCGATTTTCACGCATCATCCGTTCGACGGAGAGAGCTTCGAGGAGTGGGTCGAGGGATGGCGAACGGTATTCGACGTCAACCTCTTCGGAACCGCGCAACTCACGTGGCTCGCGATGCGGTCGATGCGCGAGCACGGCGGTGGCACCGTGATCAATGTCGCATCCCGCGCATCGACGCGCGGCGAGACCGAGTACATCTCCTACGGCGCATCGAAGGCGGCGCTGCTCAATCTGACCCGCTCGATCGCGCGAGCGTGCGCGAAGGACGGGATCACATCCAACGCCATCACGCCCGGCTTCATCGATACCGACATGGCCGCCGACGAGGTCGCCCGACGCGGTGACGAGCTTCGCGCCGAGGTTCCCCTGGGGCGCCTCGGCATTCCGGCCGACGTCGCCGGCGTGATTCTCTTTCTCGCTTCGCCCCTCGCCTCGTATCTCAACGGCGCGACCATCGACGTCAATGGCGGCTCGTGGTTTTCCTAGCGGGGTTTTCAACAGGCACTAAGAATTCGTGAACACGACCGAGAGCATCGAGACCGAACCGAGATCGATACCGCCGGTGGGAAACTCAACGTCGTCGTCGGCGCGCGCGACTCCGAGGACATAGAGCAACGGCAGATAGTGATCGGGGGTCGGGATGGCGAGCCGGCCTTCGTTGCCGAAGTCTTCGTATTCGATGAGCGGCTGGAACTCGCGATCGGTGATTGCTCTGCGCACCCGCTCCTCGAACGACACTGCCCACGGATGAACTTCGTCGTTGCCCCAGCTCGCTGCGTGGAGATTGTGGACGACGTTGCCGCTTCCGAGGATCAGGACGCCATCCTCACGGAGAGGTCTGAGAGCCGTTCCGATGTCGAAATGATCCCGGCCTGATCTCGTCCGATCGATCGACAGCTGAACGACCGGTACTTCGGCGTCGGGGAACATGTGACGCAGCACCGCCCACGTTCCGTGATCGAGGCCCCAGTCCTCGCTCATTCTGCATTCGGCCGCCTCTGTGATCAGCTCGCAGACCTCTGCGGCCAGCTTCGGATCTCCGGGCGCCGGGTACTCGACCGCGAACAGCTCCCGGGGAAAGCCTCCGAAGTCGTGAATCGTCCCCGGCTTCTCCATCGCGGTCACGGCAGTCTCGCGGATGAACCAGTGCGCCGAGATCGACACGATCCCTCGCGGTTTCGGAATCGTCGCCCCGAGCTCGTGCCAGGCGGTCGCCCACACGTTCTCCGTGATCGCATGCATCGGATTGCCATGCCCGATGAAGACCGCCGGCATTCGTCGCTGCCCCATCCCCATACTCTAACTCGATGAGCGGCGAGCGGCCAGAGACGAGAGGTAAGCGGCGGTGAGAAGATGTAAGAGATAATGTGATGGGTAAGAGATGAAGACGGTAGGTAAGACGTACGGATGAGAGGTAAGAGACAGGCAATATGCGCGCTACGCGCGATCAAACAATCTCCTGACAGGGAACATCGCCGCTCGCCCCTCGCGGCCCTACACTCTCTGCATCCTGAATCCTGGATCCTGGCTCCTGCTCCCTACAGCTTCACACACACTGTCTTCGGCTCGGTGAAGAACTCGAGCGACCAGCGGCCACCTTCGCGCCCGACCCCGCTCGCTTTCATCCCGCCGAACGCTGTGCGCAGATCGCGAAGCAGCCAGGTGTTCACCCACACGGTTCCGGAATCGATTCGCGCAGCCACGCGATGAGCCCGGCCGAGATTGCTGGTCCAGACCGACGCCGAGAGTCCGTAGCGGACGTCGTTCGCGAGCCGGACTGCCTCATCCTCGTCATCGAACGGCGTCACCGTGACGACCGGGCCGAAGATCTCTTCCTGAAACGTACGGCACTCGCTGCCGAGCCCGGTGATGATCGTCGGCTCGAGAAACCAGCCGTTCGCGATCCGCGGGGGAAGCGATCCGGGCCGCTTTCCGCCGCTCACGATCTCGCCCCCTTCCTCCCGGGCGAGCTCGACGTATCCGAGGACCTTGTCGAGATGCTCGCGGCTGATCAGCGCTCCGACGTCGGTCGCGTCGTCGAGAGGATCGCCGACGACGAGCTTTTCGGTTTCCTCGACGAATCTCTTCATGAATTCGTCGAAGATCGACCTCTCGACGAGAATGCGGGATCCGCATAGGCAGATCTCACCCTGATTCCAGAAGCTCGAACGGAGCGTCCCGGCGATCGCCTCGTCGAGATCAGCATCCGCGAAGATCACGTTGGGGTTTTTTCCTCCGAGCTCGAGCGAAAGCTTCTTGAACATCGGGGCGGCGGTTCGCGCGACGATCTCGCCGGTTGCGGTTCCGCCGGTGAACGAGATCAGCGGCACCTCGGGGTGCCCCGAGATGGCCGCGCCTGCCTCCGGCCCCCGGCCATGCACGATGTTGATGACTCCCCGAGGAATCTCCGCCTCTGCGACGAGCTCCGAGAGCCGCATCGCCGTCCGCGGAGTCAGCTCCGACGGTTTGGCGACGCACGTGTTGCCCGTGGCGATCGCGGGAGCAATCTTCCAGGAGAGGAGATAGAGCGGAAGATTCCATGGCGAGATCAGGCCAGCGACGCCGAGAGGCTGCCTCAGCGTGTAATTGACCGCGGCCTGATCGGTGGCGTGCGACTCCGCCTGCTCGTGGAGAATCGCCGTCGCGAAGAATCTGAAATTGAGCACGGCCCTCGGGATGTCGAGCTTCCGCGCGAGCGAGATGCTCTTCCCGGTATCGCGGGACTCCATCTCGATGAGATTCTCGAAGTCTCCTTCGATCAGATCGGCCAGCCGGAGAAGAAGCCGGGAACGCTCGGCCGCCGGCGTCCGGCTCCATCCGGGAAACGCCCTCTTCGCGGCGGCCACGGCGCGGTCGACGTCTGTCGCGTCGCTCGCGGCGACACGACCCACCCGCTCACCGGTCGCGGGCTCGAACAGATCGAGCGTCGCGCCCGAGCTGGCCGAACCGAGCTCTCCGTCGATGAAGTTGAGGATTTCGATGTCGGAGTCTCTGCTCATGAATTCGTTCTCTCGAGGAAGACGGGGTCGGGTCTGAACTTGGAACTTAACGCCCTGATCTCGCGAGCTCTGACGTTCGCCGGGTTAAGTTGCCAACTCCAGACCCGACCCCTCGTCCCCGCGACGTCGCCTGTGGGCCTGAGTAACATGACTCTTACTTTTATGGGCTTATTCTTACCCAAGAGTTTTACTCTTACTTCTTACTTCTCACTCTTACCTTTCACTCCTGACTCTCTGGTCGGTCGAGAACTCCTCCGGATCGAACTCCCAGCGGTCGATGTCGGGGTCCCACGAGTCCCACGGCACGATCGAACCGATCCGCGACTGGAGGTGCGGCGGGATCACTTCCGGAACGATGAAGGCCTTCTGGCGGTGGAGCTTGTACGGGTTGCGGAACTCGAACCCGAGCACGCCGAGAATGAACCGCGCGATGTACCAGGTTGCCTGCGGGTTCCATCCGTGCGCGATCTTGACGACGATCCCGAGGCCGTCGGGGTAGTCGGGGTGCTCGATCGCCATTCCGAGAAGCCCGTCGGCGCCTTCCTTGGCGATGACGCGTCCGCCGCAGGCCTTGAGGATGGTGGAATCGAGCCGGTTGAAGCCGCCGATGAGATCGGGAAAGTCGGTCATCGAGCTCCAGATCCAGTCGTCGTGCTTCTCGGTGACGAGATTCGCGAAGAGCCGTGCGAGATCGGTCACGGTCATCGAGACGGTCGGAAGCCCGCAGCCGTCCTTTGCGATGACGCCGTCCTGCCACTCTCCCTCGAGGACATCGCGGAGATACCCGAGGTACGCCTGGAAGAAGGGATGGTGGGGCCAGACGTAGCCGACGCGGCTCCAGCCTCTGAGCCGGCAGCCGTAGAGGATCGCGGCGTGCTCGCCCGAACATGTGTGGTACCACCGCCGCGGGCGCCGGACCTGGCGTCCGAACTGGATCAGCGGCACGTCCCGCGGGGCCTGCATCAGCCCCCACTCCCCCTCGGCGAGGATCGACTTCACGACGCGGACGTGCTCGGTGTCGCCGTTGTGCGACGAGACCGCGATCGCCTTCTGCTCGGGCGTCAGCGCCGACTCGAAGTCCGCGGCGAATACCTTCATCATGAGCGGCTTCGCCATCGAACGTCCGTAGACCTCGACGTTGCCTCCGAACGAGTGGACGAGGTTCTTCCCCGACACCCAGGAGACGGCGCCGTGAACGGTGTTCTCGGCGACGCCGTTGCGACGGTACTCGACGAGGGGCTGCCAATCGATCGTTCTGCTCACCCGGCGATTGTATTCGGTCGCGCCCGGCAAGACATCGCATCTGGCTTGGGAGGGCAAGCCTCCGGCGAGCCGCGAGCTTGCGATTCGAATCCTGAAACCGAGGATCTAACCCGGGAGGGGCGAGCCTCCGGCGAGCCACGGCCTTGCGATTCGCATCCTGAAACCGAGGATCTCACCCTTCTCCGGGGTTCAGGGAAGGCCGCGGGTTTCAGGAGAGATTTTCGAGAATCGCGGCTCGCCAGAGGCTCGGCCTCCCGGTCAAACGTTCCTCGCGCCTCCTGACGGTGCGGCTCGGCAGGACTCTCGCCCTCCGGGTTCAGGAAGGTCACAGGTTTCAGGAGAGATTTTCGAGGATCGCGGCTCGCCAGAGGCTCGCCCTCCCGGGCATTGAGCTACAGGCGTGCTCCGTCCGACGGATCGAACAGGTGAAGCTTCTCGGGGTCGAAGCGGAGCCCGATGCGGCTGTCCGGTTTCGGCAGGTCGGTCGGCGCGACTCGCGCGACGAGCTGCGTCTCCCCCGCGCGAGCGTAGACGAACGTCTCGTTTCCCACCGGCTCGACCAGCTCGAGCACCGTCTCCCCGCCCCGCCCGTCGATGTCGAGATCCTCGGGGCGAACGCCGAGAATCGCCTCCCGGCTCCCCCCTGGAGATCGCTCATCGAGCGGGACCCTCAGCGCGCCGTCCCGCGAAATGAAGCTCATCGACGGATCCACTTCCACCCGCCCGCGGATGAAGTTCATCGCCGGGCTTCCGATGAATCCCGCTACGAAGAGATTCTTTGGCTTCAGATAGAGATTCATCGGTGTATCGATCTGCTGGATGCGGCCGTCGTTGAGCACGACGATCCGGTCTCCGAGGGTCATCGCCTCGATCTGGTCATGCGTGACGTAGATCATCGTCGTTCCTAGCCGCCGGTGGAGCTTCGCGATCTCTGTCCGCATCTGCAGACGGAGCTTCGCATCGAGATTCGAGAGCGGCTCGTCGAGCAGAAAGACGGCCGGCTCCCGGACGAGCGCCCGCCCGAGCGCGACGCGCTGCCTCTGACCCCCCGAGAGCTGCTTCGGTTTCCGGTCGAGAAGCGGGCCGAGCTCGAGAAGGTCCGCGGCGATTCCGACGCGCCGATCGATCTCCTCTTTGCTCGCCTTCCGCAGCTTCAGACCGAAGGCGAGGTTCTTCCGCACCGTCATGTGCGGATAGAGCGCATACGTCTGGAACACCATCGCGACGTCGCGAGCCTGCGGTGCGACGTCGTTGACGATCCGGTCCCCGATCCTGATCGTGCCGGAGGTGATCTCCTCCAGCCCGGCAATCATTCGCAGCAGCGTGCTCTTGCCGCAGCCGGAGGGGCCGACGAAGACGAGCAGCTCACCGTCTTTCGCCTCGAATGTCGCCTCCTCGATGGCCACGTAATCGCCGTCGTAGACCTTCCGAACCCGATCGAGCGTGACGTTGGCCATGATCCATTCTCTACCGGGGACGCGAGCATGTCCACGAGGTTCTGTGGGGCTGACTCCACGCCCCGGGGCTTTGAAAGTAAGATTCGCGACGATGTCACATCGTCTGAAGTTTCCCGAGCGGTTTCTCTGGGGTGCCGCGACCTCCGCGTATCAGATCGAGGGGGCGCCTCTCGCCGACGGCGCGGGGGCGTCGATCTGGCACCGCTTCAGCCACACGAAAGGCAAAGTCGCGAACGGCGATACGGGTGACGTCGCCTGCGATCATTACAACCGCTGGCGCGATGACATCGCCCTCATGCGCGAGCTCGGCCTGGGGGCCTACAGATTCAGCATCGCGTGGGGACGGATCCTTCCTGCAGGCACCGGAGCAGTCAACGAAAAGGGGCTCGACTTCTATCGCCGGCTCGTCGACGGACTCCTCGACGCCGGCATCCGCCCGATGATCACGCTCTATCACTGGGATCTCCCGGCCGCTCTGGATGACCGCGGGGGCTGGCTGAATCGCGACATTGCGGACTGGTTCGCCGAATACGCCTCGGTCGCATTCCGAGCGCTGGACGACCGGAATCCGCTCTGGGTCACGCTCAACGAGCCGTGGGTGGTCTCCGACGGCGGCTACCTCCACGGCGTCCTCGCTCCGGGTCACGCCAACCGTTTCGAGGCACCCATCGCTTCGCACAATCTGCTCCGGGCTCACGGGGCCGCGGTCCAGGCGTACCGATCGACCGGCAAAGGGAAGATCGGACTCGTCGTCAACATCGAGCCGAAGTACCCCGCCTCGGATAGCGAAGCCGACCTCGCTGCGACGCGTCGCGCCGACGCCTACATGAACCGGCAGTACCTCGATCCCGCTCTGCTCGGCTCGTATCCGGAGGAGATGACCGAGATGTTCGGCGAAGCCTTCCCCGCCTGGCCGGACGAGGACCTCCAGCTCATCCGCCAGCCGATCGACTTTCTCGGGATCAACTACTACACGCGCGCCGTCGTCCGGGACGATCCGAACGAGCCGATCGAGCGGGCGGAGCGAGTCCGGCAGCCTCACGCGACGCACATGACGACAGGATGGGAGGTCTACGCCGCGGGACTGCGCGACACGCTCGTCTGGGTCACCGAGCGCTATGGCCGGATTCCGCTCTATGTGACCGAGAACGGCGCCGCCTTCTACGACCCGCCCGCCGTCGAGGGGGACATTCTCGAGGATCCGCTTCGAGTCGACTATCTCCGCGCGCACTTCCGGGCGGCTCTCGACGCCATCAAGCAGGGAGTCGACCTCCGCGGCTACTTCATCTGGTCGCTGCTCGACAACTTCGAGTGGGCCCACGGCTTCTCCCAGCGGCTCGGCATCGTCCACGTCAACTACCAGACGCAGAAGCGAACGATGAAGCGGAGCGGCCGGTTCGTGGCCGATGTGATCAGGGGAAGGGATTAGGGATCAGGGATCAGGGATCAGGAAAGGCGATGGATCTCTCACATCGTCATCCTGAGCCGCCGAAGGACGGCGAAGGTTTCTGGGGTTTGGTTGTAAAAGAAGGTGAGAATATCGAGAGGTTATCTTCGCGGCGTCTCTTCTTTCACTCTTCACTCTTCACTCTTCACTCTTCTTTCACTCTTCACTCTTCTTTTACTCTTCACTCTTCACCACTACCTTCACCCGGTGCGTGCCGCCCCGGGGGAGCGGCTCGATGACGTTGCCCGAAAGCTCACGACCGTCGAGCTCGATTTGCGGCTTTTGCCCGCGCTCGATTTGAATTTCGAAGAGGCTGTCCTGCCACGGTCGCGTCATCCGCACCGACGACCAGGACGGAGGAAGGCAGGGATCAACCTTCAGCCCGTTCCAGTCGGGACGAATCCCGAACACCCACTCGGAGACGACGCGATGAAGCCACGCAGCCGATCCCGTATACCAGGTCCATCCCGCCCGGCCGAACAGCGGTGACTCCGGTCCGTCGACATTGCCCGGCAGCACGTACGGCTCCGCCCAGTAACGCTCCGGGTCCTTGTTGGTCGGATCGATTGCTTCGAGCAGTCTGCCGACCGTCCCGGCATCCTTCATCTTCGCGGCGGCCGCGATCGCCCACGTCGCGGCATGCGTATAGACCCCGCCATTCTCCCGGAGACCCGGCGCATAGCGGGTGATGTATCCGATTGGAGCAACCGGCTCGTCGTAAGCGGGACTGAGAAGCAGCGCGCCGACGTTCGTCACGAGCCTCTCGCACACCGCGGCCCAGGCGGTTCGGGCACGATCGGGCGGGGCGACGTCGTTGAGAATCGCCCACGTCTGCGCGTTGAGGAAGATCGAGCCCCGGTCGTTTTCCGCGCTGCCGATCTTCGACCCGTCGTCCAGGCTCGCGCGCCAGTACCAGCTTCCGTCCCAGCCGTGCTCGTTGATCGCCGCGACGAGTGCGGCCCGCCGGTCGGCGTAGTCCGCGGCGAAGGGCGCATGACCTCCTCGCCGGCCGATCTCCCTCCAGTCGGCCAGAAGCCCCGCGAGGAAATGGCCCAGCCAGACCGACTCTCCACGCTCCTGGAGGCCGGCCGCCGACAGCCCGTCATTCCAGTCGCCCGCCCCGATGTGGGGAAGTCCGCGCTCGCTCGTCCGGAGAAAGACGCGTTCGAAAGCGCGGCGAACGTGCTCGTGAAGCGGCGAGCGCTCCCTCTGATCGAGGAACGGGACCTGATCCTCGAGAATGGCGTAGTCCCCGGTCTCCCGGATGTAATTGGCAGTCACGAACGGAAGCCAGAGCAGATCGTCGGTCATCGTCGTCACGAGCCCCTGCTCCGTGAGGGGGTGCCACCAGTGATAGACCGATCCGTCGGCGAACTGGTGCTCCGCATGAAGGTTGATCTGCTCCCTGCAATGCTCCGGCTCGATCGTCAGCCAGACCTGCGAGTCCTGCAGCTGGTCACGGAATCCGAACGCGCCGCTCTGCTGGTAGTAACCACAGCGTCCCCACAACCTGGCCGAGATCGCCTGATAGCGCACCCAGTCGTTGATCAGCCCGTCGAAGCGATCGTCACCGGTCTCCAGTCGGTGCGTCGCAAGCAGGCTTCGCCAGCTCTTTCGGACCTCGTTCAGCTCGCGCTCGATCGACGCCGGTTTGCTCCATGCCGTCGAGGAGCGGAGAGCGGACTCCGGCGAGACGTCCATCGTCAGCGAAAATCCGATCTGCATCTCACCACCCGGTGCGAGCTCGACCGCCGACCGCATCGCACCGACCGGATCGACGTGGCGTCCGAACCGCCCCTCCCACGTTTCCTGCCGGAGAGCGCACGGATCGCGAAGCGTCCCGTACCGTCCGAGAAACGCCACCTTTTCCCCCTCCGCGGCCGTGACCGCTTCCGTCGTCGCGAACGCCGCGACATAGGGAAAATCAGCGTTCCAGTGCCCGTACCGTTTCGACGGCACGTCCCACATGTGATTCCACCCGAGGACCGCGCGGTGCGATGGATCGAAGGCGTTCTCGAGGAAGAGTTTGTGAAATTCGCGCCGCGGCGCGGGCGCAACCCCGCAGCACCACTCGAGGTACGAGGTCAGCGCGAGGCGACGAGGTCTCGACCCGAGATTCCGGAGCGTGACGAGCCACAGCTCGACCGGATCGTGCCGATGAACGAACAGCGTCCACTCGCTCGCAATCTCGTGATTCTCCGCTTCGAACGTCGTGTACCCGATGCCGTGACGACACCGGTATGACTCCGGATCCCTCCAGACCGGCGCGGGCGAGAGCGACCAGACCTCTCCCGACTCCCTATCGCGAACGAAGAGAAACTTGCCCGAGGTGTCGCTGGCGAAGTCCTGCTGCCAGGCCGTGATGACCGCGAGTTGCGAATTGTCGATCCACGTGAAGCCGCTCCCCGACTGACTGACCGCGAGTCCCACGCGCTGGTTCGAGATGATGTTCGACCAGGGGCGCGGCGTGCGCGGATTCGTGACGACGTATTCGAGACCGTCGCCGGAAAAGTGGCCATAACCGGATTCCCCCGATTCGGGTTTCAACGTCTCACCCCTTCGTTCAGTCGTCCGAGTGACACCCGCGCCGGTACTTCCCGGACGATCGTCTCGCTCCGGTCGATCGGCGACACGACGACGATTCCCCCCGCCGGCATCTCCACTCCTTCCCCGATCTCCGCGACGATCTCCGCGCCTTCGCGCTTCAACGTCCAGCTGAGCGGGCCGTACCGGGTTCTGAGCATGTCGATCGCAACTCCGTTCTCGCTCGTGACCCAGTCGAGCGGCAACGCGGCTCCGATGACGAGCGCATCGTCCCGCTCCCAGGCGAACATGTCGAGGATCGACCGGATGAAGTCCGATCCGACCCACGTGTGCGGCATGTCGCCGATGAACTTCGGGGTCGTCTCGTCGCGAAACACTACCTCCGCCCAGTGGTTCCACGCAGGCGGCCTCGAGTGGGTGAAGAACCAGTCGATGAGCGCCTTCGCGCGCTCCGGCTGCCCCGTCCGGATGAACGTGCCGACCGTCCTCCACTCGTACGGCGTGTAAGCCTCCCACTCGACCTCGCCGTCACGCCGTGCGACGATTTCCCGCCAGTAGCGATCGAACGTGTACTCGAGCGCATCCTCTGGAAGCCTCCGGAGCTCGTCGCCCGGATTGATCGCGATCGTCGTCGAGGTCGCATCGAAATCTCCGAGCTCGACCGATCCCGGGATGTAGTCGATTCCGTGCATCGCCATCGTGCGATCGATCGATGCATGGAGGTCGCGGCGAAACTCGTCGCGGATCGCGGCGATCTCTTCTCTCTTCTCTTCCTCTCCGAGAGCCGCGGCGATCCGGGCCGCGTCCTCGAACCCCTTCAGCGCGAAGAAGTCATCCCAGAACGAGTGCATCGGTTTCGCTGAATAGCCTTCATGACTGATCGACTCCGGCATCAGCCCGAAAAAGGCTCGCTTCTCCTCTTCGCGATACTCGTCGGTCATCCGCTGATGGCGGAGCTCGTCCATGTACTCGACGGCCCCGAGCACGTGCGGCCACATCCTTTCGAGAAGCGCCCGGTCGCCGGTGAAGTCGTAGTACTCCCGGATGAGGTAGATGAACTGGCCGTGACTGTCGTTCTCCGGCACGGGATCAGCGCCACGCTCGCCTACGCAGCAGGGAACGTAGCCGTCGTCCCGCTGATGAAGGGCATACCACTCGATGAAGTCCTTCACTTCTTCCGGATGCGCGAGCCGGAGAAGAGCCGCCGAAGTCAGCGAGCCGTCGCGAATCCACGACCGGTCGTAGGATCGGGAGCCCGGCTGAATCGAAGGGCCATCCCTGTTGATCAGGATGTATGCGAGATTGCTCCGGATCGCCCTGCCGACATGACTGGCCACCTCCGGGAGATGAATCCCGACCCGTCCGAGACGATTCTCCCAGTCGGCCCGTGCCACTTCCAGCTCGCGCTCCGCGGCTGCGGCGGCGCTCGCCATCGAAAGCCCGCCGTCAAAACCGGCGGGGCGCTCGTGAAAGGGGACGGCGACGACGGCGTCGCGAGCCGAGCCGGGCGGAATGGCGAACGACCACGACATCACTCCCGAGGCTGAGGCGAGGGGATCTTCGACGGCCGGCGTTTCCGGGATCGCATTCGAGTGCAGACGATCGACAATCTCCCCTTCCGAGAATCGCATCGCGCCAAATGAATCGAGCCGGGTCACAGCAATGACGCTGGTCGTATCGTTGACAACGATTCGCGCGCCCTTGCGCTGAAGCGAAACGATGTCCGTCGTTCCTCCCGGCATCGCCAGGAACTGCCACGAAGGGTTGACCTGAAGCGGCCGGATTGCGAGATGCAGCGTCACATCCTTTTGAGTCCGGCTGCTGTTGGCCACTCGATACCGCACCCACAGCACCGAATGACCCGCCTCTCCGCGCGCGAATGCCGTGATCGAGAGCTCGAGATCGCCATGATCCCGAACCACCGTCGGAATCGGCAGATCACCGCCGGCAAGCGATTGTGTGATCGTCTTCGCGTCCGTCCATGTGAGGAGCGCCTCGTTGTCCCCTTTCACGCGGAGGAAGGGATCGAGCGAGAAGCGGATCGGATCGATGTCGATCGTCCCCTCCTCGTTGATCAGCGCCTCGCCCCGGTCTCCCGCGGCGCCGATCACCGTCCAGTAGGACTGCCGTCCCGAGAGATACTTAGGAAACGATCCGGCGGGGGACTCCGCGGCGATCCGCTCCCACATCGCACTCTTCGTTTCGGACGCCTGCGGCTCCAGCACGTCGATCTCGCGGATGCCGTATCCCGCTCCGGGACCGCGCAGGAAAACCAGACGCACATAGCTCGCCTCGGCTTCGGGCAACACGATCCAATCCCGGCCTCCGTCGCCTCCGCGCGTTCGCCAGACGGTGTCCCGGGAGCTGTCATCGACCGAAAGAACGACGTCATAGTCGCTCGCGAAGCTTCCTTCGGCCCAGTCGATGATCAGTCCTCCGATCTCGCGGCGACGGAGGAAGTCGATCTCGATATGCTGCTCGCCTCCGCGGCCGCTCCGCCACGCCGTCGCTTCGCTGCCGTCGAGCGCGTAAACTGGAGCGTTGGGCGAAAGCGTGGACGAGGCGCTCAGCGACGGGGTCAGATCGTACGGTCTTTCCGGCTCGAGCGGAGTGAACGTCAGGTCGTCGACCCAGATCGTTCCCTTTCCTCCCTCCGCGGCAACCACGACGATCTCGATTGCGGAAAGCTTCTTGATTTCTCCGCCACCCTGCGGCCCCCACGCAAAGTCGAGATGCCGCTTTTTGTAGCGGAGACGCGTCCAGTCGGTCGGGAATCGATAGCGACGTTTGACGCTCCACCAGACGTTCTCGCGGGACTCGTCGAGAAACTTGACCTCGAGCGTATTGACGGGAGTCTCGCCTCGTATGAGAAACGACAGCTCGTAATTTTCCGGCAGATCGATATCGACCGGCAGCCGCGAGATCGCATAACCACCACCGCCGCCGAAATCGAAATCGACCCTCAGCGCCGCCCCGGTCCGGCCCTCTCCCCTCGAGATTTCCATCTCAACTCCCGGAGAGGGATCGGCTTCCCATCGTTCCACCGAGGAGAAATCGTCCAGCGTGCGTGGCTGGACAACCGCGTTCGTGCCGAAAGCGAAGAAGGGGATCGCCAGGAGGAAGGAAGCGCCGATCGCCGGTCTCATCCCTTCACGCTCCCCGCCATGAGTCCGGCGATGTACTGCTTCTGCAGAATGACGAATACTGCCAGGACCGGAATGATCGTCAGCACCGACGACGCCATCATCAGCTCGAGATCCTGCACATGCTCGCCGAGAAGATTCGCCACCGCGACGGGAAGCGTGTAGCGGTCATCATCGGTGAGGATGATCAGCGGCCACATGAAGTCGTTCCATGCCGACATGAAGGTGAAGATGGCGAGCGTCGCGAGCACCGGTCGCGCGAGCGGCAGAATGATCGACCAGTAGATCTGCCACTCGTTGGCTCCGTCCATCCTCGCCGCCGCAATCAGATCGTCCGGGACCGACAGCATGAACTGTCTAACGAGAAAGATCCCGAAGATCGTCGCCAGAAACGGGATCATCGCACCGACGTACGTGTTGACCAGCCCCATCGACTTCAGCATCAGAAAGAGGGGGAGCATGGTGACCTGCGCCGGAATCGCGAGCGCGGCGACGAGAAAGGCGAACACTCTGTCCCTCCCGCCCCATCGCAGCTTCGCAAAGGCGTAGCCCGCCATCGAGCTGAACAGAAGCGAGCAGAGCGTCGAGACGATCGAGATCACCGCGCTGCTGAACAGCGCCTTCCCGAGATCGAGTCGCGCGAAGAGATCGTAATAGTGCTCGAACGTCACACGGCTCGGAAGCAGCCGCGGCGGAAACGCCGTCGCTTCACCCGCCGGCATCAGGGAAGCCGACACCATCCAGAGGAGGGGAATTACCGTGAGAAATCCGCCGAGAATCAGCATTCCATTGATGGCAACGGATGAAGCGAGGCGGCGTGCTTTCGTCATTTCGCCAGTCTCCGTCTCGCAAACGCCATCGCCACCGCGCCGCTCACGACCAGAACGAACAGAATGAAGGCGATCGCCGCGGCGAAGCCCATGTTCCACCAGCGGAACCCTTCCCGATACATAAGCAGCACGATCGTCAACGTGCTGTTGAGCGGCCCACCCTCGGGGGTCATCACGTACGGCTCCGCGAAAATCTGCACGTAGCCGATCGCCGTGATCAGCGCGACGAAGACGAATGTCGGGGCGAGCGCCGGCAGCGTCACGTGCCAGAACTGCCGCAGCGGTCCTGCTCCGTCGATCCGCGCCGCTTCGTAGAGATCCTCCGGGGCATTCTGCAATCCGGCGAGAAAGATGATTGCTCCGTAACCGAAGTTCTTCCAGATGGCCAGCAGAATGATCGCCGGCATTGCCCACGCCGGATCGCCCAGCCAGTCGATCTGCTCGATTCCGAAAAGCCCGAGGAAGCGATTGATCAGTCCGACGCGCGGGTGGTAGAGGTAGCGCCAGACCACGGCGACCGCGACCAGCGTGGTCACGACCGGCGCGAAGTAAACCGTCCTGAAGAAGGTCCTGAACCGTCCCAGCTTCGCGTTGAGGAGCAGCGCCGTACCGAGCGCGAGGAGAATCGTCAGCGGTCCCGCCACGAGCGAGAAGTAGAGCGTGTTCCACAGCGCCTTCCAGAAAATCTGACTGCGGACCAGCTCGAGATAGTTTCCCCCACCGACGAACCTGGTGTGTTCTGCATTGCCGAGGGAGTAAATGTCGAAATCGGTCAGACTGAGCAGCAGACCCGCGGCAACAGGGAGAAAGAAGAAGACCCCGATCAGCGTCAGCGCCGGCAGCACGAACAGCACGCCCGCTCGCGCCTCGGAGCCGCTCGGTTTCCACATCCTCATTGCGTCATCACCCAGCGGCGCTTCACGAGGACCTCGTCGACTCTCGAATCGAGCCGGTCGGCCGCCTGCTCGGTCGTGAACCGGCCCCGAGCGGCAAGCTCCCCCTCCTCGAAGATCATCGTGGCGATCCGTTCCCATTCCGGGATCCGCGGAAGCGCCACGGTGTTCTCGAGCTGAGTCCGGAACGCCTGAATCTCCTGATCTTCCGCGAGGACCGGAACATCCCACGCGGACTTTCGCGCGGGAAGATCTCCGGTGAGCTTGTAGAAGCGCGCCTGCTGCGCCGGTTCGGAGAGAAACTCGATGAATTTCCACGCCGCGTCGGGGTTCTCCGAGCCCCGGAACAATACGAGACTCGACCCCCCGGCCAGAGACGCGCCGGGGTACGGCTCGCCGTCGGGGGCGGGCATCGGCGCCGTCGTCCAGCTCGACTGGAGGTGCTCCGGAAGACGGCGCCGCAGCTCGCCGACGTTCCACGGGCCCGTGATGAACATCGCGAACTCTCCTTCGCCGAACTGCTGGTAGAGATTCGCGATCTGGCTGCCGCTGATCACCGGGGCGTGTCCCCGTCGGAAGAACTCGAGGTAAAAATCGAAGGCCTCGAGGAAGCGAGGATCATGAAACTGCGCGTTCGCGTCTTCGCTGACGAACGGGGCTTCGGTCTGGAGCGCCAGGACGACCGGCTGCGGCCACTCGTTGGTCGGAAGGAGCAGCGGATAAAAGCTCTCGCGATCGCTGTTCGCTTTCAGCCGCTCGCACATTCGCATCCACTCGCTCCACGTCCGCGGGGGATGATCGAATCCCGCTTCCTGCAGAATGTCCTTTCGGTAGAAGAGAACGCGCGTGTCGACGTACCACGGGATGCCGAACGGATCGTTCCCGATCAGATTCGTGTCCCAGATTCCCTGAAAATAATCGGATTGGACGACGATGTCCGAGGCATCCATGCGGGAGGAGAGATTCTCGAGAGCTCCGACCAGATGGAACTCGGGAATCCAGGTGTTGCCCATCTGGGCGAGGTCGGGAAGCGACTCTCCGACGTGGGCGGTGAGAAGTTTCTCGTGCGCCGCGGTCCACGGGATCTGCTGGACTTCGACGCGAATGCCGGGGTTCAGCCGCTCGAACTCCGGCACGAGCTCGGCGACGACTTCTCCTTCACGGCCGAGCCCCCAGAACTCGATCACCGTGACGTCCGCACCGCTCCTGAACGAGCACGATGCGATCCCCGCGAGGAGCCCGCCGAAAAGCACGAGCGCCGCCCCGAGTCGCGGAACGATCCGCATGCGCTGCCGCGCCGTCATTCGGTCTCGTCGAGCCATCCGCCCGAGAAGCCCGCCCGCTTCAGTCCACGAACGAGGTGCGGGTTCTTCTTCATGACCTCCCAGACGAGTCCCGTTCGGTAATTCTCGATCATCAGAACGATCGGACCCTGGTCGATCCCGAGATAGTCACCGTCGACCCACCCGAGCTCCGGATCGATCCTTCCATGCTTCAGCTCGAACGACGGATTGCTGGTGATCGTCGGATTGAACGAATCGAGGAAGCCATACTTCTGGTACAGAATTCGTCCGTAACGACGGTTCATCGCCTCGATGGCGGGTATGACGACCTCCGGCGCGAATGGGATCGACGCCGCGGCCGCGGTCGGAGCGATCGTTCCGTCGTCGCGAATCTCGGTCGCCGCCGCCCCTCGCGCGTGATAGGACCAGAACTGACGCGTCTCGCCGTTGACGACCATCTGCCCGTCACCCGGGCCATCACACGCGGTCAGCCCCCAGATCTCGGAGTCGTATCCGCGCCACCCCACCGGATTGTCGATCGCATACTCGCGCTGCGAGAGGACCGCGCGGCGGGAGTTCTCGAACAGATCGATCCCCTTTTCGCGCAGATACTCGTCCTGGATTCCGCGAAAATCGACGAAGATGTGCGAGTACTGGTGGCCGAAGAGCGGAGCGAAATTGAAATGCTCGTATCCGTAGAAGTCGCGCCACTGGTACGTGCTCGCCCACGCGTCCCACGCCTCGGGATCGACCGGATGGGTCGGCGATCCGAGCGCGAGAAAATAGAGGACAGCCGCCTCGTTCAATCCGCGCCAGTCCGCCCGGCCAAACCCTCGCTCCGGCCGCCACGCCATCGACACGAGCGGAGGCCGCGTCAGGAAGTACGTCCAGTCCGCCCGGAGATAGAGATCCTCGGCCAGCTGGCGGATCCGGGCTTCGTCCGGATGATTCTGGTCGAAGTAGCTCTGCGAGAAGAGGACGCCGGCGAGCAAAAGCGTCGTATCGATGCTCGAGAGCTCGGTGTCCGCGAATCGCTCCCCGGTATCCATGTCGAGAAAGTGGTAGTAGAAACCCTGATAGCCGGTGTTGCCCCTCGCCTCCGGGCCCATCCGCGCATTCATGAAGAACTCGAGTGTCGTGAGGACCCGCTCGCGCGCCTGCTCGCGGCTGATCCATCCCCGCTCGACTCCTACCGCATAGACCGGCAGCGCGAATCCCACTGCTGCGATGCTCGAAAAGCTTTCCCGGGGCCAGCGATCGGGCGTGAGGCCGTTCTCTTCGTTGGTCAGATCCCAAAAGTAGCCGAATGACCGCTTCTGGAGATCGTTGACGAACGGGGTGATGGCCGTGGCGTCCGGCCGGCTGACCGCGCGCCTCCGGACTTGATCGTCTGTTCCCGATGCTTCGAGATCGCCCGCAGGCGGGCTCGTCTGGCAGCTCGCCAGAACCAGGATCAGAAGCGTCAGTGCCATCCGGCGTCTTGCAGCTTTCCTAACACCCGTAGCCTTGTTCGGGAACATCGTCACCTCCAGCATCGCAAACCGCAGGCAGCATTCATACAGAGGTTGTTCGTCAGAATGTCAGTACCGGTCGAGACCACCGGGGAGAGCGACGGCATGATCCGCCGCCCTCCGACCGGTGTTGAATCGATCAGAAGCCCAGTCTCACACCGACTTGGAAGCGCCGCTGTGATCCGCTGATGATCGCGTTCGGCTCTCCGAAACGCGGATTCCCCTGCGGCGGGATGAACGACTCGTACGCGGTGAACCGGTCCTCTCCGAACACGTTGAAAGCCTCGAGGATGATGCCGATACTGCTCGATCCTGCGATCACGAAATCCTTCTCGGCGCGCAGATCGACCGTCGTGTAGCTTCGGCCCTCGCCCTCTCCCCACCGGATCACGAACTCGTTCGGTCCGAACCCTCGGGATGCATCGAAGACGTTGAACGCGTCACCAGACCCGTACTGGATGATCGTACCGAGACGGATGTCGTATGGAATCCCGACGAGTCCGCTTGCAACGAGAACGTGCTCGCGCGAACCCGGGACACTGTAACGCGGATAGTCCTCCACAGTCGGAGCGTCCAGGCTGAAGAGGTCTCCACCGATCTGCTCGGCATCACTCCAGGTGTACGCAACGTTGAATCCCCAGTTCGAGGCCGCAGTGAAGGGCCGGTCGAGGGTCAGATATACCGCGTCGTACCACGTCCTCTTGTCGTCGGTCGAGATCAGCACGTTCGAGAACGGCCAGCTCGGGTCGACCGCGCAGCAAGTCCCATTCGGGTTCCGGCTGCCGAAGATGTACGACAATCCGTTGTAGCTTCGGATGTTCGCGTAGCTGAGCGAGGCCAGGAACTTGCCGAACTGCTGGCGCACGCCGATGTTCCACTGGTCCGAGTACGGTGTCTCCGTATCGTTCTCGATGAGGAACGCTTCCGGCTTGCCGGTCACGCCCGCGGCGATGACTTCCTGCAATCCCTCTTCGGTGAAGTAACGGTCGTCCCATTGGACCGTTTGGAAGCCGTCTCGCGGCTGGCCATCCTCCGAAAATCGGAAGCGCCCCTGCCTGTACTGCTGACGGAACCGAACGTCGAGGATGTCGTTGAACAGCACACGGTCGTAGTAACGACCCGCCCCACCGAAGAGCACGGTGCTCCCGTCGTCGAAGAGGTTGTACGCCAGACCCAGGCGAGGCGCGAACAGATCATTCGGCGTCTCGCGCTGGGTGCCGTCCGTGAAGTACCGGGCGGGGAGAATGTCCTCGAACGTCTCTCGGATGTTGGCCGGCGTCACGTAATCGGGATCGAGCATGTTCGTCTCGTAGTCCCATCGAATCCCGAGGTTCACCATCAGCCGGTCGTTGACTGCCCACTCGTCCTGGACGTAAACGCCGAACTGCTCGTTGTCCGCCGAAAGGTCGGGATCGCCGAGGCCGTACTCCGCCTCGATCGGAAACTCGGTGCTGACGTCGGGATTGAAGATGAAGATCGGATTTCCGAAAAAGTCCTTTCGGACGTTGTACTCGAGAAGCTCGGCGATCGCGCCGACTTTGAACATATGCCAGCCCGCCATCTCGAATCCCGTGAAGCTGAGGTCGTCGCGGAAGGAAAGGCGCTGCTGGCCGATATCCTGTTCGCCACCGCGCCCTCCGACCCAGCCGAAGCCGAAGTAAAGACGGGACGGCTCCTCGGTCACCGGGGTCGGACTCCAGGCGTAGTCGTTGTAGCTGAGCGACGCTTCGTTCAGCCAGGTCTCGGCGGTCAACTGGTGACGAAGCGTCGTGCCCCAGACCTCCTGAAGCACGTTCTCTCCCGCCGTGAACGCCCGGTCTCCTCCGAAGCTTCGGATGTCCGACTCGTCACGGTACATCGCACTCCAGTCGAAGATCTGGCTCGAGCTCGGCTGAAAACTCAGTTTCCCGAACGCGAGGTCTTCCCTGAACGGCTGCGTGAACGTTCCCTCCAGGTGGAGGAACTCCTGTGCGAACGGACGGGTGCGATTCGGTCCGAAGGTCACTCGCTCCTGTCGGTCCTGATCGTTTGCTTCGTAGGAGATGAAGAAGTGCATCTTGTCCTGTACGATCGGTCCCCCCAGACTCATCCCCCATTGCATGCGCTCATACTCCGGCTTCGGCTGATTCCGCGCTTCGGAGAACGGGTCGTCGTCGACGAGATCCTTGTCCTGGTAATAGGCGAACACATTGCCCCTGAGCTGGTTCGAGCCCGACTTCGTGACTGCCGTAATGATCGCGCTCGAAGCCTTCTGGTACTCCGCGCTGTAGTTCTGGGTGATGACGCGGAACTCCTGCACGGCATTCTGAGGGAACGGATTCCCGCGGCTCGAGTCCTGTCCGATCACGCCGCCCTGGATGACGTCGTTTTTGAGACTGACTCCGTCGATGTAGACATTGGTCGCCGCCGCCGTCTGTGCGCCACCACGAACCTGTTTGTTCTGCGGATCGGAGCTGAGGGTCACACCCGGCGCGAGGACCGCAAAGTTCAGGAAATTGCGATCGTTCTGCGGAAGCGATTCGATCTGCTCACGCGTGACATTCGTCGTGACCTCGGTCGCGTCCATATCGACCGGAATGCCCGCGACGACCGTGATCTCCTCGGCCAGAACAGTCGATGGTGTGAGAACCAGATCGAGAGTCAGCGTCTGGCCTACCAGCAGCGTCAGTTCCCTCTGGTACGTCTGGAACGCCGGCGACGCGACCAGCACTGTGTAATCGCCGGGGATCAGACCCGGCACCGTAAAGGTCCCGTCGCCGCGGGTCCTGACCGTCTGGACGAATCCGGTGTTGACATTGACGGCGTTCACCTCCGCCGACCCGACGGCGTTGCCCTGCATATCGACCACCGAGCCCCGAATCCTCGAGGTCGTGGTTTGTCCCATCGCCGGCACCGCGAACATCGCGATGAGGAACAACGTCAGCGACCACGCAAAGATCCCTGGCCTTTTTCGTATCTCACTCATTCTGCTCTCCTCTTCGTTACTGGTTTTCGTTTCTGGTTGACTTTCAGGCGGGGATCGACAGCACCCCCGCACGATTCCCTGATCACGAGTCTTGTCGAGACCGTTTCGCTGCGAAGAGCTCTCTCGTCGCCCGAGAGAACGTCCTGGAGAAGATTGAAGGCACGCCGGCCGAACTCCGAGATCTCGACCCCGACGGTCGTCAGAGGAGGGGCCATGAATCGTGCGATCGGGATGTCGTCGAATCCCGCGACCGCCATCGCGCCTGGAACGTCGATTCCCTGCTCGCGCAGAGCACCGAGCGCTCCGACCGCCATCGCGTCATTGGCCGCGAAGATCGCCGTCGGCCTCGGGTCGAGCGCGAGCGCGACGCCTGCTGCCGCGAATCCCCCCTCTTCGGTGAAATCCCCGGCGAGCTCGAGATCCTCGTCCCGATCACCCGTCCGCCGCATCTCCGTGCGGTAACCCTGCAGACGCTCCCACGCATCGGCGTTCGCCTCCGGACCGCGAATGAACGCAATCCGTTTGTGTCCCAGCGAGACGAGATGCCTCACCATCGCACGACTTCCTCCCTTGTTGTCGACGCTGATCGACGGAATCGAGTCGGCGTGGCAATTCAGAAGAACCGCCGGAACTCCCCGCGGGAGATGAATCCGCACCGCCTCCGCATCGCGGTCGGGGGCCATCACGATGATGCCGTCGACTCGACCTCTCGTCGCTCCCAGCACGGCTGACATCTCGGTCCAGTCGCTGTGGGAACCAGACACGAGGAGGTGATAGCCGGTTCGCCTCGCCGCCGAATCGATTCCTCGAATCACCTCGGAGAAGAACTCGCCGTGGAGGTCGGGGAGGAGCACGCCGACCGTACTGGTCCGGCGAGTCGAGAGACTCCGCGCACCGACGTGCGGGACGTAATCGAGCGCTTCGGTGGCTTCGAGCACACGCTGGGCTGTTTCACCACGTACCTGTGAGGTGGAGTTGAGAACCCGGGAGACGGTTGCGACCGAGACGCCGGCCCGCTCCGCGACGTCTCGGATGGTCGCGTTGCGCACGTTCGACTGAGGGGAGCGCTCTTGCTTGGTCTGGCTCATCGGTTGTAACCGGTTTCTGTAAGCGGTTACTGAAAACGTTTACATTGAGCCAACCTATCCCACATCTGAAATCCCTGTCAAGCCCTCACCACGACGAAAATCGCTCTCTTCACAGATGTCCGGGAAGACACTCAAAAAAACCGACAGAGCGAAGGCGTCTGGCTGCTGATGTCGTCGTCAGGGACGTGCCACCAGCGGAAACCGCTCCGGATGGTCGATGGACTCGACAGAGAGGTCGATATCCAGGCCAGGCCAGTAAAGATGCCCACTGCTCGGCGTTTCCACTTCCAGAATCCTGCTGACGGGAGCATCCCTGAACCACGGGAACTCCGTAAATGAAAGAAAAAGCTCTCGCTCGTCGAGCAGAAGCCAGATTCCGTTTGGCGAGATGTTAGTCACTTCTGCTCGAGAAGTGGCGGTTCCAGGCTGTGCGGATTTCATCCTCGTGCTCCTCGATCGCCCGTCGTACCTACTCTCGAAGGCTTTCAGATCAGGGCTCACGCCCCCGCGGCCGATTCCTTTTCCTTCTCGAGGTAGTCCTTGAACTGTTCCTTGTCGATCGCCTTGTCGTAGGCGGCGCGCGCCGACACGCGACCCTCCTCGAGGTGCTTCATGATCGAGCCGTCCATGTCGATCATCCCCTCCTTCGTCCCCATCTGAATCAGCGAGGTGATCTGCGAGGTCTTCCCTTCGCGAATGATGTTCCCCAGCGCCGGGGAGCCGAAGAGGATCTCGAGCGAGGCCACCCGCCCGCCGCCCACCTTCGGCAGCAGCTGCTGCGCCACGACCGCCCGGATCGTCTCGCCGAGGACGTTGCGGATTCCCTCCTGCTCGCCCGAGGGAAAGACGCTGATGATTCGGTCCATCGTCTTTGCCGCGTTGTTCGTGTGAAGGGTCCCGAAGACGAGCGTCCCCTTCTCCGCGGCCGAGAGCGCCATCGAGATCGTCTCGAGATCGCGCATCTCGCCGACCAGGATCAGATCCGGATCTTCCCGCGCCGCAGCCCTCAGCGCCTCTGCGAAGCTCGTCGCGTGCGTCCCGATCTCGCGCTGGTGAATGAGACAGTTCTTCGCCGGATGGACGAACTCGATCGGGTCCTCGATCGTGATGATGTGAAGCGTCCGGGTCGAGTTGATGAGGTCGATGATCGCCGCGAGCGTGGTCGACTTGCCCGAGCCCGTAGGCCCCGTCACGAGAACGAGCCCGCTCCGCAGCTTCGCGATTCTCCTCACCTGCGCCGGCAGGCCGAGTTGATCGATCGTCATGATCTTCGACGGGATGATCCGGAACACCGCTCCGCTGCCGCGCTGCTGGCGGAAGACGTTCACGCGGTAGCGCGCGACCCCCGGCAGTTCGTACGAATAGTCGAGATCGCCGCTCTCCTCGAACTCCTTCCAGAGCCGGTCGGGGGTCACCGGGCGGACCATGTCGACGAAGTCCCCCTCGGTGAGGGTCCGGTACCGGATCGGCTCCATCGAGCCCGACACTCGCAGCATCGGCGGGCGGCCGACCGTCAGATGAAAGTCGGATGCGCCGCGGTCAGTCATCAGCTTGAGGAATCGGTCGATCTTCTGCGTCGGCTGGCTCATCTCACACCATCGTCAACGATTCGAGGAAGTCGGCGGAGACGAGCGGCTCGAAGTCTTCCTTCTTCTCGGCCGCGAGATACGCCGTCTCCGGCATGATCTCTCCCCGCTTGAGGAGATCCTTCAGCCCGTCGTCGAAGGTCTGCATCCCGCGAGAGCGGCCGATCTGCATCGCCGAATAGATCTGATACGTCTTTTCGTCGCGGATGAGATTGGCGATCGAGCCGTCGGCCTTGAGGATCTCGAAGCAGGCGACCTGACGGTGCTTCTGCTTCGACGGAAGCAGCCGCTGAGCCGTCACGTACTTGAGCGACTCCGACAGCGAGGTCCGGATCTGGGCCTGCTCGTCGACCGGGAAGCTCGAAATGATCCGGTCGATCGCCTTCGGGGCGCTCGTCGAATTGATCGTCCCGAGAACGATGTGTCCTGTCTCGGCGGCCGTCAGCGCCAGCTCGATCGTCTCGTTGTCGCGCATCTCGCCGATCACGATGACGTCGGGATCCTCGCGAAGGGCCGCCCGGAGTGCTCGCGCGAACGACGTCGTGTGCGTCCCGACCTCACGCTGGTTGACGAGACAGTTCCTGAAGGGATGGACGAACTCGACCGGGTCCTCGAGCGTCAGCACGTGATCATTGCGGGTCTCGTTGAAGAGATTGACGAGCGCCGCGAGCGTGGTCGACTTGCCCGACCCTGTCGGCCCGCAGATCAGCACCAGGCCCTGATGGTAACCCGCGATCTCCGCGAGGCGCGGCGGAAGCCCTATCTCCGCGATCGTCGGCGGCTTTTCCGGGATCACGCGAAAGACTGCGTTGTAGCCCTTCTGGTCGAGAAAGACGTTCGCCCGATACCGTCCCGCCTGCGGGATCCAGTAGCAGAAGTCGAGCTGCTTGGTCGCCTCGAGCCTCTGCCACTGATCCTCGCGAAGGATCTCCTTCAGCATTGCCTCGGTCTGCGGCGCGGTGAACGGGGCTCCCTGGGCGCGCAGGAGCTCCGAGGCGATCCGGACCATCGGCGGCTGTTCGACCGAAAGGTGGAAGTCCGACCCGCCCTGGTTTCGCGTCGCGACGAGCATCTGGTGGAGCTTCGGCTCGCTGGCCCCGATCGACGCCGTCAGCGCAGCCGCACGCAGCTCGCTCGCATCTGCCATCGGCTTCGCGTCGCGCGCAGCGATCTCCTCCGCGATGTCCACCGCACGCATCCGCACCGAGCGGTTCTCGTCGTTCCTGGCCGAGTTCCGGATCGCGTCAAGGAGCTTCGGATGATTGAAGTGTCTCAGCGCCTGCAGCACTTCTATCCGGACGTCGGGACTCGGATCACCAAGCAGCTTTCCGAGAGCCGGCAGCGCGCGGTTGTCCGCGATCGATCCGAGCGCCTCGACCGCGCTCCAGCGAACGTCCGGATCGTTGATGATCGCGAGAATCGGCTCGACTGCGCGCGGATCGCGTTGACGGCCGAGCGTTTCGACCGCGGAGATCCGAATCCACCAGTCCTCGTCGGAGAGAAGCCCGATCGCAGCCGGTACGATCCGCGGATCGTCGAAACTTCCCGCAAGCGCGAGCGCCGCGGATCGGATCTCCGAATCCTCGTCGGACAGAAGCTCGATGGCGGGCTCGAGCAGGTCGCCCTCGAACGCTTTCATCGAGTCGAGCGCGCGATCCCGCGCCCAGCCAGCGAGGGTCTTCGCGAACATGATGTAGCGCCGGATGAGCTCCTTCCGGTGGCTCATTCCGAGCAGGATCTTGAGGACCGCGGATCGGGTTGCCGGATCACCCGAGGCGATGAGCGGAATGATCCGGTCGGCGAACTCGGGGCCCTTTCCCTGCGAGGCGCGGGTCAGCGCCTCGACGAGCACCTGCTGGGTCGTGTACTCGGCCGTAGGCAGTTGGTTCACGAGGACGTCGACTGATTCGGCCGGAACGTCGCGTGCGAGCACCTCCAGCGCCTTGTTTCGAATGGTGCGGTCAGCGTCGGCCGCCAGCTTCTGCCATCTCGGCAGAGACTTGTCGCTTACCATCGTCGAGGCGAGACGCGCGACCGCCGGAGCCTTCTGCTCGGCTCTTCCCGAGGTCGCGATCTGCCAGAGGAGCTGCTCGATCTGGGGCGTGACCGGCGCCTCGAAGAGGATCTTCGTTGCCGTCGCCGCCTTCTGCTCGTCCTCGGAGCTCATCAGCTGGATCAGCCGCGCCTCCGCACCCGGAATCCCCAGCTGGAAGAGGACGGAAACGGCCGCCTTGAAAGCGGCTTCAGGCTTCCCGCTGCTCTCGGCGACGATGACGTCGACGGTCTCGGGAGCCTTGAGGCGCGCGAGGACGGCGACCGCGGCATCGCGCAGCGCGCGGTCTGGCCGGAAGAGCATCCAGACGATGTCGCGCGGCTTGATTCCGTCCAGCGCGGCAAGCCTCTGCAGCAGCTCGTCCCGCTCCTCGATGGTCTGATAGTCCTTCGCCGAAAGCCGTTTCAGGACGTCCTTGAGATCACTCTGGAAAATGGGAAGGGGCAAATCGATCCTCGAGTTTCGCGAAGCGCAAGTCTGTCGCGTCACCCGTTGCAACGTCAACTGATTTTCAGGAAGTGACGCAGCCCTCAGCCTCGAGGAGCACCGATCGGGCAGGAGTCGGGACCAGGGAAAAGGCGATGGCGGAACCGCGCGATCAGATCGTAGACCGCATCCCGCAACGGCCGCGGAACGATCCACATCAGCCATCCGACCATCTTCCAGACGCCTCCCAGACGTTTCAGCAGATGAATCACGGCAGCCGACCGGGTCAGAATCGTCCCGTCGCCCGTCTCGACGACGATGCTGTCGGGAAACGTCCGGTTCGTCCGGCCGGCGAGCTCTTCGAACTTCTCACTCTCGAGAGTGGCAAGATCGAACAGTCCGCGATCCTCCTTCCGCTTCAGCCAATTCACCGAGCGGTTGCACAACCCGCATCCTCCGTCGTAGTAGACGTGCACTGGTTCCATCTCGTCATTCGATAACCGGACGCCCGGGCCCGGGAATCCAGGTCCGGAAAACGCTACCTGCAGCGGATCTTGAGCGAGCTGATCCGATCATTCAGGCGATCGCTGTCGAGGTTGTCGATGTAACGACCGTAATCGTACTCGCGAACCTCGCCACGGAATCCGGCATGCTCGTACACCTGAACCACCGCGTCAGGGCCGACTCGAATGCTCGAGATCTTGTCGTTCCAGTTCCGACCGGCGAGATTGTCGACGTTGCTCATCTCGGTGGGACCCTGGATGCGGGTCCATGGCGTCTCGCGAACGAACTGCGCGTCCTCGTAGATCTCCACCCAGCACTGTTCCTGTCTTGCCGTTGCGTCGCTGTCGTCGTCGAAGAGCGATCCGCAGCCGGCAGCGATCAGCGCAATCGCGCTCGCCAGGACCATCAATATTTGCTTCATGGTGTCCTCCTCCCCGGATGCAAAGCAATTTCCGCGCGAGAGAGGAGAAGCCGCGGGCAGAAAGCGATCAGTGCTGCAGCCAGCCGGCGAGCTCGCGCCTTGCGATTGCGGCCATGGCGTCGATCCAGCGCGGTCGATCGTTGAGGCAGGCCACGAGGTGAAGCTCTCCTCCACCGGACCCTTCGAACTGCTCGCGACCAAGGTTTCCGATCTCGTCGATCGTCTCGAGACAGTCGGCGGTGAATCCGGGGCAGATCACCAGGACGCTTTCGACGCCGTCCCCTCCGAGCTTCATCAGCATCTGGTCCGTGTAGGGCTGCAGCCACGGCTCGCGGCCAAAGCGCGACTGGAAGGTCAGCAGATAGTCGCCGCTTCCCCACCCCATTTCCCGCGCAAGAGCCTCAGCCGTCGCGCGACAATGCTCCGCGTATGGATCTCCCAGATCCGCGTAACGCTGCGGAATGCTGTGAAACGAGACCATGATCTTCTCCGGCGGCGTGGCCATCGCGTCGAGCTTCTCCCTCAGCGATTCCGCCAGCGCTCCGATGTAAAGAGGATCGACGTAATACGGAGGGACGACTCGCAGCGTCGGAACGAATCGCTTCTTGCCAAGCTCGGCAAAGACCTCGTCGTAGGCCGACCCGGTCGAGGCAGCCGAATACTGCGGGTACATCGGAAAGAGGAGAATCTTTTGAGCGCCCCACTCGATCAGCCGGTCAATCGCGGAACCCGTCGACGGGTTTCCATAGCGCATCGCCACCTCCGTACGGATCTCGACTCCGCCGACCGACGATCGAAGCGTCTCCTCGAGCCCCTTCGACTGAGCTTCGGTGATCAGCAGCAGCGGAGACCCCTTCTCGGTCCAAACGTTCCGGTAGAGCGCCGCCGACTGTCTCGGTCGCGTCATCAGGACGACGCCGTTCAGGATCGGCCACCACAGGACCGGATTGGTGTCGACGACGCGCCGGTCGCTGAGAAACTGGCGGAGGTAGCGGCGAACCGCGGATGCGGTCGGGGCGTCGGGAGTACCGAGCTGCGCGACGAGAATACCGATCCGTTCCGGCATCACGCGCCCAAATCCCTCGAAAACCGAAAAAAATCCACCCGCCGGACAAAACCGTGACAAACCACCCGCCGATCCTTCTTATATTCGTCGCGTGGCGGAATCACTCGCGGTCGTAAACGGTCAGCCCGGACGCAACTTCGATGCGCAGCTCGAGCACGCGCTCGTCTGGAAAACCTGCCTCCGCGAGATCGCCATACTCGACTCGCACAAGCTGAACCGCGAGGACCTCCGGCCGGATGACGCCGTTTACGTTCGTCAGGACGGCTACCAGTTTCTCCTCGAAGTCATCTGCGGTCTTCACTCGCCGCTGGTCGGCGAGACCGAGGTGATGGGACAGTTCAGGAACTTCGCGGTTCATGCGGCGAACGGACCCGCCGCCCGCTGCACGGCGCCCTGGATGCAGCGCCTGATCGCGGACGCCAAGAAAGTTCGCACCAACCATCTGACTGGGCTCGGAGGGCGCTCCTACGGCCAGCTCGCTCAGCGTCACCTCGCCGGCTGCCCCACGATCGTCATTCTCGGAGCGGGATATCTCGTTCAGGAGACGATCCCCTCTCTCGTCGGTCACCGCGTCGAGATCTTCTGCCGCCGGCCCGAAGCCGCGGTCGAGCTCGTCGAGCGCCACCCGGAAGCCGCGGTTCACAGCATCGATGACACATTCGATGACGATCTCTCCGCTCCCGTCGGCCTCATCATCGCCGCGCCCATGACCGCGGGCGAGATCCGCAAGTGGATCGAGCGGACCGGCCATCGTTTCCACACGATCGTCGATCTCCGCGGTGAGGGACGCACCGACACGCTGACCGTTGCCGGCCCCAGGATCGTCCACTTCTCCGAGATCCTCGAGAGCCTCGAGGCGAACCGGAGATCGGCGGACGAGCAGGTCGAAAAGGCTCGTGCGGAGATCCGAGCCCGCGCCGCCGATTTCTGGCAGCGCTACGAGGTCCGTCCCTTCGGCTGGGAGGATCTGTGCGCCTGAGAGTCTCCGGGCGCTCGAGCGACTTATCCAGAATCCAAATTCACCAGGTCGCCGCCGCCTTCCGTTCAGCCGTTCCGGACATCGAGATCATCCCGCACTTTCGCGAATCTCTCGGCGACAAAAATCAGCAGGATCCCCTCTGGGCGATGCCGGAGAAAGGGGTGTTCACCGAGGACTTCGTCGAGGACCTGCGATCGGGGAAGACTGACCTCGTGGTTCACTCGTGGAAGGATCTTCCGACCGAGCCGCGCGAAGGAACCGAAGTCGCCGGAACGCTGCCGCGCGCCGACACGCGTGACGTTCTTCTGATGCGGCGGGATCGATGGGAGAGAGCAGAGCCGGGAGCACGAATCACGCTTCTGAGCTCTTCACCGCGGCGGGCTCACAATCTCGAATCGTTCCTGGCGTGGGCGCTCCCCGTCACCGGGCTGAAGATCGAGTTCGTTCCGATTCGCGGCAATGTTCCAACCCGAGTTCGCAAGCTCGTCGAAGGGGAGCAGGACGGGCTCGTCGTTGCGAAGGCGGCGCTCGATCGCCTCCTCGGATCGACCGCCGGCGAATTCGCGGCGACGCGCGAGGAAGTTCGCCGCAATCTCGAGCTCTGTCACTGGATGGTGCTTCCAATCAGCGACAACCCCACGGGCGCTGCGCAGGGCGCGCTGGCGATGGAGATCGCTCCGCAAGAGAATCCGGAGCTCGCGCGGCTCGTCGGATCACTCAACGACCGAACGACGTTCAGTAACGCCGAGCGCGAACGACAGATCCTCCGCTCCTACGGCGGCGGTTGTCACCAGAAGATCGGTGTCACGGTACTCACGAGGCCATACGGTACGATCATCAGTCTGCGCGGCCGGACCGACGCCGGCGAAACACTCGACCGGTTCGAGCTGGAGCGGGAGCGGCGGACACCCCGAACGAGCCGCAACCGGATCTGGCCCGTCGAGCGTGGCGCGAACCGGATGCTGCGTGAGCCCCTCGACGTCGCGCAGCCCGACGACGACGCCGGCTACTGGGTCGCACGCGCGGACGCGCTCCCGAAGTCCTGGAGAGTCTCGTCGTCCCGCCCGGTCTGGACCGCGGGACTCCAAACCTGGCGGAGTCTCGCCCGGCGCGGAGTCTGGGTCAACGGCTCCGCCGAAGGCCTCGGTGAGGACGAAAATCCGGGCACCGAGATCATCGCCAGTCGATCGATTCGCTGGATCAAGCTCACACACGATCGCGCCGAGGCGGAGCGGCGGCTCGAGCGGCTGGCGACCTACCGGCTGATTTCCTCCGGCGACGAACAACCCGATCTCAGTCAGTACACCCATTTCTTCTGGACCAGCGGCAGTCGCTTTCTCGACGCCGTCGAGCGCCAGCCGGAGATCGCGGATCGATGGCACGGCTGCGGACCGGGAAACACGTACGGAATCGTTCGCGACAGGCTGGGGAGCGACGCGAGAATCGACATCTGGCTGAGCCACGATGAATGGCTCAAGGATGTAACGGAATGAGCGAGATCGAACGCCTGATGCGGCTGCGGAAAACGCAGCAGCTTCGCGACCTCTGCGACGAGGTGGAGCTGACGACGAGTCATCTGATCCAGCCGCTCTTCGTCGTCGACGGTGTGAAGGGAGAGCAGCCGATCACCGGCCTGACCGGAAACAACCGGATGGACATTGAGTCGGCGGTCCGCCAGGTCGGTTCCGACATCGAGAACGGCGTCCGCCACTTCATCCTCTTTCCCGTTCCCCCGGGCAAAGGGACGAAGAACTTCGATCACGACTTCACCTCCGGTGTCATCTCCTCTCTTCGGAAGGCGCACGGCAGGGCATTCACTCTCTGGGTCGATACGTGCCTCTGTTCCTCGACCGAGCATGGACACTGCTGCGTCTTCGGGGACGACGACGAGATCGATCTCGACGCGACGCTGGAGGAGCTCAGCCGATCTGCCCTCGCGTTCGCCGATGCCGGCGCAGACGGTGTCAGTCCGAGCGACATGATGGATGGACGCACAGGAGCGATCCGGCAGGCTCTCGACGAGGCCGGACACGAGATGATTCCGATCATGAGCTACTCGACGAAGTTCGCCAGCAGCTTCTACGGGCCGTTTCGCGAGGCTGCCGATTCCGCGCCGCAGTTCGGCGATCGAAAGGCTTACCAGATCGACCCGCGAAACCGCTCCGACGCCATCCGGGCGAGCGTCCGATGCGCGGAGGAAGGAGCCGATCTGCTGATGGTGAAGCCGGGCATGACCTCGATCGATCTCATCCTGCCGATCCGGGAACTGACCGACCGGCCCGTCGGCGCCTATCAGGTCAGTGGCGAGTACGCCGGCCTGGCTCTGCTGGCGGAAAAGGGATTGACCGACCTCGATCGTGCGCTTCTCGAAACGTGGCATGTCTTCCGGCGCGCCGGCGCGCAGTACATCATCACCTACGGCGCCCGACGGGCAGCCGCGATCGGACTGAAAGTGCAAAACTGACCGACGCCCTGCAGGCCCGAAGAGTCCGAGAACAACCAATGACGACACACTACCAATCTCCCGCTTCCGCGCCGCTGTTCGAACGCGCGCTCGAGGTGACCCCCGGCGGCGTCCACAGCCCGGTCCGGTCCTTCCGAAGCGTCGGAGGATCTCCCGTTTTCTTCAGGAGCGGAGACGGCGCGCGCCTCACGTCGGTCGACGGAGAGACCTTCATCGATTTCTGCCAGAGCTTCGGACCGCTGATCCTCGGACATCGCGATCCGGATGTCGATGCGGTCGTTCGGGAGACTCTCGATCTCGCCTGGACCTTCGGGACCTGCGAGCCCTACTCGCTCGAGCTCGCCGAATGGATCAACGCACGAATTCCGTGGGCTGAGAAACTCCGATTCGTCTCATCCGGAACCGAGGCGGTGATGAGCGCGACCCGGATTGCCCGCGCGGCCACCGGACGACGCCGGATTCTGAAGTTCGACGGCTGCTATCACGGCCACAGCGACTCGCTTCTGGTGAAAGCGGGAAGCGGGCTCGCGGGACCGGTGACGAGCTCGAGCGCTGGAGTCTCGAAAGAGGTCGCGGCCGAGACCGTCGTCGCCTCTCTCGACTCGGAGGACGAGGTGACCGCCGCTTTCGAGCAATACGATGGTGAGATCGCGGCCGTGATCCTCGAACCGCTCCCCGCCAACAATGGGCTACTGATTCAGCGTCGCGAGTTCCTCGACCACGTCGTGAAGACGGCCCGCAACCACGGCGCCCTCGTGATCTTCGACGAAGTGATCTCCGGTTTCCGCGTCGCCGCCGGCGGGATGGCCGAAGTTCTCGGAATTCAACCCGACCTCGTCACGTACGGAAAAGTCATCGGTGGTGGCTTTCCGATCGGCTGCTACGCGGGGCGGAGGGATCTGATGGATCTCGTTGCACCGGCCGGTCCCGTCTATCAGGCGGGTACGCTGAGCGCGAACCCCATCGGGGTCCGTGCCGGGCTCGCAACGCTGCGAAAGGCGGAGGAGATCGGGGTCTGGAAGATGCTGGAGGAGAGGGGGAAGGACTTCGCGGCCGAGCTCCGAACGCGCTTCCGTGCAGCGGGCTCACCATTCGACGTCACGCAATACGGCTCGCTCATCTGGATTCATTCGGCATCCGGGGAACCGATCCGGCGAGTCGACCGGATCTCGCAGACTCACGCCGATCGCTTCGCCAGCCTTTTCCATGCGGCTCTGGCCAACGGCGTCTATCTCGCCCCGAGCGCGTACGAGGTAGGATTTCTTTCTGCTGCACACGATCAGGAAACGCTCGAGATCGCGGCGGATGGTCTCGAGAAAGCCGCGAAGATGATTGATGGAAACTGAGCAGAGACACCGGATCGAGATCGCTCTCGCAATCCTATGGCTCGTTTTCACCGTCTCGCTGGCGAGCTGGTGGCTGATCTTCGGTCTGCGCCAAACCGAAATGCTCAGGTCGGTCGATCAGACGCGCACAGTAGAGATTGCGGCTGCGCACCGGATGCTTCTGTGGGAAGGCAGTGTGCTGA
Source organism: Acidobacteriota bacterium (assembly GCA_019347945.1). Taxonomy (NCBI): domain Bacteria; kingdom Pseudomonadati; phylum Acidobacteriota; species Acidobacteriota bacterium. Next base: position 274,469 of record JAHWKK010000001.1, on the reverse strand, counting down.
TCGCCTCGCTCGTCGCGGGAGGAACCGCTCTGCTCTACGCGACTCACCGCGAGCGCCGCCGTCACCGAGCCGTCGAGGAGTTTCTCGCCGCGTTCACCCACGATCTCCGCACCTCGCTGGCGAGCCTCAGACTGCAGGTGGAGAGTCTCCAGGAAGACTTCGCGGAAAAAGGCGAACGGAATCCGCTTCTCGAGCGGCTCTTGAAGGACTCGGTCCGTCTGCAGCTGCAGCTCGACAACTCACTTTTCTACGCGAACCGCCACAAGGGACGTCTCTACATCGAGCCCCTTTCGCTGAAACGAACGGTCGATTCGATCGCGTCGGAGTTCAGCGAGCTCGACGTCCGTATCGAGGACGACGCGATGATTCTCGCGGATGCACGAGCGCTGGAGAGCGTCCTCCGGAACCTCTTCCAGAACGCCCTGGTGCACGGCGGAGCCGATGCCGTCACCATCAGAGTCGAGAAGGGAACCGGCTCCAACGTCAGGATCATCGTTGAGGACAACGGCAGCGGTCCCGCGACCGACCCGTCGGAGCTCGGACGCCTTTTCTTCCGGCCGACCTCGCGAAGCGGCACCGGGGTGGGGCTCTACATCTCGCGGCAGCTGCTGATTCGGATGAAGGGGGCGCTCGTTCTCTCCCGCGGGAGTCGCGGCCTCGTCGCAACTCTCGAGATTCCGGAGGCGCGCGCATGAGCAGGGTTCTCGTCCTCGAAGACGACGTATCGCTCGGGACGACTCTGACCGAGCGCCTTCGCAAGGAGGGCTTCGATACGACGTGGACGACCAGCCTCGCCGATGCAACGAGAGCATTCGAGCGGGAAAAGTGGGACGTCGTCATCCTCGACGTCGGGCTTCCTGACGGCTCCGGGTTCGACCTCGCCCGCAGAATCAAGTCGGTCTCGTCGACGCCGATCATGTTCATGACGGCGATGAGCTCGGCGGAGAACCGGCTCGAAGGGTTCGAGATCGGCGCGGACGAGTTCATTCCGAAACCATTTCACCTCAAGGAGCTCTTCATCAGAATCCGACATGTGCTCGAGACCCACGCTTCGCGTGAGCGGGTCTCGGTCGGCAACAGAACGATCGATCTGCAGGCGATGGCGATCATCGACGAACACGGAACGAGGGAGTATCCGCAGTCCCGTGACTTTCAGGTGCTTCGGCTGCTCATCGAGGCGGCACCGAACGTCGTCAGCCGCGACGAGATTCTCGACCGGGTCTGGAGAGAGGACCGGTTCCCGTCGCAGCGCACGGTCGACAACGCAATTCTCCGCCTCCGCCAGGCGCTCGGGGAAACGGGCGCGAGCGCAATCCGCTCCGTGCGTGGCATCGGATATCAGTGGGCCGGAGTCGAAGGGACCGACGATGGCGTCTGAAAGATTCCAGAACGCTCTGCAGCGGATCGCACAACCAGTACCGCCGGTCTGGTTCATGCGGCAGGCGGGACGCTACCACGCACATTACCAGGCGCTCCGCGCGAGGCATTCCTTCATGGAGCTCTGCAGGATTCCGGAGCTGGCCTCCGAAGTGGCATTCGGTCCGGTCGACGACTTCGACTTCGATGTCGCCATTCTCTTCAGCGATCTTCTCTTCCCGCTGCAGGCGCTCGGGCTCGGGCTGGAGTACCGGGATTCCGGACCGGCACTCGAACCGAAGCTCGATCGATCGCAACTCCGAAAGCTTCGATCTCTCGAAGATGCACTGCCTCATCTCGAGTTCCAGCGCGAAGCGATGAAACTGACCCGCGAGCGAATCCCGCAGAACAAAAGCGTCATCGGATTCGTCGGTGGACCGTGGACGCTCTTCGTCTATGCCGTCGAGGGGAGCCACAAGGGAAACCTGATCGACGTCAAAACCGACACCGATCTGTTCAGAGCGTTTTCCGATCGCCTCGTCCCTCTGCTGACCGAGAACATCCGGCTGCAACTCGACGGTGGGGCCGAAACCGTCATGATCTTCGACACTGCCGCCGGCGAGCTCGCTCCCGACTGGTATCACCGGTTCGTCGTCGGTGATCTCGCACGTCTGTTCGAGGCGTTCCCCGGAAAAATCGGCTATTACGCCCGAGGAACTCAGCCCGCGCATCTTCGCGATCCGCGATTCGGATCCGGATCGCTCGCGGGAATCGGCGTCGACTGGAGGTGGGACATCCGTGAAGCTTTCACCCTCGGCCGCGAGATCGGATTCGTTCAGGGAAACTTTGACCAGAGCCTTCTGTTCCTGGAAACGAAAGAGTTTCAGAAGCAGCTCCGGGTCTACCTGCAACCATTGACCGATCTCAGCCCGGAAGCGCGGCGCGGCTGGATCTGTGGCCTCGGCCACGGCGTACTGCCGCGCACACCAGAAGAGAATGTCCGCACCTTCGTGCGAACGGTACGAGAGGTTTTTGATGACTCGTAAGAGCACGACCAGACCATCCTCACGGATCCTCGACAAGTACGACGTGGCGGTGCCGCGGTACACGAGCTATCCGACGGTTCCCTACTGGACCGACAGTCCGACGACCGAACAGTGGCTCGACGAGCTCCGGAAAGCAGCGGCGAAACCGGACGCCACCTGGGCGGTCTACCTCCACATCCCATTCTGCGAGACCCTCTGTACGTTCTGCGGCTGCAACACCGTGATCACGCGCAATCATCAACGCGAAGAGCCGTACGTCCGGCTGATTCACGACGAATGGTCGCGCTATCTCGACTCGGTTCCCGATCTCGGGAAGCGACCGCTGCGGCAGCTCCATCTCGGCGGAGGAACCCCGACGTTTCTCTCACCGGCGAGCCTCGAGCTGCTCCTCGCCCCTCTGCTCGAACGGGTGAGCTACAGAGCGGATGCCTTCGACGCTTCCGTCGAGGTCAATCCGCGCGTGACCAACGCCGAACATCTGAACACGCTCTACGACGCCGGCTTCACGCGCGTCTCGATGGGCGTCCAGGACTTCGATCCGGTGGTCCAGCACCTCGTCAACCGCATCCAGCCGTACGACGTCACGCAGAAACTGACCGAAGACGCACGGGCGATGGGCTACACCTCGGTGAACTACGACCTGATTTACGGGCTGCCGAAACAGAGCCCGCAATCGATGCGGAAAACGGCAGAGCTGACCGCAGGTCTGAGACCCGACCGCATCGCGCTCTACAGCTTCGCCAAAGTCCCCTGGATCAAGCCGGCTCAGCGACTCTTCCGGGACGAAGATCTGCCGGAAGGTCAGGACAAGCGCCAGCTCTACGAGATCGCGCACGACATCTTCATCGATGCCGGCTACATCGAGATCGGAATGGACCACTTCGCACTCCCGGAGGATTCGCTCAACACCGCGCGCGAGAACGGCGAGCTCCACCGGAACTTCATGGGATACACCGAGTTCAGAACCGACATCCTGCTCGGACTCGGCGTCAGCGCCATCTCGGAAACGCCCACCTGCTTCCACCAGAACGAAAAGGTGATGCCCGTTTACGAGCGGCGCGTACAGGCGGGAGAGATTCCGACGCTTCGCGGCCACCTTCTGACCAAAGAGGACCAGAAGCTTCGCCAGCAGATCCTCGAGTTCATGACGAAGCTTCGCGTGACGCTCGAGCCCGCCCAGATCGACGACGCCCGCACGTACCTGTCGCCTCTGTTCGACGATGGGATCGTTCACTTTGACGGCAACGAGCTCGTCCTCACGGAATCAGGGAAACCGTTCCTCCGCAACGCGACGGTCTTCTTCGACCAGCGACTGAGAGCCGCCGCTCCCGATCAGCCGATCTTCTCGAGCTCGATATGAACCGGGTCACGGTGGTCGGTGGTGGGGTCTCCGGACTCGTCACCTCCTTCTACCTCGCGAAGCTCGGTCTGCCGGTCAGGCTCATCGAGAAGGACAACCGCCTCGGAGGTCTGATCGGAACCCTCGCAACGCCGCATGGCCCGGTGGAGCTCGCGGCGAACAGCATCCGAAGCTCGGCTAAGCTCGAAACCCTCTGCGCCGAGCTCGATCTCCCGCTGATCGGGCCGAAGAAGGAAAGCCGCGCCCGCTATATCTACCGCGACGGCCCGCGGCGCTGGCCTCTCGGACCGATCGAGAGTCTCGGGCTCGCTGGAAAGCTGACCAAAAACCTCCTCGCACGACGGTTCCCCCCCCGGGAGCGGGAGACCGTTCACGAATGGTCGGGCCGCGTTCTCGGGGAGAGCGCGACGCGATACCTCGTCGGAGCAGCGTTGCAGGGGATCTACGCCGGCGATCCGCGCGAGCTCAGCGCGAGTCTGATCTTCGGAAAGAAGGAGAAGACTGAAAGAGGGACGAAGAGAGAGCTCGTCGCGCCACCAGTCGGGATGAGCCAGCTCATCGATGCGCTCGAGCAGAAGCTGCTCTCGCTCGGAGTCGAGATCGAGACTGGAGTCGAATCGGCCTCCATCGATCGCGAGGGTCCTGTCGTCGTCGCCACGTCGGCCAGTGACGCCGTCCCGCTTCTTCGACAGCGATCATCAGAGTCCGCTGCACAGCTCGAGCGGATCGAGATGCTGCCACTGGTTCGCGTCACCGCGTTTTATCCAGCGAGCGAGCATACGATCGGAGGATTCGGCATCCTCTTTCCGCGCGAGCAGGGTGTCAGGGCACTCGGCGTTCTCTTCAACACCAACATTTTCCCAGGTCGCGGCGATGGCCATGGGGAAAGCTGGATTTATGGCGGCGCGATCGACCGCGACGTGATGGCGCTCGATGACGATGCGCTCATCGATCTCGTCGCACGCGATCGGCGGACGGTGTACGGGCGCGCGGTCGAACCTACGGCGGTCTATCTGCAGCGCTGGCCACACGCCCTTCCGCATTACGACCTCCGCCTCGAGCGGATGCTGCGCAAGGGGATCGAAATGCCGCCCGGGACGTTCCTCGCCGGGAATTACCTTCGCGGAATCGGACTCCCGGCGCTGATCGAACGAGCCTGGGACGTCGCGAGAAGAGTGAAGAGTGAAGAGTGAAGAGTGAAGAGTGAAGAGTGAAGAGTGAAGAGTGAAGAGTGAAGAGTGAAGAGTGAAAAGAAGAGTGAAGAGTGAAGAGTGAAGAGTGACAGAGTGAAGAGTGACAGAAGGCGCCGCGAAGGTACCTTCTCAGTACTCGTACCCTTCACTCACGAGCCGCCCCCTCCAACCTCCAACCTCAAACCCACATCATCGCGGCCGGAACTGCATATTGGACTCGACCACAGATTCGGTGAATATCGTCCTGAACGTTCCTCCGGAGTAGACGAAGACGGCCGTGCCTCGAACGGTCATCGAAGGACTGAGCGATGAGCTGCTGTTCGTCGCCCGCACCCAGACGTCGACGGTCCTGACGCTGCCGGGAGGAATCGCCTCGTCCAGATTCCTGCCCGACGAAGCGAACTGAATGTCCGAGGTCGGGATCGACCGGAGCCCGACGCGCTTCAGAGTGATCTCTTCGGACGACCCGTTGAAGACATCGATCTGAAGATTGATGTCGATATCGCCGACCTCCATCACCTCGAACTGCCCCTCGGGCTGACGGACGCGAATCTCCGGCTCGCTCATCTCGGAGGGGGGGGAGTCGGGAGCTCCGGAGGAACATGCGAGTCCGAAAAGAATCAGGAAACTCGTGATCGGGATGTCAAGTCGGCTCATCTGGTTTCTCTCGGTCTGTGCAGCGGTGAAACGGCAGAACTTTCCGCACACTAACTTTTCTCCGCCGAAGTGGGAGGGCGATTGTAGCATCCGTCCGGCACGAACACTCCCCGGTGCCCCTCTTCACAGGGGAATTATCCCCGCAGGCTTCCTTTTTTGTGGAGTTGCGAGCCCGGGCCAGACGGCCCGATTCCATTCGATTCGACAAGAGGAAAACAGAATTGAAAACGATCCTGACGACTATTGCCTTTCTGCTTCTGACGACCCCCCTTTTCGCTCAGGTCCGCCTGACGGGACAGGTCACCGATCCCGATGGGAAGCCGGTGACGGGCGCCGAGGTGAAGCTGACCTCCGAACGCGTCCCGGAGATGCAGCCGATGCGGACTGACAAACGTGGCCGGTGGGCGGCGCTCCTCCCGGTGGGCGGCCCGTGGAACATCGACATTTCGAAGGAGGGCTTCCTCACTTTCCGCGGAAGCGTCAACGTCAGTGAAGCCGGCCGGATGCCTCCGCTGAACAGCACGATGGAGCCGCGTCCCCAGGCTGCACCCGCACCCGCGGAAGAGCCGCCTACTCCCGAGCCTTCGGTTTCACCAGAGGCAGTCGCAGCGGTTCAGGCCGGAGAGAGGCTGCTTCGACGCGCCGCCGGAACCGCGACTCCGGAAGACCTCGAAGCGCTCGGTCTCACCCCGGATGCCGGTCCGCCGACTCCCGAAGAGCTGGCCGAGCTTCACCGGGCAGCAGTCGTCGAGTTCCGGAAAGCCCACGAGCTGATCCCCGACCATGTCGAGATCATGAAGGCGCTCGCGCGCTCTCACTATGCGGTGGGTGAGCTCGACGCGGCCGTCGCTCTTCTGGAAGATGTCCTCGAGGTCGAGCCCTCGAACGTCGGGATCGCCATGCTCATGGTGAATCTTCTCGCCGAGCAGGGCAATCTGGAGCGGGCGCGGGAAGTGGTCGATGCCCTCCCCGCCGGCGCGCTGCACGAGCCGACCGCTTTTCTCAACGTCGCGATTCTGTTCCTGAACCAGGGGAATGCGAACGAGGCACACCGCTACGCCGATCGTGCCGTGTCGATCGATCCCACCAAGGGCGAGCCCTATTACTACAGAGGGATCGCGTCACTCCAGATGGAGAAAATGAACGAAGCGCGCGCCGATTTCGAAAAGGTGGTCCAGCTCGCGCCGGAGAGCCCGGAGGCAAGCGACGCGAAAGCACTGCTGGACCAGATGAACTGACGACCGCGGACGTTCGAGGGATCACTTTCATCGCCCACGTCTCTCCTCGTCCTGCTTCCTCTCGAACGGCCGATGGATGCGACTCCTTGCAGGCGATACTGAGCCGGTGTGAGGGGCGGAGGAGCGCGGTAAAATCCCTGAGAGACCGATGATCGACCAAGTCTGGAACTGCCTCGATCTGCGATTCAGTCGTCACGCCGTCGAAAGGATGTTCGAACGCGAAATCTCCCCGGAAGACGTGCGCGAGGCCATCCGAACAGGAGAAGTCATCGAAGAGTATCCTCACGACCAGCCTTTCAGAAGCAGGCTCGGGTGAAATATCGGTCATTCTCGAGCGCGAGCAGACTACCGTCATCGTCAAAGGAGTCCCCGCGGATATCTGCCGCAACTGCGGCGAGTATTGGCTCGAGGAAGAAGTAGCCGGCCGACTGCTTCGCCAAGCCGAGGATGCAGCCGCGCGCCGCGCCGAGGTCGAGATCGTACGCTACGCCGCGTGACGAGGCGCTTCACGAGGGACCCCGAAGGCGTCCATTAGACACCTCCGGGGCACCTCGTCCACGGCCTCGCAATATGAAATTCTCTGCGCTGCCCCCTCTGGCTCAGAAAATGATGCGATATGCCAGACTCACATCACGCCCGGGAAGCGGAGCCACATCCTTGAGTGGCGAGACGTGGGATCTCGCCAGCTCATCGGTCAGATTCCGTCCTCGCAACATGATCATGTGAGAGGTCTCGGCGACGATGAACCGGTATCCGAGGTTCGCGTTCAGGAACGTGTATCCGTCGGTGCTCTCCTCGAGCTCGGCCACATCGTCCTGATCGAACACGTGCCGGACCTCGAACCTGCCGAAGAGCCTTTCCGCTTCGTAGAGCAGAGCCGTGAAGACTCGCATCGGTGCGATGCGCGGAAGGTTCCGCCCGTCCTCGAGCGACCCTTCCACCCAGTCTCCTCCCACCTCGAGCTCGACGTGGTGCGGATCCCAGTGAAGAAAATCGTAGTGGCCGATGAGCTCGACACCGTGGAAGTCCGCGTCGTCCTGAAGGTATGTGAACACCGGGAGCTCGTCCTCTTCCAGCCCCGTCGGCTGCAGATAGATGAAGTCGCTGAACTCCGTTCGGAAAATCGTGATCTCCCCCTCGAAGCGGTCCGCTCTCGCCCGGAAGGTCAGATCACCGCTGAGGGCTGTTTCTTTGTTCAGCAGCGGGTCTCCGATCTCGAAGCTGCTCGTCGCCACGTGGGGACCGTTCGAGTAAAGCTCCTCTGCCGTAGGGAGACGCTCGGTTCTGGCGACGGAGAGGGCGACCGACCATGGTGTATCCGCCGCGTTCCACAAAGCACCGACCGATGCCGAGACCCCATCGAATGACCTGTCCGGAAGTTCCGCCCCCGGAGTCGAGACGTCCTGCTGCTCCCATCTCGCTCCGGCCTGGAAGTTCCAGTCTCCCCGCTCCATCTCCTCGAAGACGAAGAGCGCATTCATGTCGGTCTCGTTCGGGGGGACGAATGCTTCCTCGCCAACGGCAACGAAGTCGCGGCGGCTCACCTGGGCGCCGAAGGCTCCGCGGAACGGGCCGATGTCGCGGTGCGCGGCCTCGACACGAGCTTCCCATCCGTCGTTCTCGAAATGGGTTCCAATCTCTTCCCCTTCGAGCTCGTCGTGCTCGTAATCGGTCGTCCCGGCGCGGACCTTCACGTTTCGAATGAAACCACCGACGTCGATTCTGCTGCGGAAGTCGATCTTCGTCTGGTTCATGTCGACGCGCACGCCCTCTTCCTCCTCGTGGTCGCCATCTTCGCCCTCTTCGTCTTCATGCCCGTGTGCGTGGCCGGGGATTCCATAGTTGGTCTCGAACCGGCTGACCGCCACTCCCGCAAAGCCTCTATTGAATATCCACGACGCCCCGACGGTCCCGGTCTCGGTGTCGAGAGAGCTGTTCTCGAGAAATCCCTCGTGCTCCTCTTCTTCGTGCTCCTCTCCTTCGTGCTCTTCTTCTTCGTGCTCCGCCTCCGCCGGTCCGGGGATTTCATAGTCACCGGTCTGTCGGTTCAGGTAGTCGACGTGCCATGCGATCGCACCCGCTCCCCCTTCCAGCCGGATCGATCCGGTCGTCTCGTCTGCCACCGTGCCGGCGATCAGATCGACCGTTCCGGTGACTTTCTCGCCCGGCAGGGTGTCGGGAATCGATCCGTCGAAGACGTTCACGATGCCACCAACGGCTGCGCTGCCATAGAGCAGCGTCGCCGGACCTCGTACGATCTCGATCCGTTCCGCCGATAGAGGATCGCTGGTGACCGCGTGATCGGGGCTGATGTTCGAGGCATCTCCTCCTCCGATTCCGTCCTCCAGAATCCGGATCCGGTCGCCCCCGAGCCCGCGGATGACCGGCCGGCTCGAACCGGGGCCGAAATAGGTCGAGCTCACGCCCGGCTCGCTGTTCAGCGTCTCTCCGAGCGAGGCCTCCGATCTCTCCAGCAGATCCTGATCGTTCAGTACCGCAATCGGTTGATACACCTCGGAGCTCGTCCTGGCGTCGGGACTGGCCGAGACCACGATCTCCTCGGTGTGGACCCCGACGTCGATCGTGATGACGGTCTCGGTCTCCTCTCCCGCCACGACATCCACCGAACGCGCGTGCGAGCCAAAACGGTTCGATTCGATCAGTAGCGTGTAGGTGCCCGGCGCGAGATTGATGAGTGCGAAGGTGCCGGCAGAATCAGTGCGGGTGGAGACACTCGTCTCAACGATGCTCACCTCAGCTCGGGTGATCGGCTGGCCGGTGGCCGTCTCGAGGCGGCCGCGAATGGAGCCCCGATCCTGCTGAGCAAGGACCGGAACCACGAAAATGAAGAGGGCGACGATCGCCCGGATGGAAATACGTTTCATGAGTCAATTCTCCTGTCGAATCACGAGACTGCGGATTCCGAACCGGTGAATCGAGTCAGGCAGGCGGAGCTCTGGGGGCGGCGCGATCGCTTACCGCGGGCTCGAAAAGGACAAACGTCCGGAGTGGCTCCGCGGGGAGACTATCGACGTCTTCGTCGATGGCAACCGCGTCGGCGACGACGACGTGTGTCTGCTGTATGCAGACGTTGCAGTGAACCGCCCCGGGCTCGGCAGCGACGTGCAGGTGCAGCAGCACCGTCGCGGCCAGCGCCGCGAGAAGGACCACCGCGATCCGTCTGCGAGTCATCGCCATCGCCCTTTCAATCTATGACCTCGCCGACCGTATTTCATTACGAAAAGGTGAACGGTTCCGACCGGCTCGTTTCGGGGCGAGCGAGAACTACCGAGGCTGACAGCACCCCATCGTCTATAGTCGCCGCGTGATCGTTCACCTGATCGACGGTACCTACGAGCTGTTCCGCCATTTTTACGGCCTGCAGAGGGCTCCGAAAAAGGTCCGCGAGAAGCCTTACGGCGCCGCCGTGGGCGTTCTCGGATCGGTCATCCAGATGATCGAGCAGGGGGCGACGCACCTCGGCGTCGCGACCGATCACGTCATCGAATCGTTCCGGAACGAGCTGTGGCCCGGCTACAAGACGGGCGCCGGAATCGACCGGGCTCTCCTCGCGCAGTTCCATCCGCTCGAGGCCGCGCTCATCTCGATGGGCGTTGCCACGTGGCCGATGGTGGAGCTCGAGGCCGACGATGCGCTCGCTTCGGCGGCGCATCTCGCGAAGAAGGACGAGCGGGTCGAGAAAGTCAGCATCTGGACACCCGACAAGGATCTCGCGCAGTGCGTCAGGGGAACGCGTGTCGTTCAGGCCGACCGCCGGAGCGGAAAGATCCGCGACGAGGCGGGCGTCCTCGAAAAGTTCGGCGTGCCGCCGAAGTACATCCCCGACTATCTCGCGCTCGTCGGCGACGCCGCGGACGGATATCCGGGCATCCGGGGGTGCGGGCCGAAAACCGCGGCGCGGCTGATCGAGAAGTACGGCCCGATCGAAGAGTTCCCCGAGGGGACCATTCGGGACATCGAGCACGCGCTGCTCTTCAAGGATCTCGCGACGCTGCGGACGGATGCGCCGCTCTTCAAGAAGGCCGACGAGCTCGAATGGAAGGGGCCGGAGAAAACCTTTGCAAAGGTCGCGAAGGAGATGGACGCGGAACCGCTGCTGGAACGGATCGCGAAGCTCCCGGGTTAGGCAGTTTCTCGCACATCGAGTCCTTTCGCCTGAACGCTCGGTAAGAGATGACACCGAAATCGCCCGCTCGGCATTTTCCGGATGCCCCGCTGTTCCGGCCTCTCATGACCGAGCCGGCACTCCCAGGCACCTGCGTCTCCGACGATCTCGCCGGCATCTCGCCGAAAGCCATGCCGGCCACGGAGGAGGCGCCGCAAAACGTCCGCGCCGCGATCTACATGCTCGTCGCGGTCGGGTCTTTTTCGGTGATGGACGCGTGCATCAAGGCGATCAGCAACCACTATGCACCGGTGCAGATCGCGTCGATTCGCGGACTCTCCTCGCTTCCCATCGTACTGTTCTGGGTGGCGTTCAGCGGAGGCTTCGCGCAACTGCTCCGAGTCCGCTTCTCGCTCCACCTTCTCAGAGGCGCGCTCGGAATCATGATGCTCGCCGCGTTCGCCTTCTCGCTGAGAACACTCCCGCTGTCGGCCGCTTATTCGATCTTTTTCGTCGCGCCGCTTCTGATCACGGCCTTCGCCGTCCCGATTCTCGGAGAGAAAGTCGGCTGGCGCCGCTGGACGGCGATCGTCGTCGGTCTGTGCGGCGTCCTCATCGTCCTCCGGCCGGGGGCGACCTCCGTCAATATCGTCGCCGGACTCGCAGTCCTGGCCTCGGCGACCGGCTACGCGATCTCCGCCATCACCGTGCGAGTCCTCGGGCGCACCGACTCCACGGTCAGCATGGTCTTCTGGCTGATGCTGCTGATGGGGACAGGCGCGGCCGTGATCGCCGCTCCCGCATGGACCCCGATTCGCGCAACCGATCTCGCGGCGATCGGAGGGATCGCAGTGAGCGGGTCGCTCGGGCAGTGGGCGATTACCGAAGCGTTCAGCCGTGGGGAGTCGTCCTTCGTCGCACCGTTCGAGTACACCGCCATCGCCTGGGGCGTCGGGATCGACCTGATGATCTGGGGGAGGATTCCGACGGCAATCACTTTCGTCGGCTCGGCAGTCATCATCGCGAGCGGCCTCTACCTGATCCGCCGGGAAAAGATCGTCGCGCAATCGGACGCCACCGGAGCGAGTCCCGACGCCTCGAGCGAAGATCGCGGAGAGAAACTGGCTTCGGCTGACGGCTCGAGAAGCAATCCCGGGGGTCACTGAGCGGGATGTCGCCTCGCCGGTTCCGTACCATTCTGAAGATTGCAAAGCGGCACTCCATCGCTCCGGCATGAGATAATCTTTCAAGAGCGCGATGGTGCGGATCACACTCAGAGGACAGGCGACCAGGATATCTCTCGACTCGTCTGAAGAATCGATCATGAAACAGGAGGTCGAGGATGCTCGAAACGCCTCCCCGGCCGAACGGATGGCAGCTGCCATTGCACTGCTCGACGGCGTCTATGAGCTTTGGTCCACCAGGAGACTCACTGATGACGAAGGACTTTGCCGATTTCCTGGAATCACTCAACAGCGAAGGCGCGGTCTATGTCGTCATCGGGGGAATCGCGGTGCTGTCCCACATCCCGTACCGGACGACCAGAGACCTTGACGTCCTGATCGAACCCTCTCTGGAAAACGCCGCGAAAGTCCGGCGAGCCGTTGCCCGGTGGGGACACTTCGAGCCGGAATATCAGGCTGAAGACTTCATCGCGGGCGACATTCTCTCGTTCGGAGGTCTCCTCCGCGTCGAGGTTCACAGTCGGGTTCCGGGCGCAGACTGGATCGAAGTATGGGAGGGACGGTCGCAGGGTGAGTTTCTCGGCGTTCCCACCTCTTTCGCTGGCGTGGAAGAGCTCATTCGAATGAAGAAGGCCGCCGGGCGTCCGGAGAAGGATCTACCCGACCTTCGGCGGCTCGAGGCCCTGAAGAGTTCGTCGGGCGAGTCCCCGGATTAGCGGACCATCGGCTTCAGCACAGTGAAGGTCCGTCTTCGAAAGGTCGTATCCGGGAACGGTTCATGAACGGCTCCCGAGCATGCATCCGGCGCAGCTCGGACGATGGCCCGTAGCGGGGCTGACGATTCTTCTTTCTGCTCTGGCTGGCAGTGCGCCGATCGCGTCGGGCGAAGCCATCCTTTCCGACGGGTTCGCCCTCGAGGATGTGATCACGTCCAGTCTCGACCTCCCCACCTCCATTGCGTTCGCTCAAGGCGGCGGCGATCTTCTCTACATCGCCGAGAAAGGTGGAAAGGTTCGTGTCATCCGCGACGGCCAGTTGCGCGCCCGGCCGTTTGTCGATCTATCGAGCGAGGTCAATCAGTTCGGCGACAGAGGACTTGCGGGAGTTGCGGTACACCCGGAGTTTCCCGTCGAGCCGTTCGTCTATCTCTCTTTCTCCTGGGACCCGCCCGACCTGCCGGGCGCTGAGGGGGAGGCCGACGGACCCGACGGCAAGGGGCGCCGCGTCAGCCGTCTCGTCCGCGTCACCGCGAACGCGTCGACCGATTACGAGACCATGGTCGAGGGAAGCCTCGAGGTGATCTTCGGCGCTGCCGGCACACTCGAGGTGATCGGGGATGCCGGGCCGGACGACCTGCAGCCGCTCTGCGAGCGAAACGGTCGTCCGATCGACGACTGCGCACCATCGGAGAGTCACTCGCACGGAATTAACTCGATCTCCTTCGGTCCCGACGGCGCTCTCTGGTTCTCTCACGGTGACGGCTCCAACGCCCTCACGTTCGACAAACGAGCTCTCCGTGCCCAGAATCTCGACAGCCTCTCCGGAAAGATCTTGAGGGTCGATCCGATGACCGGCGACGGCCTCCCGGACAATCCGTTCTTCGACGGCAATCCGACTCACAACATCTCGAAGGTCTGGAATTACGGTGTTCGCAATCCGTTCCGGCTTGCGTTCCATCCGAAGACCGGAGAGCTCTTCGCGGGCGACGTCGGGTGGAACTCCTGGGAGGAGATCGACGCCGGCCGAGGCAAGAACTTCGGCTGGCCGTGCTTCGAAGGGCCGCTTCCGCAGCCGGCGTTTCAGAATCACACCGAGACGGCAGAGGCCTGCGCCGAACTGTACGAATCGGATGTCGCGACGCCTCCGATTCATCATTACCGGCGTTCGCCGAGCGGTGGCGCGCTCATTCTCGGAGATTTCTACACCGGTGACTCCTGGCCGAAGGAGTTTCGCGATGCCCTCTTCTTCGCCGATTTCAACGACCAATGGATTCGTCTGCTCGTCGCGAACGACGACGGCACCTGGAGCGCGAGGCCATTCGCCTTCAATCTCGGTGCGGTGGTCCAGATCCTCTCCGGGCCGGACAAAAACTTCTACGTCGTGACGATCTATCCCGGCGCGATTCAGAGACTCGTGTATAACGGATCGAACCGTCCACCCCAAATCGTGCTCGACGCGACGCCGCGAAGCGGTGCTCCGCCGCTGGAGGTTCATTTTTCCTCGCACGGAACAGACGACCCCGACGGAGAGCCGCTCGAATTTTTCTGGGACCTCGGAGACGGCACGACGTCGCACGAACCCCATCCCGTCCACACCTATGTGGAGCCACGTTTCTATCGGGTGCGGTTGACGGTCTCGGACCCGTCCGGCGGGACCGCAAGCAGCGAGATCGAGATCGGAGCGGGCGCCTCGTCGCCGACGGCCGAAATCATCTCGCCCGAACGCGGAACCACGTTCTCGATCGGAGACGAGATCGAGCTGCGAGGCCGCGCGAACGATCCGGAAGAAGGAGAGCTCGGAGAAGAGCGGCTCGAATGGAACGCCGTGCTCCATCACGCATCGCACGTTCATCCCGACCACTTCAGCGGAAAGGGCGGGAGCACATCGATGGAACTGGACGACCACGGAGACGATACCTGGATCGAGCTGACGCTGACCGCGACCGACGAGGGAGGAGCTTCCGGGTTCGACCGGGTGGCGATTCATCCGCGCACAGGATCGCTGGTCCTCGATACGAACCCGAGCGGTCTTCAGCTCGTTTACGGCAGCGAGAGCCTCACGACGCCGTTCTTCGTCGAACCTCCGGTCGGAGGGTCCCGGGTGATCTCGGCGCCGGCGGTCCAGAATCATCGCAGCTTCGTCCGCTGGTCCGATGGCGGAAACCGGTCGAGGAGCGTCGTCATCGACGGGACACTGCAATCGCTGATCGCGTACTACGAGAATCGGCCGCCGGAAGCGGTGGTGCAGGTCACGATCACCGGCGAGAACCGGCAATCCCTCGTGTGCCTGGGTGAGAGCTCGCGCGATCCGGAGGGCGACGAGCTGCGCTTTCTGTGGGACTTCGGAGACGGCACTCAGTCGAATGCGATGAACCCGACACACACCTACGCGAGTCCCGGCAGATACTTCGTCACGCTCACGGTCACCGACGCGCTCGGAAGCAGCGATCAGGTGACTGTGAGGGTCTCGGCGGAGGAGGCGTCACGGCGTCGGGCGGTCGGGCGTCGCTGAGAGACGGTGTCGGACATACGGGGTCGGGTCTGAACTTGGAACTTAACTCATATATCGGCGGAGCTCGCGGAACCGCAGCGCGTTAAGTTCCAAGTTCAGACCCGACCCCGCAAGTCCAAGCGACCTCGTGCATTCCGAGCAGACATCGCACCAACGGTCTCATTTTTGAGAACCTGCGAAGCGGAACCGAGATCCCTCTCCTCGCCGGACACCGGAGCGGATCGGATGCGCCGACACAGTCGCGTGATACAGTGTTGACAGTAACTTGACTCCAGCCGTGGAATCTGGAATAAGGGTGCGACAGCAGCCGCGGAAATGTAAGATCGCCCGCGTCATGGGGATCAAGTTTTTGAACCGAGACTTCATTTGTTTGGAGCCCGGACGATGTGCGGTCGGGCTTATTTTTCAAATAAGTGCCTGCTCATGATGAAGTTAGTAACACGATTGAAACAGGTACGGCATCTGAACTATTGAGTTCCATCTTGAGTTCCCGTTTTTTCAGGAAGAGGTAAATATTGGAAACTTTAACCGTTGAAGATTTAACCATTGAAGAGAGGAGCTGTTATGAATAGCAGTAGGCAGCAATGGCGTATGGCGCGCATCCTGGGATTGGCGATGCTCGTGTTCGTGGTTGCGACGAGCGCGTTGGCCCAGGCACAGACGGGGAATCTTTTCGGGCGAGTCCTCGACGCCGATGGCGGAGCGCTTCCCGGAGTGACCGTGACGCTGAGCGATATTGGCGCCACGCAGGTGTTCATCACCGATTCCGAAGGGAGATTTCGATTCCTCAGTCTCTCGCCGGGACGCTACACCCTGACGGCGGAGCTGGCAGGATTCGGGAGCGTGGTTCGGACGGGAGTCGATGTCAACCTCGGACGGAACACGAACATCGACCTGAGGCTCACGCCGGCGCTCGAGCAGACGATCACGGTCACGGCCGAGACGCCTCTGCTCGATGTCCGCAAAACGGGCACGGGAGCCACCATGACGCGTGTGGACCTCGAGGAGATTCCGACCGCACGTGATCCGTGGGTCATTCTCCAGCAGGTTCCGGGCGTGCAGGTCGATCGGATCAACGTCGGAGGCAACGAGAGTGGCCAGCAGTCGAACTTCATCGGCAAGGGTTCCTCGCGCAGCCAGGCGACATGGAATGTCGACGGCGTCGCGATCACGGACATGGCCGCGACGGGTGCCTCGCCAACCTACTATGACTTCGACGCTTTCGAAGAGATGCAGGCGACCACCGGCGGCAGCGATCCGGCGATCCAGACGCCAGGGGTGCAGCTCAATATGGTCACCAAGCGCGGCTCGAACCAGTTCGACGGTTCCGGGCGTTTCCTCTGGACCGATTCCGAGTTCCAGGCGGATGCAACGGTTCCGGAGGAAGCTCGTGGCTACCTCCAGTTCGTCAACCAGATCGACAACATCCAGGACTACGGCGCTGAGTTCGGAGGACCGGTCGTGCGTGACCGACTCTGGTTCTGGGGCTCGTACGGCCGCAACGAGATCGACCTGCTCGTCGCTGCCGGTGCCCGGCAGGCGTCGGACTTCACGCTCCTGGAGAATTATGCCGGGAAGCTCAACGCGCAGATTCTGAGCAACAACAGCGCGACCGGTTTCTACCACTACGGCGACAAGATCAAGACGGGCCGTAGCGTCGGTCCCCTCCGTCCGCAGGAAACCGGCTGGAATCAGTCGGGTCCGACTCCGATCTGGAAACTCGAGGACACGCACATCTTCTCACCGAACTTCTACCTTACCGGGATGATCTCGGACGTCGGTGGCGGATTCCAGCTCACGCCGGAGGGAGGGCTCGATACCCCGGTATGGCGGGATCACGATCGCATCTGGCGCGGCAGCTTCCTGCATTACGAGACGACCCGCCCGCAGGATCAGTACCGCCTCGACGGCTCGACGTTTTTCGACACTGCCGCATTGAACCACGAGCTGAAGTTCGGCTTCGGTTATCGTGATACGCCGGTGAATACGATCGGACTGTGGCCGGGTGGGGGCAACGTCCTTCTCTTCGGAACTGTCGGAAGCCTCTGTGCTCCGCTTGGAGCCGATCCGGCAAATTGCGGCCTTGCGATTGTGGGCCGTAACGTCGACCAGAACTACGAGAGCAACTACACCGATTTCTACGTCGGCGACACCATTCTTGTGGGTAACCTGACCCTGCAGGTGGGCGCACGCTACGATATTCAGGAATCAAAGAACCTGGCCACGACCGTGGCGGGGAACCCGGTTCTCCCCGAGCTTCTGCCGCAGGCGACCTATCCGGGCGACCAGCGGAGTCTCGAGTGGACGAGTATCTCGCCGAGAATCGGTGCTACCTACGCGCTGGGGACGACGCGGCGGACGCTGATCCGGGCGGCGTACAATCAGTACGTCGATCAGCTCAGCGCCGCCACCATCACGGCGGCGAACCCATTCCCCTGGATCTCCGGGTATCTGATGATGTTCGAGGACAGGGATCAGAACAAGCGTCTCGACCCGGGTGAAACCCTGGACCTGACGACCCTCGGGTTCCCCAATCAGTGGCTGGCGCCGTACTACATCAATCCCGAGGATCCCACCGGGGCAACGGGAACCACTACCCGCATCGACTTCGATATGGATCCTCCGCAGACCACCGAGTACATCATCGGCGTGGAGCACGAGCTGATGCCGGAATTCACTCTCGGCCTCAACTACACCCATCGCCGCATGGACGACTTCGTCTGGACCCAGTTCGAGAAGACTCGTGGTGCGGGGGATTTCTACTCGACCGCGGATTACGAGCAGGTCGATACGGCCACTGGACAGCTCCCGGACGGCACCAGCTACAGTGTCCCGGTCTTCGGTCTCAGGGAAGGCAATGACCGGCCGCTGTGGGGAGTGCTGACGAATCGCCCCGACTACGACCAGACCTTCGACGGAGTCGAGCTCGTCGCCACGAAGCGTCTGTCGAACCGCTGGATGCTGCGCGGCAACGTCGCCTGGAACGACCACAGGCAGAATGTCGGTCCCGGGGGCTTCCCCGCCGGGGATCCGACCCGTCAACTCTCGAATTCCACCGGATGCACCACCTGTGACGATGCGCAGGTCGTGCAGCGCTCGGCGGGCAGCGGCGACAAGGGCGAAGTCTGGATGAATGCCGGCTGGTCCTCGAGCATCTCGGGGCTCTATCAGTTCCCCTTCGGGATCAACTTCGGAGCCTCACTCACCATGCGTGAAGGATATGCGGTCCCGTACCGGCACGATGTAGTCGCTACGCGTACCGAGGGAACCAAGACGATCATGGTGTCGCCGGAGCCGGATGCGCGGCGCCTGGATGACATCGTCAATCTGGATCTCCGGCTCGCGAAGGAGTTCCGGATCGCGGACACGGTGGGTCTGACAATCTCGGCGGATGCTTTCAACGTCACCAACGAGCGTCCGGTGATGCAGCGGCAGGGACTGATCGCGACCGATACCGGTCCTCGAGCAGCCGGCAATCGCGTCAATGAGCTGCAGAGCCCGCGGGTGATCCGCTTCGGAGCCCGTATCAACTTCTGAGCTTAACGCGGAAGCGTGCAGCAAGAGACCCGCTGGGGAATAAGCCCTCAGCGGGTCTTTTTTTGGATTCGGCAAACCTTGGAAACAACCCAAAACTCGCCGCCGAGAGGCGCGGCAGCTCGTGAGGTCTTCCCCGACGAGCCGCAATCACCGCCGATGACTTCAGAAACGAACAGGGCAGCCGCCCAACGCGGATTACGGGGTGCCGGCTCCGAGGGCGGCGCTGCCGCGGCTTCTCATTCCACCCCGACTTCTCGAGGCGGCTGGCGCGGGCCGGCCGGCACGCTCGCACTGCTCGTCGCAGCAACGGCGCTGACCGGATTGTTCTCCACCTGTAGCCGCACTTCCGGAGTCGCTGACGGGCCGATCATCCTGATCTCCATCGATACCCTCCGGTCGGACCGCCTTCCCGCGTATGGATATCGCGGCGTGGAGACGCCAAGCATCGATCTCTTTCGGAAGGATGCAATCCTCTTCGAGCGCGCGTTCGCGCACGCTCCCCTGACGCTCCCCTCACACGCGAACATTCTGACGGGGCGACTTCCCGCCGACACCGGCGTCCGTGACAACATCGGCTATACGCTCGGCAGCGGCATTCCGACACTGCCGGAGCTATTAAAAAAGGAGGGCTATGCCACCGGTGCGGTCGTCTCCTCCTACGTGATGAGAAAGGACTCCGGTATCGCACGGGGTTTCGACGATTACGAAGACCATTTCGAAACCGGCGACAGCTCCGAGATGATCGCGATGTCGAGTCTCCAGAGGGATGGAGCGGAGGCGGTGCGCATTGCCAGCGACTGGTTGCGCACGCATCGCGAGGGACGTTCGTTCTACATGCTCCATCTTTACGATCCTCACACTCCCTACGCTCCTCCGGAACCCTTCGCGACTCGCTACCGCCACGAGCCGTATGATGGCGAGATTGCCTGGGTCGATCACGTGCTGGGGGATTTCTTTTCGTTCCTGAGGCAGGAGGGGTTATACGATCGAGCGACGATCATTCTGTTGTCGGACCATGGAGAGGGTCTCGGCGAGCATGGGGAGGACGAGCATGGCATCTTCGTATACCGCTGGGCGATCCAGGTTCCGCTCATCGTGAAGCTGCCACACTCGGAGCGCCGGGGAACGACCGTGTCCGCTCCTGCACAGCTCGTCGACGTACTTCCGACAGTTGCGCGACTGGCAGGTCTGCATCTCGAATCGGAGCCTGCGGGCCGGTCACTCCTCGACCTCCGCGACGGCGACACCCGCGATGTCCTGAGCGAGAGCTACTACGGGAGGCTCCATTTCGGGTGGAGCGAGATCCACTCTCTGACGGACGGCCGGTACCAATATATTCACGCTCCCCGCCCGGAGCTGTACGATCTCGGGTCCGACCCGGCCCAGAGGCATGATCTCCGGGAGGAACAGAGGCGTGTCGCGGCGGCGATGCGCGAGAGGCTCGAACCTCACATCCGGCAAGCCCCTGCCCCGGCGACGGTGGATCCCGAGCAGGCGCGAAAGCTCGCTGCACTCGGCTATCTCGGAACGGCAGTGAGCGTCGATCCCGGCGGTGAGCTCCCGGATCCGAAGGACGAGATCGGAAGCTTTCGCGACCTGAGAAAGGCCTTCGAGCACTTCATGGCGGGACGACACGCCGCAGCGCTCCGCCTGACCGACGAGCTCGTGGCGGGGAACCCGAGGATGGCGGACGCCTGGGGCCTGCGGGCTCGGTCCCTCGACGCGCTCGAAAGACCGGACGACGCGATCGAATCGGCGAAGCGGGCACTCCGGCTGGCACCGGGGGCAATGCAGATCGTGCAGCTCGTGGCGGAGATCGCGCTCCGGCTCGGGAGACTCGACGAAGCGGCGAGTCACGCGGAGATCCTCTTGCAGTACGATCCGCTGAAAGCGAACGAGATTCTGGGCAACGTCGCACTCAGACGCGGGAATTTCGAAGAAGCGACTGCTCGCTTCCGCGAAGCGTTGCAGGCGGCAGAGAGTCATCCGATGGCGGCGATTGCGCTCGGGGCGCTGGAGCTGCACCAGCAGAGACCGGAGCAGGCGCTGGTATATTTCGACCGTGCGCGCGATCTGCTCGACGAAGCGGGGAAGCCCCCGGTTCAGAGCCTTCATTTCTACCGCGGTGATGCCCTCGCGCGCCTCGGGCGCACGGCGGAGGCCGTCGCCGCGTTCGAGGAGGAGATCCGGCTTTTCCGGCGGCCGGAACCGTATCGGAATCTGATTCTCCTCCATCTGTCCGAGGGGCGGAACGAGGAAGCGACGCGGGTACTTCGGAGGTTGATCGATGAGGTCCCGACCGCCGCCGGCTATCTCGCAGCGATCGACGTTCTCCGGGCGGTGGGTGACGAAGAGGGAGTACGATTCTGGACCGCTGAAGCCCGCCGGAGGTTTCCCGAAGACGAAGAGATCCGAAACATCGCAGCCTTGAATCGAGACCGGGGGCGTTCATGAAGTTCTGGAGAATCATTGCATTCACCATGATGTCGATGCTGGCGGGGATCTCCGTCGCGCAGGAGCGGGTCGGCGTGAGCGATCGCATCGAAGTCACGCTCGTGGAGGTTCCCGTCACGGTGACCGACCGGGCAGGAAACCCGATTCGTGGTCTCACCGCGGAGAACTTCGAGATCCTCGACGATGGTGCGCGGCAGGTCGTCCGTCATTTCGAAGCGGTCGACATGAGCACGATCACGGGCGAAACCGCGGCCGAGGTCTCTCCCGTGGTGCGCCGGAATTTCCTCCTGCTGTTCGACTTGAGTTACTCCTCGCCGCTGACGATCGTCCGCGCGCAGGAGGCGGCACTCGATTTCGTCCGCGATTCCATCGGCCCGCTCGATCTCGCCGCCGTCGGCACGTTTTCGGTCGAGCGCGGATTCCGGCTCCTGAGCGCATTCACGTCGAACCCGGAGACCCTCGAGAGTGCGATACGCACTCTGGGTGTGCCACGGTTCTTTCGCGTGGAGGACCCGCTGATGTTTTCGCTGCAGACGGCTTCGGGTCTGGCAGTTGCCCAGGCGCCTTTCGAAGGCGATACCGGCCAGTCGGACCTTGCCGGGATCGCGCATGCGGCACTCGAGCACCAGCAGGACCTCGCGCGCGGGGCCGATCGAGGTCGCGACGATTTTCAGCGAGCCCGCATCCAGCGAACCGTGGCGAATTTCGGCTCGATCGCAGAGGTACTCGACAGCATCCGCGGCCGGAAGCAGGTGATTCTCCTTTCCGAAGGTTTCGATCCCCGTCTCGTGCAGGGACGCTTCGGAGACGACGCGGAGAGTGAAGAGCAGAGGCTTGCCCGGCTGCGCGGTGAGGTGTGGAAGGTCGACAGTGAGCAGGATTTCGGCAGCGCCACGCATTTGAACGCTCTCGAGCAGATGGGCGAGATCTTCAAGCGGAACGACACGGTGCTGCACGCGATCGACATCCGCGGCCTGCGCGGAGAAACCGGGGCGCGGGAAGGACGGCGTGGCAGCTCGAGCGACGGGCTGTTCCTGATGGCGAACCCGACGGGGGGCAGTGTCTTCAGAAACAGGAATGAACTGCAGGGAAACTTCCGCAAGCTTCTCGAGCAGCAGGAAATCGTCTACGTCCTCGGGTTCACTCCGACCAGAGCGGGAGAACCGGGTAAGGTCCACCGGCTGCAGGTAAAGCTGAAAGACGTCCCCGGCGGAAGGGTCTCTCACCGGGCGGGATACCAGGAGCCTCAACCGGCGAGCAATGATCTCGAGAGGACGCTCGAGTCGATGGATCTTCTTTTGAGTGGGCGGCCCCGGTTGAGCATCGGCATCGATCTTCTCGCCGTCCCATTTCCCGTAGGCAATAAGGTCGAGGTTCCGGTCGTGATGAGAATCAGCGGCCCGGAGATTCTCGCTGCCGCGGGAGGATCCGCGGTGGAGACCGATCTGTTCGTCTACGCTTTCGACGAGAACCTGCGTGTGGTGGATTTTTCTCATCAGAGGCTGTCGCTCGATCTCGAGAGAACGCGTCAAACGCTCGAAGCGACGGGTATCCGGTACTACGGAACGCTCGAGCTGGAGCCGGGGACCTATGACATCCGCGTGCTACTGAGGGTGGAAGGTTCCGACCGGGCGGGCGTGGCCACGGCGCGCATGAGCATTCCGGAGCTCGGTGAACCGATGGTGTTGCCGCCTTTGTTCGTCGGCGACGCTGATGACTGGATCATGGTCCGCGGCGAGGCGGGTAGCATGTATCCCTTCGCGATCGGGTCGGAGGGTTTCGTTCCAGGTGTGAATCCCCGCCTGGAGAGGGACGAGTCACAACAGGTGGCTCTGTTTTTCTACAACGTCGAACCAGAGGATCTCGCTCTGTCCGCTGCGGTGAAGACGTCCGAAGGCGCGACGCTTCCTGCCGCCGTCGCACTCAGAGGCCGCACACCCCTTGACGAGCAGGGGGGAATGAAGCTCGTCTTCGACTTCGACCCGTCGAAGCTTCCGAGTGGTTCGCACACGCTGGAGTTCAGCGTCCGTCCCCGGGGAGTGGCAGAGCAGAAAGTGCGCGCGCCGTTTGTCCTGCAGTAGGCCCTCCAGGTGGAAACATTTTCCGGAGCGGCAGGTTGTTCGCTGAAGAAGAGACGGACCGGGCCGACGAGAGGCTGCCCCTCCCGCGAGCGCTCGTGTCCGTCCGGAGAGACGATGAAAACCAGAATCGCAGCGGCACTGATCTTTTCTCTCACGTTTTTTTCAACTTTCGTCTCGGCGCAGGACGACGCCCGGGTCGACGAGACACTCCAGGTGAACCTGGTCGAGATTCCGGTCAACGTGTTCGACAGCGCCGGAAACCCGATCCGAGGGCTGAAGCCGGAGAACTTCGAAGTTTACGATGAGGGGAAGCGGAGGAAAATCACGCACTTCCAGGAGATTGATCTCGCGAACCTCTCGACCGATGCACCGGAGCGTTTGGCCCCCGCGGCGCGCCGAAACTTCCTGATCGCGTTCGATCTGTCGAACTCGTCGCCGAAAGGGTTGATTCGCGCGCGAGCCGCTGCAGAGGATTTCGTTCGGAATGCACTGGGAGAGAGGGATCTGGTGTCGGTCGCGGTGTACTCGGTGGAGGAAGGATTCCGCATTCTCACGGCGTTCACGACCGACCGGGAACTGGTGCAAAGCGCCATTAGAATGCTCGAGGATCAGAAGTTTCTTCAGACGCGGGATCCGCTGCTTCTCGCGGGCAGCGTCGACCCCGGCATGGTCAGGAGCAGCATCGCCCCGGGTGACAGTGAGCTCGACCGGGAGCTCCAGGAGATCACCGGTCTGATCGCCAGCCGTATGGAGGGCGACCGTCACCGCTACGAGAAGGTACGGATCGAGAAGCAGCTTCGAACCTTCGGGATCGTCGCGCGCTCTCTCGATGCAGTCCGGGGACGCAAACAGGTCATTCTTCTGACCGAAGGCTTTGACGGCCGGGCGATTCACGGGCGGGAAACGGAGAATATTTACGAACGGGAGGATCGGAATCTTGCGCGGCTCCGGGGCGAGATCTGGCGCTTCGACATGGATGAGGAGTTCGGCAGCGTCGCGACTCAGTCGGAGCTCAATGCGATGGCACACCTTTTCCGGAGATCGGACGTGGTGCTACACACCATCGACATCGCCGGCATCCGCAGTCCTACCGACGCGCGTGCCGGATCTCA
Organism: Acidobacteriota bacterium; assembly: GCA_019347945.1. Taxonomy (NCBI): domain Bacteria; kingdom Pseudomonadati; phylum Acidobacteriota; species Acidobacteriota bacterium. The sequence continues at coordinate 249,894 of JAHWKK010000001.1, read as the reverse complement.
TCTCTCCTCGAACGAGTCCCTCTTTCTGCTGAGCAGTCCAACGGGCGGGGAGGTCTTCAAGAACAGCAATGACTTCGCCGATGCGTTTGCACGGATGCTCAAGCAGCAGGAGGTCGTCTACGTTCTGGGATTTCAGACGCAGCCATCAGGGAATCCCGGAAAGTTTCGCGATCTGAAGGTCAAGGTTCGGGTCGTGGGGTACTCGGGTCTTCATGTCTCCCACCGCGCGGGCTATTACGAGCCGCGACAGCAGATGATGGCGGTCGAGCAGATCCTCAGCGCGACCGACATCCTGATGAACGACATCCCGTTCGAAGAGATCCCGACGAGCATTCTGGTGACGCCGCTTCCGCAAAAGGATCGAGACGCGGAAGTCCCGGTCGTGGTGGAGATCTCGGGGGATGGTCTGACCAGTATGGTTCCCGGCGACGTGGCGAATGGAGAGCTGTTCATCTATGCATTCGACGACTCCGGTACGGTCCGGGACCACCTGTTCCAGATATTCTCTCTCGATCTGTCGAGGGTCGGCCACGTCCTGAAGGACAGTGGTCTCAAATATTACGGGATTCTGAGCCTTCCCCCCGGCGATTACACGGTGAAGACTCTGGTCCGTGTCGCGGAATCGGGGCTGAAGGGATTCACCCGGGCGCGCATCCACGTTCCCGAGTACGGCGAACAGGCGATTCTGCCTCCCCTGATGTTCGAGGACCCGGGGAGGTGGATCCTGCTGCGGGGCGTTTCCAAGGCGGGTGGCGACATCGACTATCCGTTCACTCTCGGTCAGGAAAGTTTCATTCCGGCCGCCCGTCCCGTGATCTCCGGGGAGGAGGCACAGGAGTTTGCACTCTTCACCTACAACTTCGACCCGGAGCGCCTGCGACTGGTGGCCAGCCTCAACGGACCCGATGGACAGCCGACGAATGCGGGGCTGACGCTGGTCGGACGTACCGAAGCTACGGGCGATGGCCTCATCAAACTACTGCTCCGACTCGACCCCTCGGATCTCGCACCGGGGGATTACCGGATGGATGTGCGGGTGCCGCCGGGGGAGGGTATGCGGCCGCAGGAAGTGTCGATCGATCTGCACATCAGACCCTGACATGGCCGGACGAAAGCCGACCAGGAGAAGGGGGAAGGAGTCCCGAGCGCAGCCGGACTCGCCGCGCCGGGTCCGTACCGCGATCCGATTGTCGCTGGTCGCGCTCCTGATGGTCCTGGTCGTCGGCGCCGGGCTGGTGATGCGGTCCAGGACGGGGGACCAGCCGCCGGACGTGATTCTGATCACGGTCGACACGCTGCGCGCGGACGCACTCGGGTATGCAGGGAATTCCGAGGTGCAGACCCCATTCATCGACCGTCTCGCCGGGGAGGGAACGGTTTTCGAAAACGCTTACGCCCACAACGTGGTGACCCTTCCTTCGCATGCGAATATGCTCACGGGGCTGTATCCGTATCAGCACGGCGTCCGCGACAACGCTGGATTCAGGCTCGATCCGGGGCACGAGACGATCGCGGCCATGCTCCTCGAGAAGGGCTATGTCTCCGGGGCCTTCGTCGCCGCATTCCCACTCGACGCCCGTTACGGATTGAATCAGGGGTTCGAGACCTACGACGACCAGTACCGAGAAGGCTCTTTCGCGCACCAGTTCGTGATGGCGCAGCGGAGTGCGGAAGAAGTGCTCCGACCGGCGATATCGTGGTTCGAGGCGAAGAAGGGGCAGCCGCGTTTTCTCTGGATCCATCTCTACGAACCGCACGCGCCCTACCAGCCACCCAGTCCGTTCGCCGAGCAGTACGCATCCAACCCGTATCTCGGTGAAGTTGCGGCCGTGGACCATTACCTGCAGGGCTACCTCGGCCCGATTCTGGAACAGCAGAAGAATCTGCTGCTGATCTTCACCTCCGATCACGGGGAGGCGCTGGGTGAGCACGGAGAGCTCACCCACGGCCTGTTCGCGTACGAGCCGACGCTGAAGGTGCCGCTCCTGATCCGTGACGGCGACAGATTGCGGGGGCGGCGGGACGCACGACTGGCGAGGCACATCGATCTCGTGCCGACCATCCTGGATCGTGTCGGGCTCCCTCTGCCGGACGGACTTCCCGGACGGTCTCTGCTGCAGCCGGAGGGGAGCGAAAAGAGCTACTTTGAAGCGCTCACGGCATCATTCAATCGCGGCTGGGCACCACTGATCGGGATGATCTCCGGCAGCCACAAGTACATCGATCTTCCCCTGCCTGAGCTGTACGACCTGGAAAACGATCCCCGCGAGGAGAACAATCTGGTTGCCGGGGAACGCCGCGTGACGGCGGCGCTTCGTGAATCTCTTCGCGAGGCGGCACCCGAGCGAGCTGCCGAGAGGAATGTCTCGGCGGACGAGACTGCGCAACTGCTCAGTCTGGGCTACATCACGGGAACTGCCGCGAAGAAGAGTTACACGGCCGAGGACGATCCGAAGAACCTGATTCACCTCGATCGCCAGATGCAGGAGGCGATCGCGCTGTACCACGAGGGGGCCCTCGACGAGGCGATTGTACTGGCGGAGAGGGTTCTCGCCGAAAGGCCGGACATGGAGTATGCGCGGGAGCTGCACGCCTTCGTACTGCAGCAGGTCGAAAAGCCGGCTCTGGCGATCGACTCGCTGCGTGAAGCACTCCGGATCAATCCCGGCTCCGATGGAGTCCGCCGACGACTCGGACTGCTTCTGAGCGAGAACGGGCACGCCGCCGAGGCCGTCGAAGTGCTGCGCAACGTCAGCCGTGACGATGATCCGGAACTGCTCAACGCCTACGGTATCGCGCTCGCGGATCTCGGAAACGTCGCGGAAGCGGTGCGGCAGTTCGAGCGGGCGCTGGAGAGGGATGCTACCAACGCCACGGCCTACCAGAATCTGGGAATCGTGGCGCTGCGAGCTCAGGAGCACGAGCGTGCACGGAAATACCTGCTCGAGGCGCTCCACCTGAACGATCGCCTCCCGCTGACGCTCAATGCCCTTGGAGTCCTCTATGCGCAGCAGGGTGACGCGCGCCGGGCGATCGAGGCATGGTCGAAGGCGGTCGCGGTGAATCCGCAGCAGTACGACGCGCTGTTCAATTTGTCGGTGACGGCGGGAAGAATCGGGGAGTGGGAGATTGCGCGGGAGTCGCTGACGCGGTTCATACGTACCGCACCGCCCGAACGTTATGCGAGGGATCTGGACGCCGCGCGGGCGATGTTGCGCGAGGTCGAGCGGCGGAGGGCGGGGGGCTAGCTGCCTGTCCGAGAAAACCCAGTGGTGCGGGTCACTGTCACCGGCGAGAACCGCCAATCCCTCGCAATGCCTCGGTGAGAGCTCGCGCGATCCGGAAGGCGACGAACTGCGCTTTCTGTGGGACTTCGAGACGGCGCTCAGTCGAACGAGAGGAACCCGACACACACCTACGCGAGTCCCGGCAGATACTTCGTCACGCTCACGGTCACCGACGCGCTCGGAAGCAGCGATCAGGTGACTGTGAGGGTCCCCGCTGGACGTAGTGGTGAGAAATTTGCTCCACCTGCGAATAATGGGAACCGCGGAGGCGTCGAGTAAGTCCGTTTCCGACTCGCTCAAAGAGTACGGCCGCGGTATATCGGGCGGTCTTCTTTTCAGCGTTCCGCTCCTCTACACAATGGAGGTCTGGTGGCTCGGGTTCCTCTCTTCCCCTGCCAGGCTGCTCGGTTTTCTGGCCGTTACGCTTCTGCTGCTGCTCGGATACAACCGGTTTTCGGGATTTCGCGAGGATGCCAGCTGGCTCGAGGTCCTCACGGACTCGATCGACTCGCTCGGGATCGGCCTCCTCACTGCCGCGGCAGTCCTGGCGATCCTCGGCCGCATCACGACCGGCATGCCTCTCGAGATTGTAATTGGAAAGATCGCGATCGAGGCGGGAGTGGTTGCGGTCGGCATCTCGATCGGCACGGCGCAACTCGGCTCGGAGAGCTCCGACGACGGCTCCGCGAAGGAAGGCCGTGATTCCGGCAAATCGGGCGATTCCGACAAACGGCGACACTCCAGCGCCGCCTTCGACGAGGTCGTGATCGGCCTGTTCGGCGGTGTGGCCTTTGCCGCCAACGTCGCCCCGACCGAAGAGATCGTTCTGATCGCATCCGAGATTTCCTTTCCGAAGGTCCTGTTGCTCGCGGTGTTCTCATTCGCGGTCGCCGCAGTCATTCTTCACTACAGCGAATTCAAGGGCTCGCATAAGCTCGCGAACGCGGAGACGCCCTGGCACGTCGCAGGAGGAGCTGCGGCAACCTACGCCGTATCGCTCGTCACATCAGCTACCATTCTCTGGTTCGTCGGCCGTTTCGATGGCGCTCCGACCTCGCTGATCATGGCCCAGACGGTCGTTCTGGGATTCCCGACGGTTCTCGGCGCCTCGGCGGCGAGACTGCTTCTGCAGGCACGATGAAAGACAAGAACTGGCTGGAGTGGGTCACCCTCGCGATCAGCACGATCATCGTCGTATCGACGTTCGGGTACCTCTCGTGGCTTGCGCTGACCAACCCGGACCGTGATGCATCACTCTCCGCGGAAGTCCGTGAGATCAGAGAAAATGGGGCCGGCTACGACGTCGTGCTCGCGGTTTTCAATCGCGGCGACAGGACGGCCGAACGGGTTCACGTCGAGATCAAGCTCGAGATGGCGGGGGAAGAGCCGGAGATCGCGGAGATGACCGTGGCCTACATCCCCTATCATTCGGTGCGTCACGGAACGGTCGGCTTTCGGAACGATCCGCGAAAAGGTCGGCTGACCGCCACGGTCCGCGGCTACCAGCATCCGTAGTGAAGAGTGAAGAGTGAAGAGTGAAGAGTGAAGAGTGAAGAGTGAAAAAGAGACACCGTGAAGGTAACCTCTCGATACTCTCACCTTCAGTCACGAGCCTGCCCCCAGATCCTTCGCCGTCCTTCGGCGGCTCAGGATGACGAGGGGTTCGTTTCGCGAGAGTTAAACATTCGTCCATGATCGTCGCTTCCACACAAAGGCAAAACTCGTCATTCTGAGCCCGGCGCGTTGTTGACGAGTGAAGAGTGAAGGAAAAGACCTCGACAGTCTCACCCTTCGCTCTTCACTCTTCTCTCTCTTCTCTCTTCACTCTTCACTCTTCACCCTTCACTCTTCTTCTCTCACCTCCAGGGTGGTGAACGACTCCCCCTCTTCGAGCTCGCTCGCCCATGCCATCCCCATCGCCGCATCGGCGAGGTCGCACAGAATCCCCCCGTGAAGAGTCCCCATCGGGTTCGCGTGACGTTCGCTGGCATCGAGGACGGCGACCGCCTTACCGTCGCCGACCGATTCCATCCCGAATCCGATCAGCGAAGCGACCGGAGGCGGAGGAATCTCGCCGCTGATCATCTTCGACGTCATCTCGAGAAAGGGCCGCCCGGTCATTCCGGCCATAAGCTTACAACGATGAATGTCGGAGAGAATTCGGATCGATCGCAACGTTTCGAGCTCTGATGCGTAACTGGAATGAAGGAGATTCCAATGCGACCTCTGCTGCTTCTACTCGTCCTGCTTTCCTTCGGTGCACAGGGGGAGGAGCTCGCCGACTTCGCCGGAAGCTGGGAGGGGCAGCTTCACTATGCGGACGAGCCGCTCGACGTACGGATGACGATCGATCCCGGCGCCGACCCGGTCGTGACGGTCGATTATCCGCAGTTCGTCTTCGCCAACCAGCCCGCGGCGGCCGAAGTCGAAGGAGACGCGCTGAAGGTCGAGATGCCGCTCGGACTCGGAACCTACAAGCTCCGGTTGAACGATGGGAAGATGGGGGCAACCCGCACCACGAGCTCCGGTGCCGAGATCACCATCGCTCTCCACCCGGCTCTTCCGTTTCGCGTCGTGACCCGGGAGATCGAGCTCGGCGCGTTCAGTCCTCCGATCGGTGGAACCCTAACGCTGCCACCCGGCGAAGGTCCGTTCCCGGTTGCCATTCTGCTGGCGGGCTCGACCAACCCGACGCGCGACAATCTCTCCTACACCTCCTGGTCGGATCATCTCGCCCGCATCGGCATCGCTTCGCTCGCCTACGATCGCAGAGCCGACGACGAGCTCACCGCGCATGGGACCCTCTTCACGATTCCCGACCACGCGGCCGACGTACTTGCGGCGGTCGATCAACTCGTTCTCGATGACCGGATCGACGCCCACCGCATCGGGGTGCTCTCCAAATCGCGGGGAGGGTGGATCGCGCTGGAGGCGGCAGCTCGAGATCCGAGAATCGCGTTCATCGTCGGTATCGGCACTGCCACCGTCGATGTCGCGCAGCAGGACCTGCAGGCGCTCGAGGCGAGAATGCGGGCCTCCGGGGAACCCGAGGAGGACATCCAGGCCGCCCTCGCCTACATGCGCATCTACTTTCACGCCGCCAGACATCCGGCCGACTGGCCCCGGCTGGAAGCCGCGAGCAGAGAGGCTGCCGATTCCCCGTGGGGTGAGCGCGTTCGAATCCCGGAAGTTCCCGAGGATCTCGACTGGTTCCGCGCGCAGCTCGGCTTCGATCCGCTCGAGCTGATCTCGCGGATCGACGCGCCGATGTTTCTCGCCTGGGGATCAGAGGACCGGACCACGCCCGCATCGATGAACCGTCCGCTGTTCGAGTGGCTGATGAGCGAAGCGGCCGCGGACGCGAGCGTGCTCAGGGTGTATCCCGACGCGAGTCACACGCTGGAGGGCCCGCTGAACGTCGATGATGATCCGGAGACCGTGTGGACAGGCATCAACTCCGACTTTCTCCGCGAGCTCGTCACGTGGCTTCGCGCCAACGTCGTCGATCCTGAATGATCACGGCACAGCGGGTCAGATCTCCGGAGCCACCTTCTCCATGAAAGCTTTCATGTTGCGTTTCACCCGCTCGTTGTCGTGGTTGTTGAAGTCGAACCAGAGCATGAGGCGGTCCTCCGGATCGAAGCGCTCGCTCGCCTGCTCGACGATCGTCGCGGCATCTCCGACGAGCGCATTGTCCGTCGCCTTTGCCACACGTTCGGGATCGAGAGTGCCCTGCAGAGCCTTCCAGTAGTTCGACAGCGCCGATTTCGCTTCATCAGCCGCCGCAACGAGCTTCTCCTCTTTCGACAGTCCCTTCTCCTCGTTGATGAAGACGAGAACCGTCCGCGGCATGTAACCCCGCTTCCAGCCACCTCCCTTCGGGTGATAGGCGGTCGCCATCCGCTCGTTTGTCTCCTCGATCTCCTTTCCGGGAGTGATCGAGAGATTGAACACGCCCACGGGCAGAAAACGGTTGGCGAAAACCTGAACGGAAGGGTCGTGCGAACCGATCAGAAGGCGCAGAAGATCGAGGCGGACGTCCCGTGGAACGATCTCGAGCCACGGAAAGCGCCACCACGGCGGCAGCTCGATCCGGCCGGTCGCGTGACCCCATGCGTCCAGAGTTCTCTGCCACTCCTCATCGGAGCGGAAGTCGACCCGTTCCAGGACGCTCGGTTCGATCTCGTCCGAGCTCAGCACATCGCCGCGCAGCAACCGGAGAAAGATCTCCGCAGCCTGCCGGAAGATCTTGTTTTTCATCACGGGCCAGGCCGCGAGCTCGACCGGCGAGCGGGGAACCACTCCATAGGGGACGTTGATGAATGGAAAGCGGCCCGATGCGAACCCGATGTTCAGAAGTCTCGACTCGTCCGCTTCGAGCCCGTGCAGTGCGAGAAAAGTCCTGATCCGCTCGGCCGCCGCGATCGGTCCGCCGTTGGCCAGGATGTTGAGGATCGCGGAGCCCACGTGAATCCGTTTCGTCGTGGCGAAGATTCGATGTGCAAACTGCAGAATGTCGGTGTTGAGCCCGATCTCTCCCTGGAAGTGGGGGATCACGGCTCCCGGGTTCCGCTTCTGTACTTCGGTCGAGAGATGACTCTCTGCAATCCAGGCCGTGCCGAATCCGAGCTCGTCCGCAAGCCGGACCTGGTCGAAGAAATTCGTGAGCATCTCGCGCTCGCCCGGAATGATTCCGTCGACCTCGGTTTGAGAGATGGAGAAGAAGATATCGAACTGCATTGCCGCATTCTAACGGGGAAGAAAAAAGGCGGCCCGAACAGGCCGCCTTTCGATCGTCGTTTCTGCAGGCGTCAGAACCGATAAACCGCGGTGATCGACCCGACCTTGAATTTGTCCGACGTGTCGTACGCCGCGTCGATCTGAAAGCTCGGCCATGCGAGCCCGATTCCGATGGATCTGTGATCCTGGTCTACCGGCTCGGGGAAGAGGATCCCCGCGGTGATCCGCTGCGCAACGCAATTGATCCGCTCGTTGTCGGGGACGGCCGCATCAGTACAGGTGTTGGGGCCAACGTACTCGAGCGTGTGTCCCGGCTCCTTCCAGTATCCTGCCCGGATCGCAACCGGGATTCTTGTGGTGAAAAAGTACTCGCCACCGATTCGCAGTTCGGTCGCGTCCTCCGCCCGGAAGTCATTCGCCGTCGTGTACGCGGTCGTCGCGATCAGGTCAGAGGAGAGATCGGAGTACTTAACTTCGATCGCATCGAGGTTGATGGTCAGGACCGGCGTCGGGCGCCAGGAGAGACCGACACCGTAGGAATCGGGCACGTTGAACATCACATCCGCGAACTCGTCGAAATCCACCTGTCCAGCCACTCCGAGAAATACCGGCGCCGGGAACTCCGGCCCCTGCTTGTAGACCCCGCCGAAACTGAGCCCGTCGCGCAGAACCCATTTGAATCCGGCCGCAAAGGTGAGGTCGTCCTCCCAGTCCGGTTCGAACTCTTCGTTGAAGGTCGCCTGGACGAGCACTGACGTCGGCTCGAAAAAGACCGGATCCGCCCGAGTCGTGAATGCTGCTTCGCGCAATCTCTGGTATCGCGCCGTAGCGCCGAGCGAAAGTGGTCCGGACTCCCACGCGAGCGAAAGACCCATTGTCTTCAGATCGATCTCGACCGCCGTGACGAACGGAAAGACCGTTCCTTCGAAGCAGATCTCACCCATTTCGTCCTGGCGCCGGAAGCATTCGTCCTCCGAGATGGGGCCGACGCTGCCGATCGGATCACCGCTGCTGAAAAAGAAGTTCGGAAGCGGTCTGGTCACCTGACCCAGCGCGTCGAACTCGGGCAGAACCGCTCCCTGATTGGTGTAGTTGACGGGGTGATGGTAGTAGCCCGCGATCGCCCAGTTACCGAGGGGAAGGACGATGCTCGCAAACTGAATCTCGGCGGTTCGGCTCCACTCCTTGAAGGGAGCGTCCATGATGTCCGGAACTGTGCCGGTCACGGGAAGATCCTGCTGCATCAGAAAATGCCTGACTTCGAGCGAGATCTCCGGAGTTCTCAGAATGGTCAATCCGGCCGGATTGGCCTCCGCGGCAGACGCGTCGTCAGCCAGCCCCAGAAAAGCTCCCCCCATTCCCATCGCTCGAGCACCCGGATTCCCGAAGTCGAACTGCACACCCGACAGTGCCTCGATGTCCGAGTTCTGAGCAAAAGCCCCTCCACAAACCAGCGCAACCGCGCAGACAATCACCCCGTACTTTTTCATCCGATCCTCCTGGCCGGTAATGCTAACCGGTCCCATTGCGAGAGAGAAGAGAGAAGAACGGAGAAAGCGACCGGATGGGTGGTAAATGGAATGTACGACGAGGGACGAGGGACGAACGGATGGTGCGCTCGCTTCGCTCGCGATCTCTTCAACCACGGCGGAAGGAGTGAGCCATCCTTCCCTCGCCTCTGGTCTCTCTCGCACTCGCCACTCACCACTCGTCACTCGCCACTCGTCGCTCGCCGCTCGTCTCTCCCTACTCCCTCGCCTCCAGAACCGTTTGCACGATCGAGTCGAGCGCGACATTCTGACGCTCTCCATCCCGGCGCAGCGAGAGCTCGACGTTGCCGTCGGCGAGGCTCTTTTTTCCGACAGTCACCCGAAGCGGAAAGCCGATCAGATCCGCGTCCTTGAACTTCACACCGGGGCGCTCGTCCCGATCGTCGAGAATTACGTCCACGCCGGCTTCGCGAAGATCTTCGTAAACCTTCCCGGCGGCATCCCGTACCTCCTCCTCGCGACCGATCGCGGTCACCACGGCCTCATAGGGAGCGAGCGGGACCGGCCAGATGATCCCGTTCTCGTCGTTGCCCTGTTCGATGGCGGCGGCGACCGTGCGGCCAATCCCGAGGCCGTAACACCCCATGACCATCGGCTGTCGTTCACCAGCTTCGTCGAGGTACTCGCAGTGCATTGCCGAGGAGTACTTCGTTCCGAGCTTGAAGATGTGGCCCACTTCGATTCCGCGGAACATCTCGAGCGCCGTTCCACAGCGGTGACACGGATCTCCCGCCGTGACTACCGTGAAATCGGCGAACCCGGCGGGACTGAAATCGCGACCGATGTTGACACCGGTCAGATGGTGGTCGGCCTTGTTCGCGCCGACGACGAAGTTCGACATCCCCTCGAGGGCGACGTCGGCGTACACACGAATGTTCTCCACACCGAGAGGTCCGCTGAACCCCTCGGGACCGCCGGTGACGCGCTCGATGGTTTCAGGTGTCGCCATCTGAATCCAGTTCACGTCGAGGAAGTTCCGGATCTTGATCTCGTTCGCCGATCTGTCCCCGGGAAGGAGAATCATGACGACTTCGTCGGCGGTCTCGATCAGAAGACTCTTCACGATCCTGCCGGCCGGGAGATCGAGAAATCCGGCGACCTCCTCGATGGTCTTCTTCCCCGGCGTCTCGACTTCTTCCAGTCTGTCGAGGTCGACGGGTTCGCTCTGCTCGACCTCGCGGCGCGCAGCCTCCGCCTTCTCGATGTTCGCCCCATATCCGCATGAAGGGCAGCGCACCACCGCGTCCTCCCCGCTCTGCGCGAGAACCATGAACTCGTGCGAGGCGGAGCCGCCGATGTTTCCCGTATCCGCTTCCACCACGACATGATCCAAACCGCACCGTTCAAAGATCCTGGTGTACGCTTCATGCATCTTTTCGTACGTTTCATTCAGAGACTCCCAGCTCGAGTGAAAGGAGTAGGCGTCTTTCATGATGAACTCGCGGCCTCGCATCAGTCCGAACCGCGGCCTGACCTCGTCCCGAAACTTGGTCTGAATCTGATAGAGGTTCTTCGGCAGCTGCCTCCATGAAGAGACGGCGTCCCGGACGATGTCGGTGATGACCTCTTCATGGGTGGGTCCGAAGACGAAATCGCGATCGTGGCGATCCTTGAGCCGCAGGAGTTCCCGGCCGTACTGCTGCCATCGCCCGGACTCCTGCCACAGCTCGGCGGGCTGAATGGCGGGCATCGAGAGCTCGATCGAGCCTGCGCGATCCATCTCCTCGCGCACGATCCGCTCGAGCTTGTGGATCGAGCGGAGTCCGAGCGGCAGGTAGGAGTAGATCCCGGCGGCCACCTTCCGGATCATGCCGGCGCGCATCATCAGTTTCTGGCTGACGACGTCGGCGTCCGAGGGCTCTTCCCGCAGCGTGTTGATGAATGTCTGAGTCCAGCGCATCTGATCGAATCTCCCGGTCTCGGTTGGGGGTCACGCGGCCCCCGCCACGAAGGTTTGGCTCTCTAACCCTTCCGCACTGCCAGTCATTCTGGCGAATGTGTCCGGCCACTCAGTCGTTGCAGTAATCGTGGAAAAGAAAGCGGGAACTGATTTTGAACTGAACGACCCCGTGGCCGAGCTCGATATGGCGAAAACGACCCTGGTGTTCGACAGGACACCCGTGGCCAGGATCATCTCCTGCGCTGCAGTATTCGCGTCCGCGGCTCTGCTGTTCGACTATCTCTCGAGAGGTCCGGGGAACATCGGATTCCTGCCTTTTCTCGGGTTCACCCTGCTGGTGCTCGGAACGATTGCATCAGCCCTCGTGCACTACGGCGATCGCATCTATGTCAGCCCCCACGGACTCCTGTACCGAAACAGATTTCTCTCTCTGTTCGGCCGGCCGGACGGGTGGCTGTCGTGGCGCGACGTCGTCGAAGTCCACGAGATTCGCCGAAAGATTCTGATCCTCGTCGATCAGGAGGGGCGAAGAATGGTGGTGGATACGGTGATGGGCTATCCGATCGCGAGGCGTGAAATCCTCCGCCGAACGCCGCATGCGTTGATTTCCGGCACCCTGGACCGGAAAGATCGGCCTTGAACCGAAGAACCTGGATTCTCACAACCGCAGGCATTCTCATCCCGATCATTCTGATCGTTGCTCTGTTCGTCGCCTACCGCCGGGGGCGCATCGGCGGGGATGTGCTGACCGGCATCGCCGATGCGGTCGGGGTCGAGCGGGAGCCGAGACTTTTCGAGGCGCCACCCGAAGAATGGACGAAGCTGATCTCGGCGATGACGCGGGGCGACGCCTGGGCGGATCTCGCATACGAGCTCGAATGGCTCGCCGCGAACGATCCCACGGCGTACGAGAAGCACGAGCTGCGCTACCTGCACGCTCGGGCGCTGACCGCGGCGGAGGAATGGGATGAAGCGCTCGATCTGCTCGACCCGGAGATCGAGGAGGGTGACTATCCGCAGCTCGCCCTCTACCACGCCGCCCGAGCGCTCGATGGCACCGGAGACGAGGAGAACGCCTCGCGCTACCGGCGGCGTCTCATCGAGGGACACGCCGGATCCATTTACGCCATTCCTGCCGTCCAGGAAGAGCTCGCCTATCTCGTCGAGCACGCCGACCCTTCCGCAGCACTCTCCTGGGTGCGATCGCTCCCTTCGGCCATTCCGGAATCGACCCGCCGGGAAAGCGAAGCCATGGCGATCGTGGCACTCTTCGAGGAGGATCGCAGCACCGCAATCGGTGCGGGTCTCGCGCTTCTTGCCCGGCGCCATACCGACGATGCCGCGGAGCGCATTCTGGAGCTGTTCGAGCGGGAGAACGTCGCCGCTTCGCTCAACGCCGAGCAGCGGTACCTCATCGCTCGAACCGCATCGAGCCACCGCCACTTCGGGCACGCCATCGAGCTGCTGCGACCCCTCCGTCAGGCGATTCCGGGGAGGCTCGACGACATCAACTTCGCGCTCGGCCGCGCGCACTTCTTCAACGAGGACTTCGCAAGCGCCGAGGAAGCCTATCGGTACGCCGCCCGGGTGGCGCGCTCGCGAGCCTGGCAGTCGCGATTCTTCTACCACGCCTCCCGCGCCGCGCAGCTCCAGGGCAACGACGATGTCGCCGAAAGTCTGATGGCCGACTCGATCCGTGTGCGTGGGAGCTACGACTCGACCGCCGCATCCCTCGCCCAGCGCATGCGGACACGCGCGAAGGGAGGTCGCTGGTCGGACGCACGCGCGGATCTCGAATACCTCCGCAAGATCTTCCCGCGTGGCGAGACGATCATCGACGCCTCGCTCGCATACGGTGTCGCCTGCGTGGCTGCGGGCCGCAATACCGAGGCACTCGAAGTGCTCGGAAGAATCGATCGAAGACGGCTCGATCCGTACGAGCGAGCCGAGATTCTCTACTGGAGAGGTCGCGCCCTCGAATCGGAAAATCCCCTCGGCGCACTCGACGAATATCTCGACGTTCTAAGAATGCCGGTCGCCACTCATTACAAGCATTTCATCTACGAACGCTTCGAGGTCCCGGAGATCCGCGAGCAGGTGGACGCTGCGATCGAGCGACGCCGCACCGCGCTCACCACGGCTCGCGAGGACGGCCTGTTGGGAGATGCGCGGGACATCCAGCGAGAGATCGTCCTTCTGTCCGACCATTCCGTACCCGAGCTTCTCCGTCTGGGCCAGATCTACGCGCTCTTTCCCCAATACTCGGCGGTTCTCCGCGCCACACCCGCGGAGCTGCCGAGCTTGCCACTGGAGGGAGGATCGAAAGGGGAGCGGCTGATCGCCATGGGTCTGTACGACGAAGCCGCCAGCTACGTCGACGACCTCTACCCACTCAACTCCCTGGAGTCTGCGCTCACGCGGGCGATCGTCGACCGGCTCGGCGGCCGGACGCGCCCTTCGGTTCGCGCCGCCGAGATCCTGATGAATCGCGTACCCGACGATTTCTCTCCTCATCTGTTGCCAATCGAGATCCGGAAGCTTCTCTACCCCGACTATTTCTCGGATCTGATCTGGCAGGAGTCGCAGGAACATGGTGCCGATCCGAGGCTGCTGATCTCGATCATGCGGGAAGAATCGCGGTTCGACCCGAATGCGAAGTCCCCCGCGGCCGCGCGTGGACTGCTCCAGTTCATTTTCCTCACCGCCCGCCAGATCGGAGAGAAGCTGGGACTCGAAGGTCTCCGCTCCGAAGATCTCTACGAGCCCGAGACGATCATCAGGCTCGGGGCACGCTATGTCGGTGACCTGATGAAAGAGTTCGATGGCAACCGCTACAAGGCCGCAGCGGCGTACAACGCCGGTCCCGCACAGTCGAAGCTCTGGTCTCGCCTGGCACCCGGCGACGGCGACGACTACTTTCTCGCGACGATCTACTTCGACGAGACCAAACACTACGTGAGAAAGGTCCTCAACAGCTACCAGCGTTATGCCGAGATCTACGGCGACTCACTTTTCGCCGATGCGAGGGAGAACCCGGAACAGGACCTCCAATGATACGTGGTTGACTTCGACGACCCAGTCATCGTCTCGGTCCTGGTCACCAGGAAAACCCGGCTCGTGAGCCGCCGACTCCGCATCGCGGAGGCGCAGGCGGTTCGAGGTCTCAGTGCTTCTGGCGATCTTCGGCCGGTCCGCCGCGGCGCTGCAGATTGCGCGCGGTGTTGATCAGGCCCACGTGCGAATACAACTGCGGAAAGTTGCCGAGGTGGCGGCGGGTCGAGGGAGAGTACTGTTCGGAGAGGAGGCCGACGTCATTCTGCAGCGCGACGAGCCGCTCGAAGATCTCCGTCGCCTCGTCATAATGTCCCTGCAGCGCCAGAACGTCGGCCAGCCAGAATGTGCAGAGAAGGAATGCCCCTTCACCGGGAGGCAGGCCATCGATCTCCGGGTTGGGGCGGTAGCGGCTGATGAGGCCGTCCTTCTGCAGCTGCTTCCGGATCAACGCCACGGTTCCGATCATCCGCGGATCGTTCGCGTCGATGAACCCGAGTGAGGGGAGCATTAACAGACTGGCATCGGCTTCCCTCGAACCGTACGACTGCACGAAAGCATTCAGCTCGCGATTGAAGCCGCGCTCCATCACCTCGGTGCGGATCTCCTCCCGGGTCGCGCGCCACTTCTCCAGTGGTCCTTCGAATTCGAATCGTTCCACGTCGGCAATCGCGCGATCGAACGCCACCCACGCCATCACTTTGGAGTGCGTGAAGTGGCGGCGCGGGCCGCGTACTTCCCAGATTCCCTCATCGGGATCTTTCCATCCTTTTTCGAGATAGTCGAGCAGACCAGACTGCACACGCCAGGTGTTGTCGTCCTGCGGAAGGTCGAGCTTCCGCGTCAAGTGCAGCACATCCATGACTTCGCCGTAGACGTCGAGCTGATGCTGCTGATAGGCAGCGTTGCCGATTCGGACCGGCCGTGAATCTTCGTAACCATCGAGCCAATCCAGTTCGAGCTCGGTCAGCCGCCGCTCGCCGGAGATCCCGTACATGATCTGCAACTCCTCCGGCCGGCCGGCGACGGCGTGGACGAGCCATTCGCGCCATGCCAGCGCTTCGTCCGTATAGCCGCCGACCGTCAGCGCGTACAGCGCAAACGTGGCGTCGCGCAACCAGCAGTAGCGGTAATCCCAGTTACGGACACCGCCGATGTGTTCGGGAAGCGACGTCGTCGCGGCCGCGACGAGGCCGCCCGTCGGCTTGTACGTCAGCGCTTTGAGCGTGATGAGGGAGCGCATCACGGAATCGCGCCATCGCCCGTCGTACGTGCAGCGACCCGACCACTCGCGCCAGAACTCCTCGGTGCGGCGCAGCCGTTCATGAGCCTGCGGCAACTTCGGGTCGCCGTCGTACGTCTTCATCCACGTCATGTCGAAGGAAACACTTTCCCCCTTCGCCACTTCGAACTCGGCGATGGTGGTGAGACCTTCGCCGCGCATCGGCGCTTCGCCCCGCACGTAGATGGTGTCCGGACCAGCGACGGCGCGGATGCCGCCGTCGATCGCCTGTACCCACGGCACGATCGATCCGTAGTCGAAGCGGATCTTCATCTCCATGCGCATCGGAACCCGCCCTTCCAGTCCCTCGACGATGCGCAGGAGATCAACTTCGCTGGTGCGGATCGGCATGAAGTCGATCACCCGCACGCGACCGGTGGCAGTCTCGAATTCGGTCTCGAGAATCAGCGTATCGCCGCGATATCGACGCTTCACGCTGCGGATTTCGTCCCGCGGAGCAATCTCCCATAGGCCGTTTTCGGAACTCCCGACCAGCGCGGCGAAGCAGGCGGGGGAATCGAACCGGGGGACGCAGAGCCAGTCGATCGATCCGCTGCGGCTGACGAGCGCACAAGTCTGCAGATCTCCGATGAGCGCGTAGTCTTCGATCCTCGAGTGAGTCTCCTGCACGCCGCACAGTCTAGCCGCAAGTCCGGATGGCATTCGACATGAACGCACTCCCGGTCATGGTTCGATCGGCGATTGGTCTCGCAGGCATCCTTCTGCTCGCCGGATGCTCCGGGCCGCAGTCCGCGCTGATGCCGCGGGGGCGCGGCGCCGACGATCTGGCGGCGCTGTTCTGGTGGATGACTGCCGGCGCCGTCGTCATCTGGACCGGAGTGCTGGCGCTGGCGTTCTGGGCCTACAAAGTCCACCCCGACACGGGCGGACGACGCACGGCCATGATGATCGTCGGCGGCGGCGCGGTTTTCCCGACGGTTGTTCTCGCCGCTCTCCTCTTCTATGGTCTCAGCATGATGCCGCCTCTTCTGGCATCCGCACCTGACGGCACATTGCGCGTTTTCGTGACGGGAGAGCAGTGGTGGTGGCGCGTCCGCTATTTTCCTGCCGGTGGAGCTCCGGTCGATCTGGCGAACGAGATCCGCCTGCCGGTGGATGAGCCGGTCGAGTTCCATCTCGAAAGCTCCGATGTCATCCATTCCTTCTGGATTCCGAACATCGGCGGAAAGATGGACATGATTCCCGGCCGCCGCACCCGTCTCGTCCTCCATCCGACGGCCACCGGAACGTATCGGGGCCAGTGCGCTGAATACTGCGGAACCTCGCATGCGCTCATGGCTTTTCCTGTCGTGGTCATGGAGAAGGAGGACTTCGCGCGCTGGCTCGAAGAGCAGCGCGCGCCGGCCCGCGACGATCCGTCGAAGGGGCGGGAGTTGTTCTTTGCCAACGGCTGCCCGGCGTGTCACACGATCCGGGGAACGAGCGCTGATGGCCTGGTCGGACCTGACCTGACGCACGTCGGCAGCCGGCTGACGCTCGGCGCCGGCATCATCCCGAACCGTTCGTCAGAGTTCGCGCGCTGGATCGAGCGTACCGACGCCGTCAAACCGGGCGTGCACATGCCCTCGTTCGGGATGCTCCCTCGCGAGGAGCTCGCCGCGGTGGCGGCATATCTGGAATCTCTGGAATGAAGCCGAAAACCCCAGCCGCTGATCCCGAACCGCTTCCGTACGAGCCCCCGCAGGAGCTGCAGCGGGCACAGGAAGAGCGGCTGCGCGAAGTGTGGGCGGCGCCGAAAGGATGGAAGTACTGGTCGGCCGTCAACAACACCGAGGTGGGGGTGTGGTACACGGGAGCCGCGTTTCTGTTCTTTCTGTACGGCGGCCTGCTCGCGCTGATCATGCGGCTGCAGCTCGCCCGGCCGGGAAACGACCTGGTCTCCGCCGAAACCTACAACCAGATCTTCACCGTCCACGGGTCGGTGATGATGTTCCTCTTCGCGATCCCGGTCTTCGAGTCGATCGCCGTCATCTTCATGCCGCAGATGCTGGGCGCTCGCGATCTGCCGTTTCCCCGCCTTTCGGCTTTCGGCTTCTGGTGCTTCCTGATCGGCGGCGTATTCCTTTCCGGATCGTTGCTCTTCGACGCCGCTCCGCGCGGCGGCTGGTTCATGTATCCGCCGCTGACATCGAAGTACCAGCCGGGGGTCGGCGCCGACATGTGGCTTCTCGGCTTCTCGTTCATCGAGATCGCCGCGATCGCCGCCGCCGTCGAGCTGATCGTGGGAACGCTCAAGTGCCGTCCCCCCGGGATGCGCATCAATCTCATTCCGCTCTACTGCTGGTACGTGCTCGTCGCGGCGGCGATGGTGCTGTTCGCCTTTCCGCCGCTGATCGCCGGCAGCATGCTGCTCGAAGTCGAGCGGGCGTTCAAGTGGCCGTTTTTCGACCCCGCCGGAGGCGGCGATCCGGTGCTGTGGCAGCACCTCTTCTGGCTGTTCGGCCATCCGGAGGTGTACATCATCTTTCTTCCTTCCATTGCCATCCTGGCGATGGTCATTCCGACGTTTGCCCGCCGTCCCATCGTTGGCTACAGCTGGATCGTTCTCGCCGCGGTCGGCACGGGTTTCATCAGCTTCGGTCTGTGGGTCCACCACATGTACACGACCGGTTTGCCCGGAGTGTCGCTGGGACTCTTCTCCGCCGCGTCGGAGGCCGTTGCCATCCCGACAGGTGTGCAGATCTTCTGTTTCATCGCCACAATGGCCGCGGGACGTGTCGCACGTTCGGTCCCGATACTCTACGTGTTCGGTACGCTGGCCATCTTCGTTCTCGGTGGTTTGACCGGCGTAATGATCGCGCTGGCATCATTCGACTTTCAGGCGCACGACACGTTTTTCGTCGTCGGGCACCTGCACTACGTGCTGATCGGCGGAGCCGTCTTTCCGATCATCGCCGGGCTTTATTACTGGTTCCCGCTTCTCAAGGGCAAAAAGCTTTCAGACAAGCTCGGCAAGATCGCCTTCTGGTTCATGTTCATCGGATTCAACATCGCCTTCCTGCCGATGCACTTCACCGGTCTGCGAGGGATGCCGCGCCGCGTATTCACGTATCCGTCGAATCTCGGGTGGGACACGCTCAACCTCGTCTCGACCATCGGCGCATTCATACTCGGCATCGGGATCGCGATCATCGTCTGGGACGTCGTGCGGCCGAAGAAAAACGATCCGATGTCCGAACGAAATCCGTGGAACGCGGGCACGCTGGAATGGGTGCCGAAGATGCCGCCGGAGGCATGGGGCATCCGTACGATTCCGGAGATCGACAGCCGGTATCCGATCTGGGATCAGCCGAACTTCCTGCGCGACGTCGATCAGGGGCGCTTCTATCTCCCCGATGCCGAAGAGATGGAGCGCGAAACGATCGTCACCAGTCCGATTGATGCGACACCGCAGCAGTGCCTTCGGCTGCCCGGACCGAGCTTCATTCCGCTGCTCGCTGCGGTCACTATCGGGGGCTTCTTCATTCTCGGGACCTTCTATCTGTGGATGCCGGCGATCATGAGTCTGGTCGCGGGGACGCTGGTGATCTGCTACTGGCTCTGGATCGGTACGGCGAAGATTCCGGAGAAGGAGGAGAAAGACGTCGGCCTTGGGCTGAAGCTGCCGCTTTATGAATCGGGACCGAGCTCGGTCGGATGGTGGGCGGTGCTGATCACGATGCTGGCCATCTCCACCGCATTCGCCTGCCTCATCTTCGCCTACTTCTTCTACTGGACGATCCATCCCGATTTCCCGCCGGAGAACGCGACAGGCCCCGGAGTGTTGTGGCCATCGATCGCGCTCGCGCTGATCCTCGGATCGTGGGGCCTCGGCCTGCTCGCCCGCCGGTTCAATAGCGCCGGCAAAGCGGGCGGCTACTACGGTTCGACGCTCGGCGCGATCACGCTCGCGCTCGCGGGCGGGGCGTCGATGCTGGCGGGGCCGTGGTTGACGGGCCTCGATCCGAAAACACACGTCTATCCGGCGACTGTCTGGCTTCTGTGCATCTGGACTGCGGGGCATGCGGTGGTCGGCGTGATCATGCATCTGTATTGTTTCGCTCGGCGTCTGGCTGGAAAGATGACCGCGCACTACGACATCGAAATCCACAACGTCGTGCTGTTCTGGCACTTCGTTGCAATCACGGCACTCGTCACCGTGCTGACGATCGCGGGCTTCCCGCTGGTGAAATGACTCAGCAATCACTCGCAGAACGGAAAGAAAGTCTCTGGCGGCTGATCGCTTCGCCGACGATCTGGGCCGCGCATTTCATGCTCTGTTACGTGACGGCGGCGATCTGGTGTGCGAAGTATGTGGCGCGCACTGGTACGCTCGAGCCGATTCGATGGGCGATCCTGGTTTTCACCGCCGTCGCGTTGGTCGGGATCGCGTGGAACGGATGGGATGGTTATCGCCGCCACCGGTTCGGCGATGCTCATCTCCCTCACGACGACGACACGCCCGCCGATCGCCGTCGATTCCTCGGCTTCGCAACGATGCTGCTGGCCGGTCTGAGTGGTGTGGCGGTGATCTACGCGGCCTTCGTGGCCATCGTATTCAGGAGTTGCCGGTGAAAGCCGCAGCCCTGATCGGCGGAATTGCGCTGCTGGCGTTTCTGTGGCTCGGTCCTCTGCCGGAGCTCGCCGCGCATTCGTTCTCCGCACACATGACACTGCACATGGGAGTAGTGGCAGTCGCCGCACCGCTGATCGCCATCGGAATCGGGCCGCGGAGACTTCCAGCGATGTTCGCGCCGATTCCTCTCTCGCTGGTCGAGTTGATCGTCGTCTGGGCCTGGCACGCGCCGGCGCTGCACATGTCGGCGAGACATGGGCCGGGAGTGATGGTCGTCGAACAGTCGATGTTCTTCGCAGCTGGTCTGCTCGTCTGGATCTCGTCGCTCCATCGGATTGGAACGGGCATCGTTGCGCTTCTCCTCACGTCGATGCACATGACGCTGCTCGGTGCTCTTCTCGCGCTGACGCCGCGCTCCCTCTACGCTCACGCCACATCACTCCCCGACCAGCACCTCGGTGGCGCGATCATGCTCCTGATCGGCGGGGTCTCTTATCTTTTCGGTGGCCTGTGGCTGACGCTGCGGCTTCTCCGGGAGCAGAACGCATGAAGCTGCTCCGCCAGTTCATCGACACGATCGTATGGGGGACATTGATCGTTGTCTTCTCGCTTCTGCCGGAACGGCGCGATCGCGAGCCGAAGGTGCAACGAAAGTGGCGGCAGCGCTTCATCGGCGCAGCGCTGCTCATCGCTGCGGCCGGAGTGACCGGTGTGCTGCTGGTTCTGCTGGGTCTGATTCCGGTGAAGGCGAGCTCCGAACATCTGCCGCCCGTGCGGTGGTTCTTTCAGTTCTCGAAGATTCGCGGCTTTTCGACGCAGAGCCTCGGCGTCGAGGCTCCTCCAGATCTCAACCGGTCTGCGAACGTTCTCAAGGGTGCGGGGCAATACGAGACCACCTGCCGTCCCTGCCACGGCAGTCCGGAGCTGCACCATCCGCGCGTAGCCGCGGCGATGACGCCGCATCCGCCCTACCTGCCGGAAGCGATCTCGAAGTATTCGAAGGAGGAGTTGTTCTCGATCATCAAACACGGCATCAAGTTCACCGGCATGCCGGCCTGGCCGGCGAAGAACCGCGACGATGAAGTTTGGGCGATGGTGGCGTTTCTCCTGGCCATGCCTGAGCTCGACGCCGCCGAATATCACCAGCTCGCGTTCGGCCCTTCGCCGCCCAGCGCTGCTGCCGCGCCGATCGAGGATCTCACCGGACCCGAAAATCTTCCGCGCGTCGTGCGCGAACGGTGCGCCCGTTGTCACGGCGCCGATGGCCGCGGCCGTGGCTCCGGGGCGTTCCCGAAGCTCGCCGGGCAGCATGCCGCTTATCTGGTGAATTCGCTGAAAGCGTATGAACGCGGCGATCGTCACAGCGGACTGATGGAACCGGTGGCGGCGGGTTTGTCGGACGAAGAGATGAACGAGATGGCGGAGTACTACTCGAGTCTGGAGCCGGCGGTGGGGACACACGGAGCCGACCTCGCACTCCCGGACGAGGGGTCGAGCCCCGGCTATGAAATCGCTCATCGCGGCGTGCCGGCGCAGAAGGTTCCGGCATGTGCCGACTGCCACGGCCCGACGCATCCGCATCCGAAACGCGAATACCCGATGCTGGCCGGCCAATACGCCGAATACATCGTGCTGCAGCTGGAGCTCTTCGAAAAGGGGCACCGCGGCGGAACGCATTACGCACATCTGATGCAGGAAGTCGCGCCGCGGCTCACAAAAGAGCAGATGCAGGCTGTGGCGGCGTACTACGAATCGTTATCGGGCGCGGGTGAGGACGCCCGCACTCCTTCAACGCAGGGTGTAGAGCAGCACCAGGCCCCCACCGTAGACCATCAGCACTAGGATCGAGTCGGGGCCGAGGCGCAGCCACGATCGATCCTTGCGCTCGAGTATGCCAGCCATGTAGATCGTCGTGCACGCGATCCCGAGGAGTGCGCCGACCTGGGCGAAGCTGCCGACCTCGTTGAGAACAGCCGCATCTTTGGCGTAACCGAGGTCGGCGACGAACAGTAGAGCCGCATCGAACAGGTTAGTCCCGAAGATGTTCGAAATCGCCATCATCCGAGCACCGAGCCGCGCCGCTTCGACTGTCGTGCTCACTTCCGGCAGTGACGTCGCGATTGCGAGCAGGACGGCGCCGGCGAAGCTGCCTCCGATCCCGGTCTGTTCGGCAATCTGTTCCCCCGACTGGGTCACGGCGAATCCGGCGCCGAGCACTACCAGACCGGAGATCGTCATGTCCGTCACGAGCCGTGGCATCGACATCCTGCGGAATCGTTTGCCGGGAACCGTCTTCTCGTCTTCCGCTTCTTCCGCCTCGTCCCGACGCCGTTTCTCCTCGAGCTCTATCGGTTTCCACGTCGGGTTCTGCTCATATCGTTTGATGAGGACCAGACCCAGGATCACAAAGACGAAGATTGCGAGCGTCCAGATTCCGAAACCCGCGAGAAGAGTGTCGCCGACGGCGATCGCGGCCGTAGCGGTCGTCAGTACAAATACGAGCAGGGTGCCCTGCAACAGAACTCCGGGATGGCGGTAACTCGCCGAGATGGGGCCGCGGCCTATGACGGCATCGGCGAGCGCCAGGATGCTTACCTGCATGGCGATGCCGCCGAAGATGTTGTTTACGGCGATGTCGGCGCGGCCGAGCACCGACGCGCTGACCGTCGTCGCGATCTCGGGGAGCGATGTCGCGCCGCCGAGAAGCAGCGCGCCCACGAACGCTTCACCGAGTTTCGTACGACCGGAGATCGCATCGGCGCCGCGCGAGAGGCGGGTGCCTGCGAACCATACGAATATGCAACCCACGGCAAACGCGGCGATGTTTCCCCAGAGCGGCAGATCTTTGAACCACTGCACGATGACGCGATGCAGCAAAGTCGGCGCCGGAAATGAGATGACCCGTTTCCCGATGCCGCGACTGAGATCTTTTTTTGCGGTTGTCGCGATGTGTCTGCTACTTCGTCAGCACCCGCCGGAACGGCAGGTCGCGAGACCGACATCGACCGAATCCCTTCCTCCTTGCTTCAGCACTGAGGCACGCGTCCTGCTTCGAATCCCTGCATTTCGTCGCAAAGGAGGACCGATGGCTTCGAGGAACGCAGCAGAAATTCTGGTGGACGTGCTCATCGACTGGGACGTGAAGGTAATCTTCGGCCTCCCCGGAGACGGCATCAACGGGATCATGGAAGCGCTTCGCCAGCGTCAGGACGAGATCCAGTTCATCCAGGCCCGGCACGAAGAATCGGCAGCGTTCATGGCCTGTGGCTACGCCAAATACACCGGCAAACTCGGCGTCTGCCTCGCAACGTCGGGCCCGGGCGGGATTCATCTACTCAACGGCCTTTACGACGCCAAGCTCGACGGTCAGCCGGTGCTGGCGATCACCGGCCACCACTTCCACGATCTCATCGGCACCTACGCGCAGCAGGACGTCGATCTCGACAAGCTCTTCGATGACGTAGCGCCTTACAGCGTTCGTGTGATGAGCGCCGCGCACGTGGAGAACGTCGCCCATCTGGCGTGCAGGACGTCGCTGGCCTACGGCTGCGTCACGCACATCAACTTCCCTGTAGATCTGCAGGAGCAGGAGGGCGGGCCGCGCTCAAAACGGAACGTCAAACGGCATGCGGACACGGACGTCCTCGCGCGCGGCGGCGGCGTTCCTGCCGACGAACACCTGCAAGCAGCGGCAGCCGTGCTCAACTCCGGAAAGAAAATCGCAATGATGGCAGGCCGCGGCGCGCTCGGCGCCACCGAGGAAATCGAAAAACTCGCCGAAACCCTGGCCAGTCCGGTCATCAAACCGCTTCTCGGAAAAGCAGTCCTTCCCGACGACAGCCCTTACACGACCGGGAGCATCGGTCTCCTCGGCACAAAGCCGTCCGAGGAGGCGATCGAAAACTGCGACACGCTTCTGATGGTGGGGACGTCGTTTCCCTACATCGAATTTTTTCCGAAGCCGGGTGAAAAGCGCGGCGTGCAGATCGACTGCGACCCCGTGCGGATCGGACTTCGATATCCGGTGGAAGTGGGCCTCGTCGGCGACACGAAACAGACGATCCGCAAACTTCTGCCGCTCCTGCAGAAGAAGGACGACCGGAGCTTCCTCGAAAAAGCGCAGAAGGGGATGAAGGAGTGGGAGGAACTGATGGATACGCGGGCCACGCGGATGGACAAGCCGCTGAAGCCTCAGGTCGTCGCGGCCGAGTTATCGAAGCGGCTCAGCTCCGACGCGATCGTCTCCTGCGATTCCGGGACGGTGGCGACATGGTTCGCGCGGCACATCAAGGTGCGTCGCGGCCAGATGTATTCGCTGTCCGGAAATCTGGCCACGATGGCCTGCGGGCTGCCCTACGCCATCGCCGCGCAGATCGCTCATCCGAATCGGCAATCCATTGCCTTCGTCGGCGACGGGGCCATGACGATGCTCATGGGTGAGATGGCGACCGCCGTCAAATACAACCTGCCCATCAAAGTCATCGTGATCAAGAACGATACGCTCGGCCAGATCAAATGGGAGCAGATGGTGTTCCTGGGCAATCCCGAGTACGCCTGCGCGCTGCATCCGATCGATTTCGTGAAGATCGCCGAAGCTTGCGGGGCGACCGGAATCCGCATCGACGACCCCGAGCGTTGCGGGGATCAGCTCCAGCAGGCGCTGAACGCTCCCGGGCCGGTCGTCATCGAGGCTGTCGTCGATCCGTTCGAGCCGCCGATGCCGGCAAACATCACGCCGGAGCAGGCGCTGCATTTCGCAGAGTCGCTGGCAAAGGGAGAGCCCGATCGGAAGAAGATCATGGCCACCGTCTTCAAGAACAAAGTGAAGGAGATGGTGTGACCGACGCGCGCATCGACTCGGTGCGCGCGACAGCTTATCGGATTCCCACCGAAGCTCCCGAAAGTGACGGGACGTACGAATGGGACTCGACGACGATGGTTTGCGTCGAGGTCGATGCCGGTGGTCGCAACGGTTTCGGATACAGCTATGCCGACGTGACGGCGGCCTCCATCGTCAACAGGCGTTTTGCGGATCTGCTCCGCGGCCATCTGGCGATGGATATCGAAGCGGCCTGGCGGTCGATGTCCGCCGATCTTCGAAACATCGGGCGGCCTGGCATCGGTGCCCACGCCGTCAGCGCCGTGGACACGGCACTGTGGGACCTGAAAGCGAAACTACTCGACCAGCCGCTCGTCACACTTCTCGGCCAGGTTCGCGACGCCGTCCCGGCATACGGCAGCGGGGGATTCACCTCACTCGATGAGAAGGCGCTGCAGCGGCAACTCAGCGACTGGGTGGCCGACGGGTTCACGATGGTGAAGATGAAGGTCGGCCGCGCACCGCACGACGATCCGAAACGCGTGACGGGAGCGAAAAAGGCGATCGGCACCTCCTGTGCGCTGATGGTCGATGCGAACGGGGCGCTCTCCCGACACCAGGCCGTTGCCGCTGCGAACCGTTTTGCGGAATCGAACGTGGTCTGGTTCGAGGAGCCCGTGAGCTCCGATGACCGGGAAGGACTTCGATGGGTCCGGAGTCACGCTCCGATGGGCATGGCGATCGCCGCGGGCGAATACGGCTACGATCCGTGGTACTTCGCGGCGATGCTGGACGCTTCCAGCGTCGATATCCTGCAGGCCGACGCCACGCGGTGTCTCGGCATCAGCGGTTTCATGAAAGCGTCGGCGCTCTGTGAAGCGAGACACGTCCCGCTGTCCGCCCACTGTGCGCCGTCAATTCATCTTCACGCCGCCGCGGCATCGTCGCCGCTGGTCCACGTCGAATATTTCCACGACCACGTCCGCATCGAATCGATGCTGCTGGACGGCTTTGTCGCCGCCCAAGACGGTCTGCTGCACCCGCCGCTCGATCGTCCCGGACACGGCGTGGCGTTGAAGTCAGCAGATGCAGACCAGTGGAGGATCGCATGATCTCCAGACCGAAGGAGGCTGTATGAAATTGAAAAGCTTTACCGATACTCGTCCGCATTTTCTAGTCTTCGACAAAGGCGACGAGGTGGTCCATACGCTGCGGAACTTCGCGCAGGAGCATTCGATTCGCGGCGGCCGTTTTGCGGCCATCGGCGCTTTTCAGCGTGCCGTCGTTGCGTTCTGGAATCCGGACAAGCGCGACTACGATCACATCTCGGTCGGCGAGCAGGTTGAAGTTCTGTCGCTGATGGGAGACATCGCGTTGGAAGGCGACGATACGAAGATCCACGCCCATGTCGTCCTCGGCCGGCGGGATGGGAGCACGATCGGCGGCCATCTCATCGAAGGCCACGTCTTCCCGACACTGGAGATGCACCTGCTCGACTATCGAAGCGAGCTCCGGCGGGAGAAGGACGAGAGCACGAAGCTGTCTCTGATCGCGATCAAGGGCGCCTCTGGTGGCTCGTGATCATCGCAGCATCGCCACCTCTCAGCGGCGGTTCAAAGCGCGGATCGAGCCCGCGCCGATGTCCGTGGAAACGAGCGGGCGGCCCGTGCAGCCGAGGTTGCAGTACAACGACCGCCTTCAGCAGCTCGACATCGATCTCGAGCACCTCTACCGCGACTTGAAAGGTTCGATCGACGGAGAAGTGCGGCTCGATCAGACCGCGCGAGCGATGTATTCGGCGGATGCGTCGAACTACCGTCAGATTCCCATTGGCGTCGTCCTTCCCAGACATGTCGACGACGTCATCGCCGCCGTCCGCATTGCCCGGTCGCACGGCGCGCCGATTCTCGGCCGCGGGGGAGGCACGAGCCTCGCCGGGCAGTGCTGCAACACCGGAATCATCATCGACTTCTCGAAGTACATGAATCGAATCCTGGAGCTGAATCCCGACGAACGATGGGCGCGCGTCGAGCCCGGAGTGGTCCTCGACGATCTCCGCAACGCGGCGGAGGAACACCACCTCACCTTCGGGCCTGATCCTGCCACGCACAGCCACTGCACGCTCGGGGGAATGATCGGCAACAACTCCTGCGGCATTCACGCAATCGTCGCCGGACGAACTTCGGAAAACGTCCACGAGCTCGAGGTCCTCACCTATGACGGTGTACGGCTCCGTGTCGGTCCTGCGACTGAGGAAGAGCTCGAACGGCGATGCCGGGTCAGGGGGAGGGAAGGAGAGATCTTTTCGCGGCTGCGCGATCTGCGCGACCGGTACGCCGAAGAGATCGTGGAGCGTTTCCCTTCGATTCCACGCCGAGGGTCCGGGTATCCGCTCGAGTACCTTCTAGCGGGGAGGGAATGTAACATCGCCCGGGCTCTCGTCGGCACCGAGTCGACGTGTGTTCTGATTCTGGAAGCGAAGGTCCGGCTCATCCACTCACCGCCGAAACGCGCGATGGTCGTCCTCGGGTATCCCGATATCTTTCAGGCCGGCGATCACGTGGCTCGCGTTCGAGAGCTGCAGCCGATCGGACTGGAGGGAATCGATGAAGCGCTGACCCACGACATGCGCGACCAGGGCTTGCACGTCGACAATCTTGATCTTCTTCCCGAAGGAAAAGGCTGGCTGCTCGTCGAGTTCGGCGGTGAAACAGAAGAAGAAGCAAAGGAGAGCGCCAGCCGTGCGGTGAAGGAGCTTCGATCGGAGAAGAACGCACCTCAGTTCCGGATTCTCACCGACCGACACGACCAGGAAACGGTCTGGGAAGTCCGGGAATCGGGTCTCGGTGCCACGGCCCACGTTCCCGGGCGGCCGGAGACATGGCCGGGGTGGGAGGACGCAGCGGTTCCGCCGGACAAGATCGGAGCCTACCTCCGGGATTTCCGCCATCTTCTCGACCGCTTCGGCTACGACTGTGATCTCTACGGTCATTTCGGCGACGGATGCGTCCACTGCCGGATCAATTTCGATTTCACTAACGACGAAGGAGTGGCGCGCTACCGGGAGTTCGTGACGGAAGCCGCGCATCTCGTGGTCCGTCATGGCGGCTCGCTCTCCGGTGAACATGGTGACGGCCAGGCACGCGGAGAGCTACTGAAGATCATGTTCGGCGAGGATCTCATCGCCGCATTCCGCGAATTCAAACGGATCTGGGACCCAGACGGAAAAATGAATCCGGGGAAACTCGTCGATGCGTATTTCATCGACGAAAACCTGCGTATCGACGGTGTCCAGGATGCCCTGGAGCGCGACGCATGGTTCCACTACCCGAAGGACGACGGCCGTTTCGGAAAAGCGCTTCTCCGCTGTGTCGGAGTCGGGAAGTGCCGGCGCGCGGAGGGCGGCGTGATGTGCCCGAGTTACATGGCGACGCGCGAGGAGCAGCACACGACGCGCGGCCGGGCCCGGGCGCTATTCGAGATGATTCGCGGCGAATCGATCCTCGACGGGTGGAACAGCGACGCCGTCCACGACACGCTCGACCTCTGCCTTTCCTGCAAGGGATGCAAGAGCGACTGTCCCGTCGAGGTCGACATCGCGACCTATAAAGCAGAGTTCCTTGCTCATTACTACCGCCGCCATCTCCGGCCGCGAACGGCGTGGACGATGGGGCTGATTCACTGGTGGGCGAGGGCAGCTGCGATTGCTCCAGGTGTCGCGAACTTCTTCGCACCGCTCACGAAGTTTGCTGCCGGCGTTCATCCGGCGCGGGAACTGCCGAGGTTCGCATCGCGGAGGGAGAGAGCGCGCGTAAGAAGCGCGGGTGATCCCGCTCCTCGGAACCGTGCTCCACGGCCGGTCGTGCTTTGGGTTGATACCTTTAACGAGGCGTTTCATCCGCAGACGATCGTTGCGGCGAAAGAACTGCTGGCGCGAGCGGGCTACTCGGCGCAACTGTCGGAACCAGGTTTGTGCTGCGGGCGGCCGTTGTACGAATACGGGTTCCTCGATCTGGCCCGCAAGCTTCTTCTGCGCAATCTCGATGCGCTGCCGCCCGAGGTGCCGGTCGTCGGCCTGGAGCCGAGCTGCGTCTCGGTGTTCCGCGACGAGCTGCCGAATCTTCTGGCCGACGACGAACGTGCCGTGCCGCTCAGCGAGCGCGTGATGACGCTGAGCGAATTCGCGTTGCGGGAGGAAATCCCGCTGCCGCGGATCGATGCCGCGGCTCTCCTCCAGATTCACTGTCATCAACGTTCGGTTCTCGATGGCGGCGCGGAGCTCGAGCTGTTGCGGCGCATGGGAATCGATGTCACGGTGCCGGAGGAGGGATGTTGCGGGATGGCCGGGGCGTTCGGACTCGAGAAGGAGAAATACGAGGTATCGATGCGGATTGGGGAGCGATCACTCCTGCCGGCCGTGCGTCAGGCGCCGGAACGGACGCTGGTGATCGCTGATGGATTCAGTTGCCGAGAGCAGATCGCCCAGAAGAGCGGACGGCGGGCGTTGCACCTCGCGGAAGTGATCAATAGCTACCAGCGTTATGCTGACACCTAACGGCGACTCACTTTTTGCGAGGGAGAACTCGGATGAGCTTCAATGATCGGATCCAGGAAGAGTTGAAGGACGCAATGAGGTCGAAGGACCAGGTGCGCCTCTCGACTCTCCGCCTGCTGAAGACGGCGCTGGTCAATGAACGGATCGCCAAAGTTCGCGATCTGACCCCGGAGGACGAGATGGAGGTCGTGCGCCGGGCCGCGAAACAGCGCCGGGAGTCGATCGAAGCGTACGAAGCGGCCGGACGGAACGACCTCGCCGAAAAGGAGCGGGCCGAGCTCGCCGTCATCGAGGAGTACCTCCCTGAAATGCTCTCCGCGGAGGAAACCGCTGCGATCGTCGACCGGATCATTGCCGAAACCGGCGCGGCCTCGAAGGCAGACACCGGAAAGGTCATGGGAGCCCTGATGAGCCGGCACAAGAGCGAGATCGACGGACGGGTGGCAAAGGAGATCGTGGCAGCCAGACTGGAAAAAGCAGGGATCAGGGATCAGGGGTCAGGGATCAGGTAAGAAAAAGCAGGGATTAGGGATTAGGGACTAGGGATTAGGTAAAAAAGCAGGGATCAGGGATCAGGGATCAGGGATCAGGGGGCAGGGATCAGGTAAAAAGCAGGGATCAGGGGGCAGGAGAGTAAAGACATGCTTTGGTTTTGGACGCCGTGATCGACGACGAAAGCGCCTCATACCGCTAGTCCGCACTGATCCCTGACCCCTGATCCCTGACCCCTGCCTCACTGACATTTCTCGCCACGCGCATCGGTTGAAGACACTGACATGTACGAACAAATCGAAACCACCAGAGAGATCGAAGTCACCACAATTCCGAACGGCGAGTCGATGATCCTCCCGGCAGGAACCAAGGCGACCATCACCCAGTCGCTCGGCGGGTCCTACACCCTGATGACCGATATGGGCTGGATGGTCCGCGTCTCCGGCCAGGAGGTCGAGGGCATCGGCAAGGAACCTCCGGTCCACGTGGAGATCGAGGCCGACGTCACCAAAGAGGAGCTCGAATCGATGGTCTGGGATCAGCTGGCCACCTGTTACGACCCGGAGATTCCGGTCAGCATCGTCGAGCTGGGCCTCGTCTATCTGTGCGAGCTGAAAGAACGAGACGACGAGGGCTACGACGTCGACATCAAGATGACCCTCACGGCACCGGGCTGCGGAATGGGACCAGTTCTCGCCGAGGACGTCAGAAAGAAGGTCGAGTCACTGGGGCCGATCAAAAAGGCGGAGGTCGACATCGTTTTCGATCCCGCATGGGACCGAAGCATGATGTCGGACGCCGCCAAGCTGCAGCTCGGGATGTATTGAAAAGCAGGGATCAGGGATCAGGGATCAGGCGGGGCAACGGGATCGTGATCGTTTCAGCAATCACGTAGCCCAGCTGGAGACTCCTCGACTCCACTAACTCCCTTGCCGCGGGCTGGATGACGAAGTCTTCATTCTGTAAGCCCGCCCTGGATCCTTTCCCCAACCCCTAATCCCTGCTTCTCGCCCTGATCCCTGATCCCTGACCCCTGCTTCTCGCCCTGATCCCTGATCCCTGATCCCTGACCCCTGATCCCTGCCTCTCACGATACACTCGGCCGGTCATGACCTATCGACCGATTCTCGTTGCTCTCATTCTCCTCGCGGTGCCCACCGCCCTCGCTCACGAACCGTCGTTCGCCAAGCATTTCACCGATAAGACGATGCGGCTCGACTACTTCCACACCGGCGGCATGGGTGAAGAGATCGTCGCCCTCGATCGAATCGTCAACGACGGCCCGTGGCCCGGGAGCCGGACCCAGCTGATCGACACGACGAACCTCGGCAACTACTTCTTCGAGGTCGTCGACCCGGAAAGCAACCAGGTGATCTACTCGCGAGGATTCGGCTCGATCTTCGACGAATGGACGACGACTTCCGAATCGCGCAGGTTGCACCGGACATTTCACGAATCCCTCCGCTTTCCCTGGCCACGCCACCCGGTTCAGGTGACGCTGAAGCGCCGGCGCGGAGAGACCGGATTTCGCGAGGTCTGGTCCACGCGCGTCGATCCGGATTCGCGATTCGTGAACCCGACTCGTGCCGCCGCCTCCGGGCGCGTGCACACGCTTCTCGACAGCGGTCCTCCGGCGACCAAAGTGGATCTGCTGCTCATCGCCGAGGGATATACTGCCGCGGAGGAATCGAAGTTCCTCGCCGATTCGCGCCGGCTGCTCGATGCACTCTTCCGCGAAGAACCTTTCAGCAGCAGGAAAAAGGACTTCAACGTCCGCGCGCTTCACATCCCATCAGCCCAGTCCGGCATCAGCCGCCCGCGCGCCGGCCAGTTTCGCCGGACACCGGTCTCGGCCGAGTACAACATCTTCGACTCGGAGCGTTACATGCTCACTTACGACAACCGCTCCCTGCGCGATGCCGCCTCGGCCGCTCCCTACGAATTCATCGAGATTCTCGCCAACGAAGAGCAGTACGGAGGCGGCGGTATCTTCAACTTTCAGGCGACGACCTCGGTCGACACGGCTTTCGCCGAGTACGTCTTCGTGCACGAATTCGGTCATCACTTCGCTGCGCTCGCCGACGAGTACTACACCTCCCCCGTTTCTTACGAGACCGGCGGCGACGATCATCCCGAGCCGTGGGAGCCGAACGTTACGGCGCTGCATGATCCCGACAACCTCAAGTGGAAGGATCTGGTCGACCCGGCGACACCGGTTCCGACGCCCTGGCCGAAGGAGGAGTTCGATCGGATGGCAGTCGAGTTTCAGGAACGCCGTGCCGCGCTTCGTGAAGCCGGAGCCCCGGAGGCGAAGCTCAATGCCCTCTTCCTCGAGCAGCAGCAGATCTTCACGAAGTTCCTCGGTGAACAGAAGTACAGCGGGGTCGTCGGGGCTTTCGAGGGGGCGTCTTACGAGCCCACCGGGCTCTACCGGCCCGAGATCGATTGCATCATGTTCACGCGCGACGAAGTCGGATTCTGTGCCGTCTGCAACCGCGCTCTGACGCGAATCATCGACCTCTACTCCCGATGAACGCGGGCAGATCACTGACGTACAAGGCATGGGTATGGTCGGCGATCAGAATCCCGCTACTCTTCTTCGCCCGACCGCGAATTCTCGAGATCGATGATGAGCATTGCATCGTCGAGCTCCGGTTGCGACGACGCACGCGCAATCATCTCGGCTCGATGTACTTCGGGGCGCTCGCAATCGGTGCGGACACCGCGGGTGGAATCATCGCCTTCGAGACCATCCGCACGCGGAAGCTCCCGGTCTCGCTGATATTCAGGGATTTCAAGGCGGAGTTTCTGCGGCGTGCCGAAGGCGACGTCCACTTCACCTGCAGGGACGGCCGTGCGATTCTGAATCTGGTCGACCGCGTGGTCGCCTCGGGAGAACGGGAAACCATTCCGGTCGAGGTCGTCGCGACTGTTCCGTCGATCTCCGATGAGCCCGTTGCGAGGTTCACCCTCGGGCTGTCGCTCAAGAGGGACGCGTAACCCGGAAGGCCCCTTCAGCGACTCTCCGGCTTTCGAGCCATTTCCCTCGTCACCCGGCTCGTGTCACCCCGATCCCAGGCACGCTCGAGCTCATCCCTAACGACACGGACATCTGCACCGCCCGGCGGAAGCCCGGTCGGAGAGTCGGGCACCAGCACCTCATACTCGAGCCGCTCGATCAGCTGGTGATCGTGCTGGCCGCGCCGCAGAAACAGCATCGCCGCGTCGTCGAAGCCGACCAATGCCCACTCGCTCCGCGGAAAGAAGGCGAGCGATGCGGGCAACTTCCGGCTCATTCCACTCGCGGCATCGAGCACCTCGACCGGCTCGCGGTATTCCTCGAACGCGATCGCGGGGCTCCACTGCTCCATCAAAGCGTTCCATCGTCGCGAGTCTCGAAGCGCATCGCGAAGTGCAACGATGTAGTCCATGTGAAGCTCGTTGCGCCCGTCCGTGAGTACGCGCCGCTCGGGATAGAACGTCCAGATCAGGTAACCGCCGAGCTGGTCGGGGTTGTAAATCGCCCCCTCGAGCCGGTTCGAGGAAACAATCGATGCCGTGTGAACCGGGAAGGCTTCATGCTCGAAGCCTGTACCCCAGGCTCGTGAAAAAGAAGCCGCGATGACTGCCACGACCGCCGCGATGCCCGCTGCCGCGACAAGCCACCTTCCCGCTCTCCTCTCCACTCGGTCGGGGATCGTGATGAGCAATGGAAGCGCCGCGAAGAAGTAGATCTGATTGCGAGCGTACCGGGCGGCAAGCACGGTCAGCAACACGGTCACCGCGAGTTTCCTCAGGTCGCGGTCACTCGAGAGGACCCAGCCCGCGACCAGGACCAGCACCACGATCCAGAAGAGCGGAAACGTCGCCGGATGGGACGCGCGCCACTCGAGGTTCACGAAGCCCGCGGCTTTTTCGAGGCCACCGGCGAGCTCGATCGGAGCGAGGATGCCGCGCCATCCCCATGGGTTCGCCAGAAGAGCCAGGAAGCTGGCGCCGAGCTGGATCGCGCGCATCCGATGGCTCGATCCGGTGCCGCGTCCCGCAAGCTCGCCTCCCCAGACGGCCGCGACGAGCACCGGAGCAAGCAGCGCCGAGGGGTGGACGTTGATCCACACAATCACGGTCCCGACCAGAAGAAAGGTCCGCCTCCCCAGGGGCGCCTGCAGCGCCAGCCAGAGTGCGAGCAGAAACAGAGGCACCGAAGCCGTCTCCGGCCGGACATCCAGTCTGAAGAGAAGGCCCGCCCAGGAAATGCCGATGGTGGCGAGGACCGCTTCCGGAGCGAGACGGCGGCTCGCCAACCACGCCACGATCCCGGCGGTCGCCCCGGTTCCGATTGCCATGACGATCGTCAGACCCTCATGTCCGGCGACCGACCACACCGCGTACGCGATGACGTCGAAGAGCCACTCCAGATTGATCCACTCCTCTTTCAACGACGCGAGGGTGAAGGGGTCGATCGCGGGAAGTGCTCCCCTGTCGACAATCCAGCTTCCCGTCGCGAGATGCCAGAAATAATCGTAGTTTCGCGTCGGACGGAATGAAAGCAGCGCCACTGTCAGGCCGGCCAGACCCGCGGTAATGGCTCGTCCGCGATCCATGTCGAGGGTGATCATAGCGGGAAGAGGGAAGGATGAGCGAAGCCGCTCGGACCCGCTTCCGACCGCGTCGGAATCCCGGAATCCACCGAGCACCTCCGGCGTTGATTCTGGCGCTTCGAGGAAAAGACGAAAATGCCACTCTACGAATATCGTTGCGAGTCCTGCGGGGAGCAAACCGAGGTGGTGCGGAAATTCTCAGACGAACCGCTGAGCGTCTGCAGCAGTTGTGGGGGGACTCTGAAGAAACTGATCTCCTCCCCGGCGATCCAGTTCAAGGGTTCCGGTTTTTACATCACCGACTATGCGAAGCCTTCCTCGGGCGATTCGAAAGGTGAGGGCGCGTCGTCAGGGAAGGAAGCCGGAAAGGCGGAGAGCGCGTCTGGCTCGAAGGCGGCCGATTCGAAGTCCACCGATTCGAAGTCGACCGGTTCGAAGGCTGCTCCCAGCGGATCTTCCGACTGATCGCGGGTCAGTCGGTGGCGGACCCTTGTGCCGGGGCCGGGAATTCGAGACTCCGGAAGCTCCCATCGACGAACCGGACCGCGAGAGTTCGCCCATCGGTAAGCTCGTAATACCAGAGCTCGTTGTTTGCGATTTTCCGGGTCCAGCCGGATCGGGGGAGGCCGACCTTCTGCGATACGGCCTCCGGGCTGTCACCCCGCACCAGTGAAGAGAAGAAGGCCTCGTCCCGACCGGCGAATCTCCGCGCCGTTTCGAGGCCGCGTCGCGCGGTACCATGCTCGGGATTCCGGGACAGGACGCTCTCGAAATGCTCGACGGCTTCGGCATATCGGCCGTTCGCCGCGAGCTGGATCGCGAAGTCGGCTTCTTCGTCGTCGTATCGTAAAGCCGCCGCGGCGTGCTCGGGATGGTTTTCGACGAACGAACGAAGCTCGTCGAGCCACTGCTGCCTCGCGTCGAGGCGGGATTCTCCGGGGAGGGAGCGCCAGTCCCGCTCCATTTCGGCGATTCTGGCCCATTCTTCGCTGGCCGGATCGGCCGGGGGAGTACACGCGAGCAGGGCGAGCGCCAAAAAGAGAAAATCGCGGGTCACAGGCCCTCAAATTACCATACCTGAAGCAGTTGTCAGCCGTCTTTGGTATCATTGCCCGATACGCATTCCCAGCGTCGTGACAACGCGCCCGGGGGAGGGGGAAATCGCCAGTGCAGGTCGCGGAGATTGCCAACAAAATCGAACAGGTCGTCAAAAAGGCGATCGAGACGATCGTCGAGGACATCAACGGCTCGATCCACGACGTCCAGGAAGCCGTCAACCAGCAGTTCGACGCGGCCCTCCAGAGCGTGCTCGCCGACGCGAAGGCCGTCACCGTTCGCGATCAGGTCGAGGCCCTGCTCGAAGAGGCGCCCGAGCCCGAAGTTGCCGCAGCGGTTCCGCAGGGGAGCGGCGGTGGCGACGCCGAACCGGTCAAGTCGGCGATCCAGGCGATCGAGCGCGGTGCGACGCAGGTCGACATTCTCAACAACCTGCTGGAGCAGGGTCTGACATTCGGATCCCGGGCGGCACTGATGATCCTGAAAGGCGACGCCTTTGCGGGCTGGAAGGGTCGGGGGTTCACCGAGACCGGCAGCAATGACGACATCATCAAGCGTCTCACCCTCGAGCCGGGTAGCGTCGCCGAGTTCGACAAGCTTCGCGAAAAAGACGAAGGCGCCGAGTGGAACGGTGCTTCGTTTGCGCGCGTGGCGGGAGTGCCCGCCCCGCAGCGAGCCGTTCTCGTTCCGATGGTCATCAAGGACAAGGTGGCCGCTGCGCTGTACGTCGACCAGCTCGGTCCGGAGCCTTTGAGCCGGACCAACATCGAGCTGATCACTTTCGCAACCGGTCTTCTCGTCGACACGCTTTCGATTCGAAAGCTGAACCCGTCGCCCACTCTCAGCAAGCGGCGTCTCGATCAGGATCCGTTCGACGATACCTACAGCGGCATGACCGAGATTCCCGAGGCGGAGCCCGCTCCGCCACGGGAGCAGCCTGCGCCTCCGAGCGAAGTCGTCA
The DNA here is from genome assembly GCA_019347945.1 of Acidobacteriota bacterium. Lineage (NCBI taxonomy): Bacteria > Pseudomonadati > Acidobacteriota > Acidobacteriota bacterium. The sequence continues at coordinate 213,024 of JAHWKK010000001.1, read as the reverse complement.
CCCGCGTCGCACCCGAGATTGAGAGATCCTCTGCTCCGCAGACCAGGCAAACGCCCCCCAGCCAGGGACCGACTCCGATCGAGTTCGATTCGCCGACCCTGGACACGTCCTCTTCCTTCGGGCAACCTTCCGCACCTACGCCTCCCCCGCCCCGACAGCCGTCTCCACCCGAGCCGGCGCCACAACCGGCCGCTCCACCGAAACCGGGCCAGCCCGCCGCAACGAGCGGAGCGAGCACCCAGTTCGTGCCGCCGCCGTCTCTTCAAAAGGGCCAGCCGGGGATTGGCGCTCCGGTCTCGGGCGACACGAAAAAGCACGACGACGCGAAACGCTTTGCCCGTCTTCTCGTCTCGGAGATCAAGCTCTACAACGAAGGAAAAGTCGATCAGGGCCGCAAGAACCACGACCTCTATGAGCGCCTCAAGGAGGACATTGACCGGAGCCGTCAGATGTTCGAGGAGCGGGTCCCCGACGAGGTCCGTGCCGTCTCCAACTACTTCTACGATGAGCTCGTGAGAATCCTCGCGGACGGAAACCCCGACGCACTCGGCCTCTAGCGCCGCCGCCGGGACAAACGTAAGAGTTTTGTTCTCGAGGAGCCCGGAGAAGGGGGGGGCAGCAGAATTGCTCAGCACCCGATACGGGTTACCCTGATCGATGAATCGAACGCGCCTTACTTCCCTGTTCCTCATTCTGACCGCAACTGTCGCTGCTTCGGCCGAGGCCGGGTGGTCGCGAGCGGGCCTCTACAGCGCCGACGTTCGTTCCCTGATCGCTCTTCCTTCGGATCCCGACACTCTTTTTCTCGGTACGAGTAACGGGGACATCTACATATCGACCGATGCCGCGCGGAGCTGGACGAATCCGAGGGGCTCGACGCCATTCCCCGGCTATGTGGTCGACAACCTCACGATCGATTCGAAGGGAAGGCTCTGGATGGCCGCGTGGGGACTGTGGGGGCAGAGCATCATCGCCTACTCCCCCGATCAGGGCCGGAGCTGGACGCGCCGCGATGCAGGAGTCTCCGAATCGTCGATTCGCGCGCTGGCGATCGATCCCACGAACGCTTCCATTCTCTACGCGGGAGGTCTCGATGGAGTATGGAAGTCGACCGACGACGGAAGAACGTGGTCCCGGACGGTCGACCTCGTCAACGTCGAATCCCTCGCGATCGATCCGAGCCGTCCCGCAACCGTTTACGCCGGAACCTGGCGTCAGGGCTGGCGCACCGATGACGGGGGGAAGAACTGGAAACTGATCGCGAACGGAATGGTCCTCGACACGGATATCTTCGGAATCAACATCGATCCTGCCAACCCTGAGGATTTGTGGATCTCGACGTGCGGCTGGGTCTACAACTCCCGAAATCGAGGCGATCTCTGGACACGCTATCGCGAGGGTTTCGAGAACCGGCGTATTCACGTCATCGAACGCGATGCGGAAAACGAATCCTGTCTCTACGCTGCATCCGTGGCCGGGCTCTACAGAACGCTCGACCGGGGGGAATCATGGGAGCGGATCACTGATGACACGCTCGTGATCAACTCGATCGTCATTCATCCGAAACGCCCCGATCGAATCGTCCTCGGGACGGAGGGGGATGGGGTTTACGTCTCGGAGGATCGGGGCAGGACCTGGACGAGACGCTCCAACGGCCTTCACAACGTACGGGTGGGCGATATCGTCAGCGACGATCGGGATCCCGACCACATTTTTTCAGTCGTCAATTTCAGCGGCAACTCGTCGGGGATCTATGTTTCGTCCGATCAGGGAAAGACGTGGCAGCGGAGGAGCCGCACCCGTCTCCCGGAGGTCCTTTCGCTCTCGATTCGTCGAGGAGAAGAGCCTGCCTTCGTTGCGGGTACCGAGCAGGGGATTTATTTGAGCACCGATGGTGTCGAATGGTCGCGCGCAGTTCCGACCGACTTCCCATTTCGAGCCAACCAGATCCTTCGATGGAACTCCTCGCGGCTCTTCGCCGCTACCTCGATCGGGGTTCTCACCACCAGTGACGGTGGAAACCAGTGGAGGCGCCTCGGCGATTCGTTCGAGGACGTTCAATCGATCGCCATCGATAAACGCGGGAACGAGATATCTCTTCTGGCGCTTTCATCGGAAGGATTGCGCCGATTCGCCGACGATGGATGGCACGACATCGAAGGGGCACCCGGCGGCAGAAATCTCGAGCTCACGTCGCTGTCGGGAAAGCGGGTGGCGTTGATTTCGGAATCCCGATCGATCGCCGTCGGAACATACGAGCTCGACCGTTGGCGAAGCATGACCCTGAAGATTCCGGAGGGCTCGACCGTTCATTCCGCCGCGCCCGGTGAGCTTCGCTTTTTCACGAGCGACCCGCAGCGTCATCTCGCGATGGCTCGCGCCGGTGAAGCACTGAAAAAAACCGGAGCTCCGATCGAAGCGCGCGAGATCACTGCCATCTCTTTCGATCCGGCCGACAGATCGAGGCTGTACCTCGCCACATCGGGATCCGGCATCATCATTCTCGATGAACGAGCCGATCAGGCTCCGGAGCTCATTCAGACTGCCTCGGGAACAAAGTAGCGGACGACGACGGTACTCGCTCCGCCGGATTCCGCTCCTCCATCGACGATGATGAGGTGCACTCTCATGTCTGAGGTCGAGAACTCTTCTCCCACCGAGCCGAGCGACGACGCCCGACCGTAAAGTTTCTCGAGCCGCTTCCGGCGCTCTTCGTAGGCTTTCAGTGCATCAGGCGCAAACGCGCTCAGCTCGAACCGGATCGAAGTCAGCCGTTCATCCGAGAATCCCAGCGTGACCGTTCGAGCATCATCGTACTGATGGACGAGCTGACCACGGCCCTTCCCCGGAACGAGCTCCCAGCCCCGTGCCTCGAAGAGCTCTTCAACCTCGGCGCGATCGTCGTTCAGCGACAGTCGAAACGCCGCCGGCTCCATCCAGGAGGTCAGTGTTCCGGAGGGAAAAACGGTTCCGGCAATGAGCAGAAGCACGGTCATTTCCACTGTCGAACACTCATGGCACCGCCGATACTCCACGCGAGGCGGAGACCGTTTTCGAGCATCGACATCGAATTTTTTTTCGCGGAAAACCGGGCTGACTGTCCGACTCCACCGCTTCGTGACAGCGCCGGAAGAAGCTCTTTCCGACCCGAGGGAGATGAAAAAATGCCGCACAGGCTGCCGACGGCGGTTCGAGCTCGTGAACAGACCGTCAACCCAAACCGACAAGAGTCACCGTCCTCGGACCAACCACCCGGCGGTTCCGCGGGTATTCATCCACATGAGACATCTCGCGCTGCTTCTGCTGATCTCCCAGTCGGCGATTGTGATGGCGGCGTTCGCCGAAGCCGCCGGCGGCTACTCTGCCAGGGTCACGGTTCACGGCATACCGGTCGAGCACCGGATCCGGTTCTTCTCCGCTGTCCAGCCAGAGCGCTACTGTGGCGGTCCGATCGAATGCGGCCGTGTGACGGCGGTGATGAGGAGCGTCTGTACACGTTCGTCGCCTTTCGGCGAATGGATCCTCGAGCCGAAAATCGTGACCTATGGCCAGGTCTATCTCGCCGTCGGTCATTTCAGCCATTTTTCAAAGGTCGATGGGACGGTCAGGGATTCGGCCACGGCTCGAACCCACGTGTTCGAATGGCACGTGAACCCTTCCCTCGGAGCGGTTGCAGCACTGATCGCCGAGGAGATCAATCCGAGCTATGCCACGATCGCCGGCTGTCGGCACGAAGTCAGGAGACTCGCCGCACTGACCAACGCTCGCTTTCTGGAAGCGATCCGGATGAGTCAGGAATCGGAAGTGGGTCAGAAGCAGGCGGAAGAGCGCATTCTGATTGCCGGGCTGCGAAGGTCCGAGGCTTCCGGGCCGAATCGCGGATGAGAGGGGTGCTCAGTCGGTTCGGACGTGAACGTGGCCGCCGTCCGAGAAGAGTCGGACGCTCGGGCCACCCCCATTGATCTCGCCCCGGGCCCGTACCCGCACCCGCCCCTGATAAACGTCGCGCATCATGCTGAGTCCAGGAAACTGCGACATGATCGCATTCGCATCTTCCCCCTCGCGCGTGAGCACCGTTGCATCGATCGTGATGCCGGCGCCGGCGGGCATCGTAATGATGACGTTGCCTTCGCGGCTTCTCAGATCGACTTCGTCGAAACGAGCTCCGGGAGCCACGGTGACGACGACGTCTCCGGACCTCGTTTCGGCTCTCACGTCGGACATCGCCCGCTCGACCCGCACGTCTCCACCCCCCGAAGCGAGGGTGATCGGGCCGCCGGCGCTCCGAATGATGATGTTCCCGCCACCCGTCCTGAGGCTTCCGCCCCGAACGGCCGAAACGACCATGACGTCACCCGCGGCGCTATCGAGATCAACGGTCCCGACAACGGCGCCGACATGGATGGGTCCGCCCATCGAAACAGCCGTCATGTTTCCGATGACCGAGCCAACGACGATCTCTCCTGCACCCGTCGTGAGTCGGACGTTGCCTCGATGCTCGCCGAGAAAGACGTTGCCGACCTTCACCTCGAACGTGAGGTTCCCGGCGCCTCGTTTTTTCTGAAAAGCGAACTCGCGTGCGGTTGGTTTCGCGATGAGAACGCGCGAGACCGCTTCGAGAACCTCGCCGAGATCTTCCTGATTTTCGGGCCGGCCCGCGGCAACCGGGCCGAGATCATCCGACTGCCCAATCCCCTTGAGCGTGACGTCGCCGGTTGCTGTCGTCGTGATCAGACGGGAGGGAGAGCCTCCATTGATCGCAGCGCGAAACAGAGTCGGGGTCCGCTCATCGAAAGCTCCGCGAACGGAGCTCGGTGCCCGGAGCTGTCCTCTGAGACTCTCGGCCGCCCATTGAAAAGCGGACCGGGGAGGGGCTTCGATCTCGATCGACCCGTTAACCGAGGCGATCCGCGTGGTTCCGACGAGCGCGCCTCTGAAGCTCACGCGAACGTTTCCGTTGACGGTGTCGATTGCGAGCGGCGCTCCGGTCGACTCCACCCCCACACGGTTGCTGAAGGTGGAGACACGAACCTGGCCGTCAATGTTTCTGATGTCCACACCCCGGCCGTGTGCCGAGATGACCGTCAGCTCCGACACGGAACGGGGTACGGTCAGGCGGAGCTCCACCTGTGCGCTCCAGCCATCCGGACGTCCCGATTCGAGGTTGAGCGAATGGAACTCGCGTCTCCGCTCGTTGGCCCGGATCAGTACTTTGACCGAGCTCCTGGCTTCCTTCAGAACTGCTTCCGTCGGAGCCCACATCGTCACCTTCGCGTGCATGTGGCAGACGTTCTCGTCAGTTCCTTCGACCGTGACCGATCCGACCCGGTTGTCGACCAGGACGATCGCTCCGCGGTTCATCGGGTACTCGCGACGGGTTTCCTCGGTCCAGGTGTAACCGCGCTGCTGCTGACCGGATGCGGCCAGCGAGACGGCCATCAGTCCCATCAGAATGAGGAGAGAGCGTTTCAGCATCAGAGATTCATCTGGCGCAGCGCGTCGGCCGCCTTTACCCTCACGTACATGTTCTCGTCGTCCTGGGCAGCCTTCTCCCGAAGAGTTTCGAGCATTACAGCATCCATTTCAGTTCGGGAGGAGACCAGGTTGCCGAGCGCATCGATCGCCTTCATCCGGATTGCCGGGTTCGGATCATTCCTGAGAACACTCACCAGCGCGGCCCTGACTTCGGGCACATCGTCGGCTCGCACTGTCCGGAGCGCGTCGACCGCTTTGAGCCGGACGCCTTCGTGAGCATCGCTGGTCAGAACCCGGGCAAGCGCCAACGCGATCTCGGGATCCGCCTCGGTCGACGAGTAGGCATCGCGCACGAGATCGATCATTCGTGACCGCTCGTAGGTGGGACTCTCCGTTCGCTGAATCACATGCGACAGGACCCTGGAAAATCCGGGATCCTGCATGTTCCCCTCGACGACGACCTCCGAGCTCAGCTCGAATGAAACCTTCATTCCAGCCTCGCCCGACTCCAGCCGTACGTTTCGAATGTTCGACCCCTGGTCGAGTACTTCGGACACCCGGGATACGGGAAGAAACGTCGTGCCGTCGTCGCCGATCATCTGTATCTGATCGATCGTTGCAGGGGTCGCCGGAATCGGGGGCGAGCCGGACGCGTCACGCCCGATCAGATATGCGGCTGAGACCATGAGGATCAGAGCCGCAGCCTGTGCCCATACCAGAGGCCGGCGAAGCGCCGGGAACCTCACGACCTTGCTCCCCTCCTGTCGCAACCGGTCGAGCTCGGCGTTGAATCCGCTGACGACCGCGGCAGGAACCTCACGATCCTCGAGAGTGCCGAGTCCTTCCCAGATCAGGCGGTAGGCTCTCCAGTCGTCCCGGCAGACATCACAACTCTCCGCGTGGGCGAACGCCCCTTCGCGCTTTTCTGCCGGAACGGTATCGGTCAGCAGATCGGGCAGCAGTTCGCTCAGCGTGCGGCATTCATCCATTTGTATTCTCCGTTGCTCTCATTCGTCAGAACCTTCTTCAGCGTTTCCATCGCCCGGAAGACCCGCGTCTTTACGGCGCCCTCCGAACATCCAGCGATCCGTGCGATCTCGGCGTACGAGAGACCCTCGTACCGGGACAGCAGGATCACTTCTCTCTGTTCCGGAGTGAGATGCTGCAGAGCCTCCCGAACCTTGAGACGTTCCTGCTCCCTGGCGATTTCCTCGTCCGCCGCGATGTCGTCGCCCGAGATATTGTCGAGTACTGCCTCCGGTTCCTTCGGCTTGTTGTCGGCTTTCCTCAACTGATCACGGCAATGGTTCGCGGTGATCGAGAAAAGCCAGGTCGACAACTTCGCGTCGCCCTGGAACTGATGGGCGTTCCGCATCATCTTCACGAAAACTTCCTGAGTGGCATCCTCCGCCGCCTCCGCATTCTTCATGTAACGAAATGCGAAGTTGTAGATACGTCGGCTGTACCGATCAAAGATCTCTGCCGCCGGGTCGAAGTCGCCTGCCTGAATGCGGCGCATCAGCTCCTGATCAGTCAGGCTCGTCATCGTCCCGGCGCTGCTCTCTCGTTCGACGCGGGCATTTTGGAAAGGTTACGGGTCGGCCACACCCTCGGCTCGTTCCGTTTGGCCCCCCAACAGAGCCTCGCCGGTGCGAATTCGCTCCCCTGCCATTCCGGCCAGGGAAAGACCCACCAGATCCAGAAATGTCATCATCACTTCGCTGTCTCCGAAGTTGAACTCGAACAGGCCGGCAACCGTCAGGCCGGCCGTCACTGCGAGCCCTCCCTGAGCCCAGACGCTCTGCCGGATCGCCGCCGGGAGGAAGAGGGCGACGAGAACCGCGAGCAGGCCGAGGTAGCCGAGCAGAGCTGTAATGCCCCGCTCCGCCCAGATCTGGATGACATTGTTGTGAAGATGGGGCAAACGGAAGCGGGGGGCGTCTTCAGCACGGTAGAGCGGATAAAGGCCTTTGACATTGCCCGGACCGACCCCGACCACCGGATGATCCCGGATCATCTCGATTCCTCCCTCGATCATTCGAAGCCGATCGAGATTCGAGGCCTGGGTCACGCTGACCGAGGAAACCGCGCGATCGAAAACCGTGCTCGGGCTCAAAACCACCCCCAGAATCAGCAGCGGCAGAGCGTACAGGACGAAACGGAAGCGACGTACGGCAACGAATACCAGCGCACCCGCCAGCCAGCCGATCCACGCTCCTCGCGTCAGCGTGAGCACGAGCGTCACCATCGTCAGACCGAGCGCCAGTCCGAGCAGCCACGACTTCCTTCTCCACGCATGCGCGAAGAGTAGAAGGGAAACCCCGACCAGGATGCCCGAGAGCGTCTGCACGTGCGCCGCGGGCCCGCTGATTCTGTGTTCGAGATCGTCGTAGCCGAGAACGAAATACTCGAAAACTCCCCACACCGAGATCATCACCGCCAGAAAAACGAAGGCGGCGAACACCCGACCGATCATCGCCTCGTCTCGACGGTACAGAGCAAGACCCAGAGGAAACGTCAGAAAGGTCATGATCTCGCTGACTTCGGTCAGGCTGCTGAGAGGGTTGTGTGCGAACGCGGCCGAAAGAATCGATCCGACGACAAAGAGCGCGAGCGGTCCATATACCGGAGAAAAGGGGACTGAAAGGTGATGCCTTCGAACGGCGATCGCTGCCGCGATGAGCGCAAGAACGAGAAAGCCCTCGGAACTGCTCGTCCACGCCTCGCAGATGATGTGACAGAGAAAAAGCGCAGCTGCCAACCCCGCGCTGACCGATCTCTCCCCCGGGGCGTTCAAGGCTCCACTCCGGAACTCGGATCAGCTCCCGGCAGTTTCGGTTCCGGAACCAGGCGCCAGACTCTCATCCGGAAGCATGACCGGGATGTCGCTCACGATCGGGTAGATACGACCGCATTGAGGGCAATGCAGCCCCTCCTCGACGACCGGTTCCTCGTCCCGCATCTTGTCGCGGTAACGGTCGATCACCGCAGCCCGCTCCTGATCCGGAAAGGGGACGAGCTTCACCGGAACCCGGTCGAGCGGACAGGCGAGAATGTCGAGAAGAGTCTGATCCACGGCCATTGTCGAAGTTTATCAGAACGACGGTCAGGGTTGCCCTCTTCGCCCTTCCTGTAAAATCGCCCGCCGTGAGGGTCCTCCATCTGACCTCGTTCGACCGCTGGACAGGGGCTTCGGCACCGGCGTTCGCGGAGGTCGAGGCGCTCAGAGAAAAAGGAGTCGACGCCCATTACGCATTCGCAACCGGAGCAAGCCTCGAAAGCAAGCTGGGGCACCTCCCCTTCACCCACTCGATCTTCCACCGCGCGCACACTCCCAGAGCCGTCATCCGAAGCGTCAACGCGCTGCGCGCCCTGGTGCGGGAGAAGAACTTCGAGCTGATCCACTGCCATCTCAGCCACGATCACTGGCTCGGCTACATCGCGCGGCGCCCATTGAAAAGGGTCGCGCTCGTCCGGACGTTTCACGCACGTCGAGCCTTTCGCGGCGATCTGCTGTCCCGCCGCCTGGTCGCGGGAACGGATGCAGTCGCCATCGTGAGCCCCGCTCTGGCGGATCATCCGCTCATTGCCGGGCGTTCTGCGAGACTGACCCCTCCTCCAGCCGAACCGCGCTACCGGCCCGACGGTCCGGACGTGAGGTCGGAGATCGGCGTCTCGCCTGAGACGTTCCTGCTCGGCTTCATCGGCAAGATCAGCCCAGGACGGGGATTCGAGGACGCCATTCGCACCCTGGCGCTCCTCCGGCTCCGCGACGAAGCCTATCGACTCCTGATCATCGGCCGCGGAGATCACCGTCCGAAGCTCGAGGAGCTCGCACGGGAGCTCCGAGTCGATGACTCCATCATCTGGGCCGGATATCACGAGGATGACCTCCCGGAACATTTCCGCGCGATCGATCTCCTGCTCTTCACCGCCCGCGGTTCCGACGAGGGGCACCGAGCCATCATCGAGGCGATGGCGTGCGGAACTCCTGCGGCGTCCTATCCGATACCGGGCACAGATTTCGTCCTCGGTTCCCTCGCCTCGTCCATGCGTTCCCCCGTGGCGACGCCCGAGGCGCTCGCAGCGCTCGTCCATGACCTTTTCGCGAAGGGAGACCTTTCCGAATTGAAGCGCCGGTCCCTCGAACGCGTTGCGGATTTCGCATACGGCCCGGCAGCGGATCGACTTCTCGAGCTCTATGATGACGCCTTCACCGCGATCGGTGCCCGTCCGTAACGGATAGAATCGGTATCGATGAAACTGAATGTCACAAGCGAGATCGGTCGGCTCGAATCCGTCCTGATCCACCTTCCAGGGCGTGAAATCGACGACATGATGCCCGCGATGATGGAGGAGCTGCTCTTCGACGACATCCTCTTCGGCCAGCTCGCGCGCGAAGAGCACCGCCGGTTCCAGCAGATCGTCTGGTTCGTCGCGGAAGAGATTCACGACCTTCAGAAGCTTCTCGAGGAAACCCTCGAGGACGAGGACGGCCGAGCCGCCGTTCTCGAAGATCTGAGGACGCGCGCGACGATACCCGCTCAGGCGCGGCAGATCCTCGTCGAGCTTCCTCCACGGCAGCTCGCCGAACATCTGGTCGGAGGAATGCTCAATGACGACAGCTCGACCTACACCCTGACTCCCACGCCGAATCTCTTCTTCACCCGGGACCCGCAGGTCATCGTCGGCGACGGGGTCGCGATCTCGGCAATGGCGACCGCCGCGAGGGCGAGGGAGTCGCTCATTTCGTGGTACGTCTTCCGGCACCATCCGGGATTCCGCGAGCGGGACATTCTCTGGACACCCGATCTGGTAGGCGGGTCCTATGCCCAGCGAGGGGCCACGATCGAGGGTGGAGATGTCCTCGTCGCCCGCGAAGACATCCTGGTCGTCGGCCTCTCCGAGCGTACGAATCGTCCCGGGATCGAATGGCTCGCCGAGTCGCTCCGGAACTCCAGCTCGGCGGTCAAGAAGATCTTCGTCGTCGAGTTGCCGAGCACACGCTCCTACATGCACCTCGATACCGTCTTCACGATCACCAACCGCAACGAGTGCATCGTTTTCCCTCCGGTCATTCTGGAGGGTGGCGATACCCGCCTCAGCGTCTATGAGATGGACCTCGGAGCATCGGAGCTCGGATATTCGATTCGTGACAACCTTCTCGGATCGCTCGCGAAGGAGGGACTCGATCTCGAGCCGATCCCGTGCGGAGGAAAGCGGCGGATCGATCAGGATCGGGAGCAGTGGACCGACGGTGCGAATGCTTTCGCCCTGGCCCCGGGCGTGATCCTCCTCTACGAGCGCAATCGGCGAACTGCCGACGAGCTCGACCTCAGGGGCTACGAGATCGTCGAGGAAGACGATCTTCTGCTCGGCCGGGTCGAGCTCGACGTGACCGGCAACAACAAGTATGCGATTCTGGTTCAGGGTCACGAGCTCTCGAGGGCCCGCGGTGGCCCGCGCTGCATGACGATGCCGCTTTCCCGCAAATCGATATGACGTGGAGTGAACCCCCAAAGCCGCTGGCGGTGGTCGCCTTCGGCGGAAATGCCCTGCTACCTGCCGAGGATCACGGAACGCAGGAGGAGCAGGTAGCACGCGCACGCCAGGCTGCGCGCTGGCTCGTTCCGATCGTCGAGCAGGGGTATCGTCTCGTCATCGTGCACGGAAACGGCCCGCAGGTCGGCAACATCCTGATCCAGGCAGAGGAAGCGTCGACGAAGATTCCTCCTCAGACACTCGACCTCGCCGTAGCCCAGACCGAGGGATCGATCGGTTTCATCCTCCAGCAGGCCCTCCGGAATCGCCTCGAGTTCGCGGGACTCCCTCCGTCGGTCGCGACTCTTCTGACGGAGGTAGCCGTCGATCCCCGCGATCCCGCATTCTCCGACCCGGCCAAGCCGATCGGACCGTTCTTCACCCAGTATCGCGCCGAGGCGCTCACCCGGGATTTCGGATGGACGATGCGCGAAGACTCCGGGAGGGGATGGCGTAAAGTCGTTGCTTCGCCGGCGCCGGTCGAGGTTCTCAACATCGAGGCCATCGAGGCGCTTCTGAAAGTCTGCACGGTCGTCATCGCAGGCGGGGGAGGCGGAGTGCCGGTCGTTCGGGGACGCGACCGGCAGTGGAGAGGTGTGGAAGCGGTGATCGACAAGGACCTGACCTCTGCCCTGCTCGCATCGAGACTCGAGGCGAAGCTGTTCGTGATCATCACCCCCGTCGCAAAGGTCTCGATCGATTTCGGCCGACCGTCTCAGAAGGATCTCGATTACCTTTCGCTCGAAGATGCGCGGAAATACATGCGCGAAGGACAGTTCCCTCGTGGCTCGATGGGACCGAAGATCACTGCCTCGATCAACTTCGTTGCGGAGACGGGTGGCGAGGTGCTGATCACGAATATCGACGAGCTTCAGGAAGCGCTGAACGGTGAATCCGGGACGAGAATCGGAGGCGAGCCCAGCCGCTTCGCCGCGAGCGCATCGTGAGTACCCCCCTTTCGGACGAAACGGATTTTCTTCGCCTGCTTCACGAGCTTTTCCCGGACCACCACACCCCGGTCGGAATCGGCGACGACGCGGCCGTCATCGAGATCTCAGAATCACTCGTGACGACGACCGACACGCTCATCGAGGGAATCGACTGGCACGCCGATGATCCAGTCGACTCGATCATCCACCGCGCGTTCACTGCAAATCTTTCGGATCTCGCCGCGATGGGTGCGACCCCTCACCATGTTCTGCTGACACTCTGCTGGCCGACCGAGCACACGAGTGAGCTCGAACCGCTTCTCCGCGTCGTACGCGAGCAGTGCAACATGCATCGGGTATTTCTCGTGGGAGGAGACCTCAGTTCCGCGCCGATTCGGATGATCTCGATCGTGGCGAACGGTGTTCTCGAGGGCCGCGACCCACTTCTCCGGCAAGGTGCCCGGCTGGGTGAGAGAATCTTTCTCAGCCGGCCGGTGGGAGGCGCGGCGTCGGGGCTCGCGCTTCGTTCCCGGGGATGGCAGCCTGGTCACCGGGCCATCCCCCCCGCGGGAACAAAGCCACCGTGGGAACTGATCGAGATGGCCGGGTCACTTCTTCGCGCACACCTCTATCCGTCACCCGAGACGGCGCTCGGCATCCGGCTGAGCTCCGAGCGCGTAGCATCGTCGGCGATCGACCTCTCGGATGGGCTCTCGACGGATCTCGACCGACTGTGCAAGGCATCCGGATCCGGAGCGCAACTCGACTGGGATCGCATCCCCCCTTTTCCCGACCTTTTCCGTTACGCAGCCGGTCTCGATCTCGATCCCAGGCGGGCTGTTCTTCACGGCGGCGAGGAGTACGCCCTGCTTTTTACCTCGAGCCTGACGGAGTCGCGGCTGAGCGAGCTCTGCGGACGCCCGGTTTATTGGATCGGCTCGATCGTCGAAGGGACCGGGGTCATCCTCAAAGATGGCCCGAGCGAAACGATCCTCGAGCCGGAGGGCTGGGACCACTTCGGAGAGCGTCAGTCAGGCGAGAATTCCGATCGTCAGTGAAACCAGGATCATCAGGATCACGAGAGCGCCCGCCAGCGCCGTGCGCCGATCTCCCTCTCGGCCGAATACCACGCTTGCCGCAATCGTGCGCACAGCCGCAATGGCCATCAGCATCAGAACACCGAGGTGGAGAGCAGCCGCACCGAGCCCTCTTTCGAGCATCAGGTCGGCTGCGACCGACTCGGGTCCTACGGGGAGATCGACACCCGCCTCGAGCCCGAGACCCGCAACGAAAAGCGCGAGCGCAATCAGAAGCGCGATCGTGATGGTCAGGGCGGCGACCGAGTGCACTTTCACCGATCCCCCCCGACGAGCATTCGAACGGCGATGATCATCATCACGAGCGCAAAGATTCGCTGGAGCGACTCCGATCGCAGCCTCGAGTAGGTCATTGCGGCGAGTCTCGAGCCGGCGAGCACACCGATCGCGACCGGCGCCGTCACCGCGGCATCGAGATGGCCGATCCCGTAGTAGACGATCGCGCCCGCGGCCGCGGTCGTACCGAGCATGTATCCCGATGTGGCCGTCGCCGCTTTCATCGGGAGTCCGGCCATCAGTGAGAGCATCGGGACCTGGATGATCCCGCCACCGATGCCGAGAAGTCCCGAGAGCACACCAGCGAACGACGAGACACCATACGCGCCGCGAAGGTTCCTCACCGAGTAGCCGATGGTCTCGCCCGACGCTCCGTCGAAGTAGCTGCTCGTAAACGCCCCCGAGGCTATCTGCTGTGCGCTGGCAGGCTCGGAGCGCCGCAACATGACGATCGCCATGATGCCCATGACGGCGCCGAACACTCGGCCGAGCGCGTCCCCGGAAAGGGTGCCACCGAGAAGTCCGCCCAGAATGGCGCCGGCGATCGTCCAGAATTCGAGTCGCATCGACAGCGACAGATTCACGTAGCCGCGTTTCAGATTGGATGGAGCCGCACCACTCGATGTCGCGATGGCGCAAACGAGCGAAGCTGCGATGGCGCTGTGAATCGGCAGACCCGCGAGAAGCGTGAGCGCCGGTACGATGATCAGTCCCCCACCCAGCCCCAGCACGCCGCCAACGAATCCGGCGAAGAGTCCGGTGAGAGCCAGGAGCGCGAGGGTCAATGGAAGTCCGGCTCAGGCGTTCTGAAGCTCGCGAATTCGCTCCGCGACGTCGCGATAATTCGAATTGACTCCGTAAATCTCGACGAACGCCTTGTGAGCCTGCGCCGTATCGCCGATCTGCTGGTAGGCATTTCCGAGCTCGTACATCAGGCCGAGATGCTCATCCTCGGTCGTTTCGGGCAGCTCGATCCCTTTCGTGTACCACTTGATCGCCAGCTGAGGCATCCCCTTTTCGAGAAAACAGAGCCCGAGCATCGAGCAGCACTCCACCGCGCGCTGCGGGTCCTTCGAAGCGATCTGGAACTCGCCGATGGCTTCGTCGGTGAGCCCCATCTCCTTGTAGGCGATTCCGAGATTGTAGTGAGTGTCGTAATCTTCACTGTCGAGCTGTTCCTCGACGCCCTTCTTGAACTCGCGGAACACGTCCTCGAGAGACTGCTCTTCGTCTTCTACGGTGACGTCCCCGTCGAGGTCTCCGCCGAGCTCTTCTTCCAGTTCCGCGGCGAGATCGAAGAAATCGTCCTCGTCGGCGAACAGTGACTCTTCATCCTCTTCGGAGATCGTGACGGATGGAGCCTCGGATGCGGGAGGCTCAACGGCCATCCCTGCCTCGACCGGTTCCTCGTCGGGGAGCAGGCTGGACAGCTCGGACTCGATATCGAGCGACGGAGGTGCAGCCGCTTCCTCCTCCGCCGCCGTCGTGCGTTCCGCCTCCTCCCTGGCAACTCGTTCCATCCGACTCGCGATCTCGTCCGAGCCCGGGTGCTTCGCCTGGAGCTCCTGAAGCCTTTCGCGCGCCTCGTCATACAACTGCTCGTCGATGTAGAAGTCGACCTCGGACAGCACGGCATGGTCCATCGGTCCGGCGGCCACGGGAGGTTTCTCTTCGACCGTGGCCTCGTCCCCGAGGTCGAGCTCGACGGCTTCCTCCTCTTCAATCTCGATCTCCGAAACCGGCTCCTCGGTTTCAAACTCGAGGTGGGGCTCTTCCGTTTCGAGCTCGACGACTTCTTCCTCGAGATCAATCTCGATCGGAGCCTCCATCTCGATCTCCATGGCCTCATCCGCCGCTTCAATCTCGATTGCATCCTCCGCGACGTCCAGCTCCAACTCTTCCGGTTCCTCTCCGGTGTCGAAGCTGATCTCTTCGATCGGGGACTCTTCGATGTCGATCGATACCGAGTCGTCCACGTCGACGGCGAGTACGGCATCTCCGGAGTCGTCGATTGTCAGATCATCGATCTCGTCCAGCTCGACACTCGGAGCGGAAACACGGCCCGAGTCGGCGGGCGAGACCGTCATTCCACGAGCGGCCAGTTCGTCTTCGACCTTTCGCAGCTCGTCCTCATCTCCTCTGCTGCGCAGGAGGCCGATCAGCGGACTCGCGATGTTGCTCGCGTTGTCGTTCTGTCCCTCGTCGAGGTACGCGCGAAACAGCTGCTGATACGCGGGGAGATGGTCGGGCACCTGGCTGATCACCTTCTGCAGGTGCTCGATTGCTCGATCGATCAGGCCGTACTTCGAAAAAACTTCGGCCTCCGTCATGTGCTCGACGATGAAGTTGGTCATCGCCTCGTCGTCGTCATCCTCGATGCCCGTCGATGAATCCGTGACTTCCTCGAGATCGAGCTCTGCCGAGGCGCCGATCTCGATCTCCGGCTCGATGGCGACCTCGGCTTCCGGTTCCGGCTCCAGCTCGAGCTCCGGCTCCGGCTCGACGGCGGGTGCAGTTCCGGTGGATCCGCGAAGCATCGCCAGCTTCTTTCGAATCTGTTCGTTCTCCGGTTCGCGCTCGAGGATCTGTTCGAGCGCCGAAGCCGCCGCCTCGTTCTCCCCCATTGCCCGGTGTGCCTCGGCGAGCGCATTGAGAGAGGTGATGATCTTTGTTTCCTGATTCGCCCGACGATAAACCTCGACCACCTGCCGAAGAGTCGGGATGTGGCTGGCGTCAGTCTCGAGGACGCCGTTGAGCAGGCCGATCGCTCCCGAAACATCCCCGGCGTCGGCGCGCGCGTTGACCACCGGCTCGAGAATCTCCTGAGCGAGGTCCGCCGAGGCTTCAGCAAGATACAGCTCCGAGAGCGCGATCCGTGAATCATGGTCCTGGGGCAGAACCGCAACGGCCTCTTCCAGAACAGTCTTCGCCTTGCCTCGCTGGCCGGATTCGAGCAGGGTTCGTCCATACAGTGAGGTGAGCTTCCCGTTTGACGGATTTTCCGCTCTCGCGGACTCGAGCAGGACCAGGGCCTGCGCTGCCTGACCGGCTTCGGTCATGGCGCCGGCCAGCGACCCGATCAGGTCGACATTGTCGGGATCGATCTTCAGGGCCTTCTTGAACACCTGGACGCTTTCGTCGACCATCCCTTTCCGGAGCAGCATCCGGCCGACCTTTTCGTATTGTTCGAGCGCTTTGTCCTTTTCGCCGGACGCATGGTGAAGATCGGCCAGCTTGACGTGGACATTGATCGAGTTTGGATCGAGCTCGGCGATCTTCCGGTAGGTTTCGAGAGCGGACTTGGTGTTTCCCTGCTTCGTCGCCGCATCCGCAAGCACTATGTACTGGCTCTTCGCCTCCATCGCCAGCCCCTGACGCGAGTAGAGCTCGGCGAGCTTCTCGTAAACGTCGAGACGCGAAGGATCGAGCTTGTTGATCTTCTTGAAGATCGCGATGGCCTTGAGGAAAAACCCGTCGCGCGAGTAGTGCTCGGCAATCCGGCTGAAAACGTTTACCGCCTCCTGCGTTTTGTTGGCGCGAACCCACAGATCCCCCACCCGGTTGAGGGTATTGACGTCGCTGGGGCTGTCTTTGAGGATCATCTCGTACTGGCCGATCGCCTCCTCGATCTTCCCTTTCGAAACGAGCTTCTCCGCCTTCGCGATGATTTTGTCGCGGGATGCCATCGGTTCAGGAGTTTAGTCGAAAAGGCCCACCGATTTCACCGAGCCGAACGTCCGGCGATGAATCGGAGTTGGACCGAGAACCTCGAGCGCCTGTCTGTGAGTTTCGGTCGCGTACCCTTTGTTCCGCGAAAAATCATACTCCGGGTAGAGCCGATCGTAGGAGTCCATCAGAGCATCCCGATACACCTTCGCAACAATCGAAGCTGCAGCGACGGCACAGACGCGACTGTCTCCATGGAGGACCGCAATCTGAGGAACGTGAAGTCGATCGATGCATACCGCGTCGGTGACGACGATCTCCGGTCGGATGTCCAGATCGAACACGCTGCGAAGCATCGCCAGCTTGCTCGCCTCGAGAATGTTGATTCGATCGATCACCACAGGCTCGATCACGGAAATCGTCACGCAACGCGCCTTCTCGACGAGCAGAGGGAGCATCCGGAGCCGCCAGGCCGGGTCGAGCAATTTGGAGTCGTCGAGTCCGAATAACGGACAATCCGGCTCGAGAATGACCGCCGCTGCCACCACGGGGCCGGCCAGACATCCCCGGCCAACCTCGTCCGTCCCCGCGATGGAGCGGAATCCGAAGCGGCGCAACTCGCGCTCCAGCTCCCCCATCTCGGCAAGACGGGCGAGCTCTTCGATCAACCCGGGGAGAAACCCCTGGTCAGCGCGAGCGTTTTTCTTCGATGCGAGCCGCCTTGCCACGGAGATCCCGCAGATAATACAACTTTGCCCGCCGAACCCGGCCCTGACGTCCCACCTCGATCCGATCGATCGATGGCGAATAAAGGGGGAAAATCCTCTCCACTCCGACTCCACCGGAGATCTTGCGGACCGTGAAACTCTCCCCGAGACCTCCGCCCCGGCGCGAGATGACGAGTCCCTCGAAGATCTGAATGCGCTGTTTGTCGCCTTCCTTGACCTTCACGTGAACCTTGACGGTGTCACCCGGCCCAAAAGGCGGAATTTCCCTCTCCATCTGACTCTGCTCGAGTTTGCGGATCATGTCGCTCATCTCGGTGACTCTCTTTCAATCTGCCGCATCAGCGGATTTTGTCGTCTCGTTCCGGATTTCCTCGAGAAGCTTACGGGCTTCGTCATCGAGCTCCACTTTCTCGAGGAGATCGGGGCGCTTCACCGCCGTCGCGCGCAAAGCCTCTCTTTTTTTCCAGATCCTGATTCGCTCGGCGTGTCCCGAAAGCAGCACCTCCGGAACATCCATACCTCGAAAACTCGCTGGTCTCGTGTAGTGAGGATGATCGAGCAAACCGTAGTAAAACGAATCCCTCTCCACCGAATTCCGCTCCCCGACCACTCCTTCGACCATTCTTCCGATTGCGTCGATCAGCACCATCGTCGGCAGCTCTCCACCCGAGACGACGAAGTCTCCGATCGAGATCTCCATCGCTCTCAATCCTTCGAGAACCCGTTCGTCGACCCCCTCGTAGCGGCCGCAGATGATGATCAGATGACTCCTCCCGGCGAGCTCGCCGGCCAGCGGCTGGTCGAGGTGCCTTCCCTGAGGCGAGGGGAGGAGAACCGTCCCTCCCTCACCGCCCTCGCGGATCGCATCGACGCAGCGGAAAATCGGCTCGGCCAGCATGACCATCCCCTCGCCGCCACCGTAAGGGGCGTCGTCGGTCGAGCGATGGCGGTCGGTGGCGTAGTCGCGAAGATCATGGACCCGCAGCTCGAGGATGTTCGCACCGATGGCGCGCCCGATCACTCCCTCGGCCCGAATCGCGTCGAACATACCCGGGAAAATCGTGATCACGTCGACGAGAAGCCGCGGTTCGGACAGCGGTTCGACTGCCGGCCTCGACGCCGCACCGGTCCGCTCCACAGGGACAGCTTCCGCATTGCGCTCGTCGATCAGCCCTTCTGGCAGATCCGCCACAATTCTTCCTTCCGCCGGGTCGATGACGGGGAGGAGAGCCCCCACGAACGGAACGTCGAACGTTTCCCCTTCGGGACGTCGCACCGTGAGGAGCAGGCCCCCGCCTCCCTCCCCGACCGCGACGACCCGGCCCAGGGTCTCGTTCCCGGTGTCGACCATCTCCAGACCGACGAGCTCGTCGATCCAGTACTCCCCCTCGTCGAGCTCGCGCCGTTCATCCTGCGGGATCTCGAGAGTCCAGCCTCGCAGCTCGTCAATTCGCTCGGGGGTCTCGATTCCCGAAAAAAGAACCAGCTCGCGCCCCGCGTGCGATCGGGCCGAGATCACCTCGAGATCAAGTCGCTCGGTACGATCCGGGGAGAGGAGGATGACCCTGCGGAGATTCGTGTAGCGTTCGGGATCGTCGGTCCAGCTCTCGACGCTTGCTTCCCCCCGGACGCCGTGGGGCTTCCGGATCACGCCGATGGCGACGAGATCGTCGAGGTCGAGGCTCATGGGTTCGGCCCGAAGCGCCGGCTCAGTCGAGAATGTCGAGCTCGTACCGGCGGCTGGTCTTCGCGCCGGCGGCCGAGAGGATCGTCCGGATGGCGCGAGCGGTACGACCCTGGCGCCCGATCACCTTTCCCAGGTCGTCCTGGCCGACGGTCAGTTCGTAGACCGTCACACCGCGATCATCGAGCTCGTCGACCCGAACTTCGTCCGGTTTGTCGACCAGCGATCGGGCAATGAACTCGACGAGACTTCTCATTCGGCAGCCGGTGTTTTCCTGAGGATGGTACGGACCGTGTCGGAGAGCTGCGCGCCCTGCCCGACCCAGTAATCGACGCGCTCACGGTCGATCTCGATCTTTGCGGGGTTGGCGGCCGGATCGTAGGTTCCGATCTGTTCGACGGTCGCAGCGCGCGGCGTGCGGCGCGAATCCGACACCACCACCCGGTAGAAGGGAGTGTGGGTTGCACCCTGACGGCGCAGGCGAATTTTCAGCATCAAATGACTCCTGAACTTCCTGTTAAGCCTGAATCGGCTGGATTTACGCCCCCCGGCCACGACGGCCAGTCGGCGACTTCCCGGTAACGCCCGCCCTATCCGAACAATTCCGGAGGCAGACCGCCCCGCATCCCCTTGCCGAACTTCCTCGGGCCGAAGCCTTTCGAGAAGCGCTTCATCATCTTCCGCATCGTCTGGTATTGCTTCATCACGCGGTTGACCTCCTGCACCGTCGTCCCCGAGCCTTTCGCGATCCGCTTTTTGCGCGATCCATTGATGAGCTGGGGATGCTCCCGCTCCCTGACCGTCATCGAGTCGAGCACCGCCTGCATCCGGACGATGACACTCTCGTCGACGTCTTCCTCGTTCACCCGGGGGACGTTCGGAAGCATCCCGAGAATCTGCGACATCGGCCCCATCTTGCGGAGCTGCTGAAGCTGGTTGCGGAGATCCTCGAGGGTGAACTTGTTCTTCGCGACCTTCTTCGCGAGCTTCTCGGCTTCTTTCTGGTCGACCTCGGTCTCGACCTTCTCGATCAGCGACAGCACGTCGCCCATGCCGAGAATGCGCTGCGCCATCCGGTCGGGATGAAACTGGTCGAGATCCTCGAGCTTCTCGCCCGTTCCGACGAACTTGATCGGCCGGTCGACGACGGCCTTGATGGAGAGCGCGGCTCCTCCCCTCGCGTCGCCGTCCAGCTTCGTGAGGATCACTCCCGTGAGACCGACCTGTTCGTCGAACTGCTGAGCGGACTTGACCGCATCCTGGCCGGTCATCGCATCGGCGACGAAGAGGATCTCCGAAGGATTGACCGCTTCCTTCATGCCGCCGAGCTCCTTCATCAACTCTTCGTCGACGTGGGTCCGTCCCGCCGTGTCGAGGATGACGGTATCGAACAGAAGCGTGCGCGCTTCCTTCAACGCGCGTTTCGCGATGCTGATCGGGTCGCGGTCCTCACCGATCTCGAAGAACTCGACCCCCGCCCTTCCGGCGACGACGCGAAGCTGTTCGATCGCAGCCGGCCGGTAGACGTCACATGGGACCAGCAACGGCTTCCTTCCGCGGTTCTTCAGATGAATCCCCAGCTTTCCTGAGGTCGTCGTCTTACCCGAGCCCTGGAGACCGGTCATCATCACCGTCGCGGGCTCACCCACGAGAGCGAGCCCGACATGCGCCCCTCCGAGAAGCTCCTGCAGTTCGTCGCGTACGATCCTGGTGATCTGCTGAGTCGGAGAGAAGGCCGTCAATACCGACTCGTCGAGCGCCCTCTCCCGAATCCGCGAGGTAAACGACTTGACCACCCGGAAGTTGACGTCCGCTTCGAGCAGTGCCACCCGGATGTCCTTGAGGGCCTGCTCGACGTGCCACTCGTTGATCTTCGCTTCGCCCCGCAGGACCTTGAACGTCCGCTCGAGCCTGTCCTGAAGATTGTCGAACATTGCGCGCAGGGCAACGCAGGCGTCGCTGCGTATAATCCGATCACCCCGGATCGGTTACGGGATCTCGCCGCGGAGCGGGAGGAACTGCACTTGCAGAAACACGCCCCGATGAGGGGAAGAGCCTGGAAAATCTGAAGATCGCAGTTTTTGGAGCAACCGGCGGCACGGGACGCGAGATCGTCGGCCAGGCCGTCGAGCGCGGCTGGGACGTCACCGCCTTCGCGCGTGACCCGATGGATCTCCGTTTCATGCTCGATTTCGTCCGCGTCATCAAGGGCGACGCCTTCGATCCCGATCGGGTCCGCTACGCAATCGAAGGACAGGACGCCGTTCTCTGCGCCCTCGGCACCGATCTGCTCCACCGCGATGATCCGGTGGCTTCGGAGGGGACACGCAACATCATCACGGCAATGAAGGATCTCGGTGTCCCCCGTCTCGTCGTCATGTCGGCATTCGGCATCGGTGACAGTCAGACTCGGATGAATCCGACCGCCCTGGCTCTGATGGACAAGATGCTCGGCCCGATCATGCACGACAAACACGATCAGGAAGAGCTCGTGCGGCAGAGCGGGCTCGAGTGGGTCATCGTTCGACCCGTCCGGCTCGGCAAGGGCCCCCTCACCGGAGTCTACCGGGCATCGCCGGAGCTCTCACCGAGATTCACCGCAAAGATCTCGCGCGCCGACGTCGCACACTTCATGCTCGATCAGGCACGTCGCCGACGCCATCTCGGAACCGCGGTCACTCTCGCTTACTGAGAGTGTCGGCTCGAGAGGCGAGCGGCGAGCGGCGAGCGGCGAGGGATGCAGTTTCCAGTTGCCAGTTGCCAGTTGCCAGTGTGCAACTAGGTTGATGGTTGCCACTCTGGTCCAGGTTGATGGTTACCACCCTGTGACGGCGGCAGGAGCTGTGGGAATGTGTAAAAGCGGGCGCGAGGACTGGCTCGTCTCTCCGGGCAGCCCGCACCAGCGGGCGACAGAATCGATCCCGATTTCAAGCATCATGCGCACCGGCAACTGCGAACTGGAAACTGCAACCTCTCGGCCCTCGCCTCGAATCTAGTCCTGATCCAGCTCGACGTTCCAGTACGCCGCATCCAGAAAGTTCTTCCACACTTCCGGATAACAGCGTCCCTCGAAACGGCGCAGCGGATGCCATCTCGGTCGCACCGGCTCGTTGATCAGATGCATTCCGCACTCCTCGGGGAGCCGGTTTCCCTTTTTAACGTTGCATTTCAGGCACGCGCAGACCACGTTCAGCCAGGTCGATCGTCCGCCGCGCGAGATCGGCACGACGTGATCGAGCGAAAGCTCCGAGGAGGAGAATTTCCTGCCGCAATACTGGCAGCGGTTGCGATCGCGGAGGTAGATATTCGCTCGGGAGAACTTCACCTCCTGCACCGGTACGCGATCGAAGCGGAGCAATTGCACCACATGCGGAACCGGGATCGCCCGCGTAGGCGTGAGGATCACGTCGTCGACGGGCTGGGCCGGAATGTCTCGCCAGTTCTCGAAATCGTAAGTCGTGTAATCCGCGGCGACTGCCCGGACCCGCCCGCTGTAAAGAAGCGAAACGGCTCTTTTGACGGAGGTCACCTGGATCGCCTGAAAAACGCGATTCAGAACGAGGACCTGATGATCGAGAACGCTGACCGACACATTACCTCCCCACTCGATTATACCGAAGCTGACTGTCACGTTAATGAGTGATGCTTAAGCTATACAACAAGTCATGCTGAAATTTAATCACACGGGTAGAAGACTCCAACGGAGTCCGCCATCCCGCCCCAGCTGCAACGTTTTAGCCGAATCCCGGTGGTTGAAAATTCCCCACGGTTCGTGTGATAGTACGCAGGCGCTCGACAGAGCCTGAACGGGTTTTCGGGGTGTGTAGCACCTCGTCATTGTGTGTGGATAAGAGTGGACCGGATCGATATCCGGTCTCGGGTGTGCTTTTCTGGAGGATTTATGCGCTCAACTTCTCGAGTTGTCTCGACCGTTGCCGTTCTCGCCCTGGTGCTCGCGCCCGTGGCGATCGCGGATCATCTTGTGGCGGACTGCCCGCTGACCCTGGTCGGACAGGCAAGCGCGTCAGGCGATTTCGATTCGTCACCGCACGGCATCTTCAAGAATGGATCGGTCGTCTATTCGCTTCAGGGGCGGACGCTGACGACGTTCAACGCGACGGCCACCGGTGAGCTTTCGGTCGCACGAGAGGATCTCCTCGGCAACCTCGCTGCAAACGACGTCGACGGCGGGGTCGCCTACTCCAACGGCTTCCTCTTCATCACCAGCGGCAACGGTCTCGAGATCTACGACCTCCGCAACACTCACGGCGGCTCGGGCGGCGAAGCACCGGTCCGGGTCTCGCGCACGCTGATGCCTCACTATCGCGAGATCGCCGTCCAGGGCAACGTGCTCGCGGGCATTTTTCCGGCCGACGAGCTTCCCTGCATTCCGAACGGCACGGCGGCCTGTGCGAATGCCATCGACCTCTGGAGCATCGCAAACCTCGGCGCACCGACTCTGGTGAGCAGCATCTCATCGGCAAACGCCACTTTTCGCGGATTCAACGACATCGCGTTCGTGAACGGTTTTCTCTATGCGACCGGATTCGGCGGAACTCACGCGTGGAATGTTTCGAACCCGACGGCACCGGTTGGAATGAGGAACTTTCCGACGCAGGGAGCCTTCCTGGTCACCAATGGAAACAATCTCCTCGGCATCGGACAGGAGACCCTCGTCGGCGTCTTTCTGGTCGGACCCGGCCCGGACCTCGGATTTTTCGCCGTTCATACGCTCCCGACGGTCTTCGACCACAGCAACAGCATCCGGTTCAACCACGACGCATGGATCGACAGCTCCCGACTGATTACTCTGATCGACGAGGTCGATCCGATGACCCGCGAATCGGCCAGGACGATCGCGTTCGACGTGTTCGATTTCTCGGTGCCATTCGTCAACGGTTCGTACCCTCGACTGTTCGAGAACATCTCCTACACCCGGTCCGACGAAGTGCTCCACTCGCCCATCGCCGTCGGGCCGATGGTCTACGTCAGCGGAGAGAGGACCGGAGCGCAGATCTGGGGCGCCTGTGGGCAGCTGGCGGGTGAGATCGAGCTC
Organism: Acidobacteriota bacterium; assembly: GCA_019347945.1. NCBI lineage: Bacteria > Pseudomonadati > Acidobacteriota > Acidobacteriota bacterium. Next base: position 188,572 of record JAHWKK010000001.1, on the reverse strand, counting down.
GATCGCGTCACCGCACTTCCCTGTGGCGGCGCCCAGGTCCGCGGATGGGTCAGCGGCCAGCACGGCGTTACCGAGCTCGAGCTGTTCCTCGACAACACGTCTCTCGGCTTCGCGACCATCGGAACACAGAGAACCGACATCACGTCGAGCCGGCCCGTCTTTAACTGGTCGGTCAATGTCGAGCTCGACAACACATCTGCCGGAGAGCACATCCTTCGGGCCATTGCGACCGACAGAGAGAACAATCGCCGGCAGATCGCCAGCGAGATGTTCAACTTCCCGGGTCCCGGCGATAACTGCGTCAACCGCCGCAAGGGCACCCGGCGCTGAACCGGCGAGCTCGTCCATGATCGAGAGCGGGCCTGAAAAGCCCGCTCTTTTTCGTTGCGGCTAAACTCTCGACGTGAGCCACCGCACACGAAGCGCCCTCCTGATTTTCGCGATGGGCTTCCTCTCGGGCGCCTGGTTTTTCAACGGGGGCGGCCAGAACCAGAACGTCAACTTCGATCTGGCGCGTGCCGTCGTCGAGCATCGATCCGTTCGTGTCGATGACTTCCGTGACAATACCGTCGACCTCTCGTACTCGAACGGCCACTACTACTCCAACAAGCCTCCCGGGATCTCACTGCTGGCAGCACCCTCGTACCTCCTGTCGCGTCTCGTGACGCGGCGCCTCGATCTGTCACCCACGCTCCGTCTGACGCTCGACCAGTACGTGGCCACCGCGCTCGTTTGCGCGATTTCGCTCGGACTGATCGGCGTTGTCCTGTTCCTGACCGGGCTCGAGTGGGGTGTCGAGCCGCGATGGGCCGCCCTCGTAGCGGTGAGCACCATGCTCGCCACTCCACTTCTCCCTTATGGCACGATGCTCTTCGCGCATGTTCCCAACGCGCTCACGACACTCGGTGCTCTCTACTACGCCACGCGGTCCCGTCCCTCCCCGATTCTCTCGGGAGTCTGCGCGGGGATGGGTGCCTGCCTCAACTATCTGTCGATTCCCGCCGCTCTCGTCCCGCTGTATTTTCTCCTGCGAGGCGACGATCGGGCCCGGCGAACGGTTCGCTTTCTCGCCGCAACGCTCCCTTTCGCGCTGTTGATGATGGCGTATCACTGGTACGCGTTCGGCTCGCCCTTCACGACGGCGATCTCGTCGACCAGTGTCGAGTTCATCACCCCGGGGGCACCGCTCGGCGTTCTTCACACTCCGAGCATCGCGGCGCTCTGGGGGCTACTCGGGTCGAAATACAGGGGGCTCTTCTTTCTCGCGCCCTTCCTCGTCGTCGCGGTCGCGGGACTGTGGAAAATGCGCACCCGGCCCTTCGTCGTTGGATCCGCTGCGACTATCGCGCTCTTTCTGGCGTTTTTCAGCGCCTTCAATGGCTGGCACGGAGGCTACACCTACGGTCCCCGTTACATCCTTCCAGTCGTTCCGTTGATCGCGGCCGGCCTTTTCGCCATCCGGAAACGGATCCCGAGGCTGGTCGTCCTCGCTCTGCTCGCGTGGAGCTTCCCGATCAACATGCTGGCGACCGCCGTCGACCCGCAGGTGCCGGAGGTGCTCGAGGATCCCGTGTTCGATTACATTGTCCCGACGTTCCTCACCGGCGTGCCGCCTTTGATCTCCGATGCTCCATGGCTTCACGACTTCTTCATCGGATCGGTCGGAGTCAACAGGCTGACCGTTGCGGAGAGACAGATCTATCGGAAGCACGAACCCGGGAGTCCGGAGACCGACTGGGCGGCATTCAATCTCGGAGAGCCCTTCTTCGGCGTCGGCTCGCGCGTTTCGCTTCTCCCGCTGCTCGTCGTCCTCGCGATCCTGTTGCTCACCCTCGATCGGTCCGTGCGCCGGCTCGGTCAGATCGACAGCGCCAGCCAGGCAACCACACCATAACGAGCAACCTTGCCTCCGACGATCCACGGAATGATCGATCCGAGACTGATTCGTGCAGCTCCGGCCAGCCCGACCAGGAGGTCGCCCAACACCGGAACCCAGGAAAGCACGAGCGCCGGCTTTCCGTAGCGTGTCAGGATCCTCACCGCCTCCGGACCGCCCCTCATGGCGACGATCTTCGTGGCGAATGCTTTTCCGACCCTCGTGCCCATCCAGTACAGCGTACAGGCTCCGAGCGTGTTTCCGACTGTTGCGATTGCGACCGGGAACGCGACGGTGTGGGAGTCGCGGACCAATCCGATCAGCAGCGGTTCCGAGCCGACCGGCAGGATCGTCGCAGCGAGAAAACTCCAGAGAAAGAGGGCTGTCCAGGTCATTGGTTTTTGGAAGATGCGGAAACGGAAACTGGCGGGAGAAACGCCTTATTCTCGCGCTCCGGCCCAGCCCGAGAGCATCGCGACGCGCGGAATCGCGGCGAGGTCGTCGACGAACTCCACGTCGGACCAGCCGGCCGACCTCGCCAGCTCCATCACCGCGTCCCGCTGGCTGAAGCCGATCTCCATGACGATGAAGCCTTCGGAACCGAGGATTCGCGGCCCGTCTTCGATGAGCCGCCGCACGATCCGATATTCATCCGGACCCGCCGTCAGCGCTACACGAGGCTCCCAGTCCCGCACCTCGGTCTGGAGACTCGGAATGATCCCCTCCGGCACATACGGCGGATTCGAGGCGATGACGTCGAAGGATCCGGTCAAGGCATCGACCGAGTCGGAAGCGACGAGCGGGACGCGCGCTCCGAGGGTCGAGACATTTCGCTTCGCCAGAAAGAGGGCATCCGTAGCGATGTCGCTCGCAAAGACGCGCAGGTCGGGGCGCTCGAGCGCGATCGACGCGCCGATCGCCCCGCACCCGGTTCCGACGTCGAGAACCCTTCCGTTCCGGGGCGCACGGTCGATGACCGCTTCGACCACGTGCTCGGTCTCCGGTCGCGGTACGAGAGCGCGCACGTCGGTCTCGAATCTCCGGCCGTAGAACTCGCAAAAGCCACGAATGTACTGGAGGGGCTCGCCGCGAAATCTTCTCAGCACCATCTCGTGAAAGGCGTCCTCGACTTCGCTCGGTATCGTTTCTTCGTCGTGCGCGACGAGCCATACGAGCTCCCGATCCATCGCATCCGCCAGAAGCAGGTCCATGTGCCGGGGATCGACCCTCCGAGAAGACGCTTCGGCGCGGTAGAGCTCCCGCGTTTCCCTGATGGTCGGGCTCACCGGACCGGATCTCCGACGGGATCATGAGTCAGCGAAAGAAAGACGTCTTCGAGAGGATTGCCAGGAGTCCCTCCCCGCTCCTTGATCTCGGCGGGGGTGCCTCGCGCGATCACTCTTCCGCGATGGATGATCGCCATCCGGTCGCACACCGTCTCGGCGACAGACATCGTGTGCGTCGTCAGAAAAATCGTTCGGCCACGCGACGCTTCCTCCCGGAACAGCTGCTTGACGAGCTTCTGCGCCAGGACGTCGAGCCCGACCATCGGTTCATCGATGATCAGGAGTTTCGGCTCGTGAACGAGGGAGGATATGAGCACGAGCTTCTGCTTCATTCCGTGCGAGTAGTTTTCGATCCGGGAGTCGAGCCAGTCCGTGAGATCGAAGCGGTACGCCAGCTCCCCGATCTCATCCTCCCTCGACTTCCACGCAACTCCGTAGAGATCGGCGACGAATCTGAGATGCTCGTTCCCCGTGAGCTTTTCGTACAGATGGGGGCGGTCCGGGATGAATCCCGTCATCGCTTTGACCTTTCGCGCCTCACGGACGACGTCGAGCCCGCCGATGCGGACCTCGCCGGACGATGGGGTCGAAAGCCCGGCGAGTATCCGGATGGTCGTGGTCTTGCCCGCTCCGTTCGGCCCGAGAAACCCGAAGACTTCCCCCGGCTCGGTCGAAAGCGTGACGTCATCGACTGCGACGAAGTCGCCATATCGCTTGCCGAGGGCCCGGATCTCGATCATTCCGTTTATCATCGCACGGAAAAACGTCGATGCCGGAGCTGATCAGCAGACAAGAGGAAACCGAAGACAGGGAGCTCGTCGCAGCCACTCTCGACGGGGACCAGGACGCTTTCACGCTGCTCGTGCAGCGGTACGAGCGACGGATCGTCAACTACGTTCGAAGGATCATCCGGAGGCACGAGGACGCTCACGACCTCGCCCAGGACATCTTCATCAAGGTCTACATGGCGCTCGATCGCTACGACCCGAAGTACGAGTTCTCGACCTGGCTGTTTCGCATCGCGCAAAACGCGGCGATCGACGTGGTCCGGAAGAAAGGAATCATCGAGGAAAGTCTCGTCCGCCCTGGCAGGGATGGAGAGGGAGAGCAGGAGATGGACGTCGAAGGAGAGGAGGTCTCCCCTTACCGATCGCTCTCGAACAAACAGATGGCGGCGGCGATGGAGCTGGCCATCGAGCGTCTCCCCGACGACTATCGGGACCTGATCGACCTCAGACACTTCGGCGAGCTCAGCTACGAGGAGATTGCCGCGGTCAAGGGGATGCCTCTCGGAACAGTCAAAAATAAACTTTTCAGAGCCCGGAACGTACTGAAAGGGGAGCTGGAGCACTTTCTCGAGCCATGAGCCATCGTACATGCACTTTTCGCCCCGATTCCCTGGAGGCAGAGACGACCCACCTCTCCTCGTGCCGCGAATGCGCCGCCGAAATTCAGACGCTGGAACAGGTCGAAAGGAGCCTCGGGTCGACGGATGTCGAGCCGCTGAGTCCCGTACTGAAGGAACGACTGCCGGTCGCGCCGTGGGAAGGAGCATCCCACCGTGCATGGCTTGCACCGGTCGCGGTGGGTGCCATGCTGATGGCACTCGCGGCGCTGGTCGCGGCAGCAACGGGAACGAACCCTCTCGACATGATCGCCGCAATGTTCCGGGGCGCGGCGTCCTCCGCCACCGAGATCCCTGATGTCGCGAGGTCGCTCGGCACTCTCGTCTCGACGGCTCCACTCGAGTTCCGGGCAGCCGTTGTTGCGGCATTCATTGTGATCAACGGGCTCTTCGCCGTCATGCTTCGTCGTCGCCCCAGGGGGATCCGTGGCTGAATCACGATATCGACCCGTGCGAGCCGTTGCCGGCGGACTGATCCTGCTCGTGCTGCTGTCAGTCCCTCTTTTCGCCGCTCGTCCCGCGCAGACCCGGCTGCACGTCGGAAAAGTCGTGGTGATCGATTCTCCGACCGTTGCCAACCTCGAGATGATCGGAGGAAGTCTTCGGATCAATGCTCCGATCGACGGGGACGTGGTGGTTCTCGGAACCCGTGTTCGATTCGACGCCGAAGGGCGCGTCGACGGAAACCTCTATGTGCTCGGCGGAGCCATCGACGGGGCGAATTCCGAGACCGTCTCCGGCAAGATCGTCGCGGGTCTCGGAACCCGGGTGCAGAGCGATGCGTCGTCCGATGCTCATTCACCCGGCCTCGGAGTGATCGAGCTGCAGATCGGACTCGCACTGCTCTGGCTCTTGCTGTCGGTCGTCCTGACGATCATCGCACCTCGTCCGATCCGCATTGCCTCGGTGGAGACGCGCATTTCGGGCGCCTGGCTCTTCTTTCTCGGATTGGTGGCGGTATCGAGTCTTGCCGTCACCGCTCTGGTCGCAAGCTGGGCACTCGGTACGGGGTTGGGAGAGATCATCCTGGTGGCAACCGCTGCAGCCGCCGTGGCCGCAAAAATCTTCGGGATGGTCGTGGTTTTCCACGCCCTCGGAACCGCCGTGGCCGGCCCTCGCTCACACGAGGCGGCACGATCGAGCATCTTCAGAGGGGATCTGAGCCGAACCGTGACCGGCCTGGCGATTCTGACCGCAATCCGGTTCATTCCGATCGTCGGCAACATCGTCTGGATCACGTTGTCGGTCGTCGGAATCGGCGCCGCGTTCGGGACTCTTTTCGGGCGGCGCGAGCCGGCCTTTCTCGAGGTTCGAACGGTCCCGCTCGTTGCAACGACCGATCGGAACTACTGACCGATCAGCTCGCCACCGTCTCTTCGACCCAGTCACCATGGCGGAGCACGCCCGGATCGTCGAGAATCTCGATCCCGTGGCGGCCGCATGCATCGCGAAGAGCCTGAGCCAGATTCTGCGGCAAACGCTGTGTACGCATCCCGTCGAACCAGGCGAGACTCGCCGCCATCAGCGGCACCGAAACCTCGTGCTCCTGCGCGATCCCGACACAGCGACGCCACGCTTCACGTCTCTCCGAGATCAATTGCGAGATGTGCCGGCAGATCAACAACGAGGTCGCCTGTGGCTTGTCACGACACGTCGTGCAGAACACTTCGAGAAGCTGGGTCCGGACGACGCACCCGTTCTTCCAGACACGAGCGATCTCCGAAAGGTCGAGATGCCATCCGAACCTCGTCGATGCCGTCCGGATCAGATCGAAGCCCTGCACGTAGATGCATGCGATCGAAGCATGCAGCGCCTCCGTCAGAACGCTCGAAAGCTCTTCCCGCCGGTTCGGTTCCATCGCCCTGGGGGCAGGGCTGATGATCTCCGAGAGAAGCTCCCGATGATCCTTCATGAAGGAGATCCTGCGGGCGTTGACCGCTGCTGAGATCGACGGTATCGGCATTCCCAGCTCGAGAGCCGCCCGGACGATATCGAGCCCGTGCCCGTTCATGTCGGCCTGGTCACCGATCCTGTCGACCATCTTTCCGCTGCCGCCGTTTCCATCACCCGTGCGAAGCACACGCGACGCGAGATCGAGAAAATACGAGCCGAACGGCTCCTCCCCCGCCGCATCGAAAAAGTCGGCGGATGCTTCAGCGTCGTAGCCCATGAGGTCGCGTGTCATCGCATAGGTCTCGGCGAGAGCCTGTGTGATACCGAGCTCGATCCCGTTGTGGACCATCTTCACGAAGTGGCCCGCCCCATCGATCCCGATGCGCCCGAGCGACGGACCATCGGCACCCTTCGCCGCGACGGCTCTGAGAAGCGGCTCGATCACTTCCCACGTTTCCTCATCGCACGAAGGCATCAGAGCAGCGCCTCGAAGCGCTCCGTCCGGTCCGCCCGATACGCCCATGCCGACGAAGCGGATGCCGCGCTTTTTCAATTTCCGGCCGCGCCTCGCCGTATCTTCGTAAAACGAGTTTCCGCCATCGATGATGATGTCGCCCTCACCCAGATGAGGAAGCATCAGCTCGACCAGATCATCGATGCGCGAACCGGGGGGGATCATGATCAGAAAAGCGCGGGGAGCAGGAAGAGCGCTCACCAGCTCCCTGAGGGACGCCGCCTTCTCGACACCCAGCTCGTCCGCGGCGGCCTCGAGTTTCCGGGGATCGAGATCCCAGACAACGACACGAACGTCGTTCTCTCCGAGCTGTTGAGCGAATCCCCTGCCCATCGCGCCGAGGCCAATGAGGCCGATCGATCCGATGCGCGCACCTGCTTCCGCCATTACGACTCCTTTCGTGGTTGCTTCGCGACCCTTATCAAACCGTCTGGCCGTCGGGTTCTTCCCGGTCCCGCAATCATCCCGACTGCGCGTCTCTCTTTCCGGCTGGGGTTCCGAAACCTGTGGACGCACGCGTTCGCATGCCGTATCGTGGAGGTCAGTGAAACGTGTCCTGACGATCTTCATCCTGGTCGCCACCACCGCAGCCGGATTCACTCTCTACGGTCCGCTGATCGATCCTTCACCGATGGGTGCCGGCGTCGACGGTGGAAGGCCGGTGGCCCTCGTCGGCGGTTCCGACGGTATGCTGGCGGTCTGGGCTGACGGACCGGAGGGTGATCTCCACGACATCTATCGCCGCGCGGTCGCGTTCAATGGCATCCCGCTGCGTCAGGCGCGCGAATACGTCGGAACCGGATCGCTCGAAGCGGCCGCATCCAATGGCACTTCGTTTCTGATCGCGTGGAGTGGCGAGGATGTTCGCGTACAGATTTACGACTCGGAAGGGCTCCCCTTTTCGGACCCGGTCATCGCTGCAGGCGAGGTGACGATCGGTGATTCGGTCCTTACCTCGATCGACGCGGTCGGACTGGGCCATCAGTGGCGCGTTTTCTGGACCAGACGACAGCAGATCGGCTCGGAGATTCAAAATCGGATCGAAGGAGTTTTTCTCACGCCCGACGGCCAGCCGATCGGATCCCCCTCCGTGGTCGCCTCCAATGCGCGCCTGCTCGCTGCCGCGTCACTGAGCGGAGACACCGTGGCGCTCGCCATGCAGACAGACTCCGAGGTCCGTCTCAGCCGCATCGTCGGAAACCAGATCGTGGACTCCCGGACGCTCATGCCGATTCCCGCAGGCGCGGAAGTCCGCGACACCTCGATGGTGTGGAAGGACGAAAAACTCGTGCTCGCAGTGCTGTTGGAGGACCGGTTCGATCACACTCAGAGCGTCCGTCAGGCGGTCGTCAGATTCGACGGATCTTCCGACCTGATCGGCCCCCCGCTCTCACTCGAGCAGCGTTGCTCCGCCATCTCGGCTGACCTCATGGCGAGCACCACCATTCTCTCCTGCGGGCAATTCGATTCCTCGCCGTACGCTACGGAGACCCATCGACTGTCGTTGGACGGAACCGTCATGGGAGTAGAACATTCGCTCTTCGGTCTCGGGTCAGGCGCGATCTTCGTCCGCGATTCGAAGGTCTGGACCCTGACGACTACCGAGAGAACAGGCATCCAGATTCTCAGGCTCGACGGCCGAAACTTCGAAATTGAAGCAACGCTCTCGAATCGGGCAGCGAACACGTTTGCGCTTCCCTGGATCGAGGAATGGGACGCCGAAACGAAGCTGCTTCTCTGGACCGAAGACGGACGGATCAGGGCAAACCTCGCAACTCACGAGGGTCTCATTCTCCCCGCTCCCGTCGTGATCTCCATGAATCCGTTCAGCGAGATACGTCTCGCGCGCCACGGAACCGACATCTACATCGCAGGAGCCAATCAGCGCTGCATCGCGACCGGCTGTACGCTCGAGATCCGGATCTGGCGTCTGGACACGCTCGCCCTCTTTCCCGTTCCGGTCAGCCAGGCCACGCTCGAGATTCCCGGTCCACTCTCGCTGACCCAGATGGCGTCCGGCCCTGCCGGCCTGTTGCTGAGGCTCCAGTTCACGGCGGGCTCGCCGACCGGCAGACTCCTGCTTCTCGATCATGACTCGCTCGCGATCAAATTCCAGGCAAATACTCCCGAGCGCGCGAGCGATTCCGAGGGCCTCCTGGTCTTCGACGATCGCCTGATCGTGATCTCCGGAGACCCTGAGGGAGCCAGGACGGCCGATGTCTACGACGCCTCTCTTCAGGTGATCACGAGGCGCCGCCTTCTGGCAGACGCATCGATGGGCCTCGAGAACCCCGTCCTTTCGCGACGCGGTGATCTGGGATTGATCGCATGGGTCGATTCGAGTGCTCGCGTTCGCTCGCTCGTCGTCGACCCGAACGCCTCGGTCGTGGGCGGCAGCGTGGTGACGGCAGCCTTCATGGCCGAGGAGCCGGTCAGCGTGGAACCGTCCGGCAGCGGCTGGCACCTCGGCTGGCTGAGCCGCGGAGCTCCGTGCGAGGCTGGCCGCGTCGAGCTTGGCCTCGAGGGCCAGCCGCTCGGGCCCGCTGAATTCGAGAGACTCGACATCGATTGCGATCGGATCTCGTTCATCGATCCACTCGCTCCCTGGGTAGTCTGGCAATCGACGCGCCGCCCCGAGCAGCCGTGGGGGAACGTCCATCGGGCGCTGATCGGATTCGCCCCCGCGGAAGACGATTCTCCCCAGTCGCCTCCCAGACGTCGCGGCGTTCGCCACCCCTAGCCGAGAATCGATGGATCAGAAACGTCGCCCGGCACAGTTCTCGCGACAGGCACCCCTGTGTCAGAAGGCTGGACCACGACCATCGGCAACGGGCCCGTCATCGCGACCGCAATCCATCACGGCCACCATATCCGCGATGAGCTTCTCGCACTGACAAAGCTCGACGACGGAGCGAGGCTGCGTGAAGAGGATCCTTTTACAGGCCGCTGGGCGGCGCGGGCTCCGACCCACCTGATCGTGGAAACCTCCAGATTCGAAGTCGACCTGAACCGTCCACGCGCGAAGGCGGTCTACCGCGAGCCGGATGATGCATGGGGACTCGATCTCTGGAGGACCGAACCATCGACAGAAGTCATCGCCCGATCCCTTTGGATGTACGACGAGTTCTATCGCGAGCTCGAGGAAATTCTCGAAGCGAAGGTCGAGACGCACGGAAAGTTCGCTTTGCTCGACATTCACTCTTACAACTACCGCCGCCTGGGACCCGACGCGCAGCCTGAAGCCCAGAACGACAATCCCGACATCAACATCGGGACCGGGTCGATGGAACGGGATCGCTGGACCAGTATCGTCGACGGTGTGATGAGGGAAATGCGACGTTTCGACCGGGCCGGACGGAAGCTCGACGTCCGGGAGAATGTGCGGTTCCGGGGTGGTGAGCTCCCTCGCTGGATTCATCGCTCTTTTCCGAATTCGGGTTGCTCCATCGCCGTCGAGCTCAAGAAGACATTCATGAACGAGTGGACCGGCGAGCCCGACCAGGGAATCATTCAGGCATATGAGGAGATGACGCGCGGCCTGGTCGAACTTCTGGAAGCGGTGCTTCGATGATCGTTGCCGAACGCCAGCTCGAATCGGTCTCGGCCGAAGAGCTCAACGAAGTCACGAATTCGATTCGGGACGGCCGGACGGTCAGACTCGGTCTTCCCGAATGGGGCTGGCTCTATTTCGAGCGGCAGCTGCCGTTTCTCTTTTTCTACCGACCTCCCGAGGACCAGAGGAGCTGGGAGAGCGAGCTTTTCGTACTCACCGAGTCTTCGTGCCTGGTGGCGCCGGCAGAGGGCTCGGTCGCCGAATCTCTCATCGGGACCATCGAGTCGGCAATCCTGCCCGACCCACTACTGATCATCGAAATTGTGAACGGCGTGCTCCGCGACGTTCCGAAGACCGAGGGGCGGTCAGTCCCACGGCCATCGTTTCGGATATGTGCCGGCGAAGCCCCACAACCGATCGCGAGGGTTCTCGCCGAGAGCCTGGAACCGATCCGGCTTTTCGACGAAAACGCGGTCATCGAGATCATCGACACCGAGCCGCCACCGCTCGAAACGATGCCGAGCTCGATCCATATCGCACTCGAGATCACTCCGGTCCACGTGAATCCCGCCACGGGACAGCCATTTCCGATCGTACTCCAGGAGCTCCGCCGGCAACTTTCACGCGCGCTTCAGAGAACCGCATTTTCATTCTGTCGCAGCAATACCCACTGTCAGCCTGCGCACTTCGAATCGCTCGGAAGGCATGAGGTCATCGATTCCGACTGGGTCGTCGATCGTGAGCTCACGCGCATCGCCGACAGCTTCGGGTTTCTTCTCGACGTGACTCCCGTCAACCAGCAGCAGGCATGGAGAGAGTTTCAGGAGAGCGGGTTTCGAGGAGAGCCGCGCTTCGAATACCGCCGGCTCACCATCGATCCCGAAATTGCCAAGGGGGACCTCTATCGGATTCCGATCGACGAGGTGGAGGATCCGACACTCTGCCATCTTTTTCGTGAAAAGCGCGCCGAGCTCGCCCGCATGCTGACGATGCTCGAGGAGAGGAACACCGACCGATTCATCTACAACAGTCTGCAGCTCTACGGTCCGGTCGAGCAGGAGCTCGCGGAGCTGGCCGGCGAGATTCTTTCCACGGTCGATCCTCCGACGTCGAAAACCCCGACTGAGGATCGAATCGACGCGGGTGCTTTCGAGCGACTGGCCCGCGAGGAGCTCGATCATTACAGGGATCAGTTGCCCGGGGTCGAGGCGGGAGTCGAAGTGCTTCCCGAGATCACGAGCCTGATGGTCACCAACGGCACCCTCTGCATCCCCTCGACGCTCTCCATTCCGCGGAGCCGGCTCGATGCCCTGCTTCATCACGAGGTCGGAACCCACATCGTCACGTGGCTGAACGGAAAGAGCCAGCGGCTCGAGCAGCTTTACACGGGGCTGGCGGGGTACGACGAGCTTCAGGAGGGCCTCGCCGTTCTCGCGGAGTATCTCGTCGGCCAGCTCAGCGACGCCCGGCTGCGGCTCCTGGCCGGCCGGGTGATCGCAGTCAGCAGGCGGACCGAGGAAGTCGCCTTCGATGATGCCTTCCATGAGCTCGTCGATCAGCACCGCTTCACCCCCCGTCAGGCTTTCGGAATCGTCGTTCGAGTCTGGCGCGGTGGCGGCCTGACCAAGGATGCCATCTATCTCCGGGGACTGCGCAATCTGCTCGACTACCTCGCCGACGGCGGTGACATGGAGATCCTCTACATGGGAAAGATCACCGAATCGCACATCCCGGTCGTCCGCGAGCTGCTGCGCCGGGAGATTCTCGTACCGCCACCTCTTCGTCCCCGCTATCTCGACTTTCCCGAATCGAAAACCAAGATCGAAGCGTTGCGACACGGTCGTACCGTGCTCGATCTCAGGAGTAATGCCGCATGAGACTGGCACTCGTCGTCAACTCGATCGAGAGCGAGCTCGCCGTCTACACGACGACCAGACTTTCGGTCGTCGCCCGTAAGATGGGCCACGAAGTCTGGACGATCGAAGTCGATTCATTCTTTCAGTCCGAAGACGGCATCGTTCACGCTTCAGCACGCAGTCTCCCCAAGAGAAGTAAAGCAACCTCGGGGGAAAAGTACCTCGAGATTCTCAGAGGAGACTCGGCCATCGAAGAGGACGTGAGCCTCGACGACTTCGATGTGGTCCTCCTCAGAAACGACCCCGCCGCCGACAGCGTCGAACGGCCGTGGGCCCAGCTGAGCCCCCTTCTCTTCGCACAACTCGCGGTCCGCCGCGGCGTCATCGTTCTCAACGACCCCTTCTCACTCGCGAACGCGCTCAACAAAACCTACTTCCAGCACTTCCCGGAGGAGGTGCGGCCGCGAACATTGATCTCGAGAGATCCGAAGGGAATCAAGAGTTTCATCCGCGCGCTCGACGGGGATGCGGTGATTAAGCCGCTTCAGGGTTCCGGCGGAACTGGCGTGTTCCTGGTTCGCGACGATGATCCGTCGAATCTGAACCAGATGATCGAGGCGATCAGCCGTGATGGCTACGTCGTGGTCCAGGAGTACCTCGCCGAGGCGAGAAAGGGAGACGTCAGACTCTTCGTCATGAACGGCCAGCCGCTGCTGTCAAAGAGCGGTGAGTACGCTGCTTTCAGGCGAGTCAACAAGAGCGGAGACATTAGAAGCAACATTACGGCGGGGGGAAGCGTGGCCAAAGTCGAGGTCACCGATGAAATGCTCGCGCTGGTCGATGCAGTCCGACCGAAGCTGATTCACGACGGACTCTGGTTCGTCGGTCTCGACATGGTGGGCGACAAGCTGATGGAGGTGAACGTCTTCAGCCCCGGGGGACTCGGCAGCGCCGAGGTTCTTTTCGGAGTGGACTTCTGCGAGCCGGTCATCACTTCGCTCGAGCGGAAGCTGGAGCACAAGCGCCGGTATGGGCGCAACATCAATAACAAAGCCCTGGCAACGGTCTGATTGATGATGGATTTTTCAGCCCCGGTCAGAGGATGATCTGAGAGATTTGACGCACGCCCGCTCGATGGCCTCGAAAATCTCCGCCCTTTACGAGGGTCGCTGGCTCTCGAACTACGTGTACTGGAAGATCCGCATCGACCCCGTCTATGCCGCAGTCGCACAAAGACTCGAGCAGATGGACCGGCCCCTGCTCGATCTCGGTTGTGGCCTCGGAGTACTCGAGTTCTACCTGCGGGAGTCGGGCATCGATTCGCCGATCACAGGTCTCGATCGAGACGGCGACAAGATCGATGCTGCTCGTCGGGTGGCCGAGGCCAATTACACCGGTCTGACCTTCGAATCGCGCTTTCTCACCGAGCTCGACCAGATCCCCGGCCATGTCGCGCTGATCGACGTCATCCACTACCTCGACGATGATCTCCAGCAGAGCCTGCTGAGCTCGATCGGCGAGCGGCTGACCGAAGGGTCCCGAGTCATTCTCAGACAGACCCTCGCCGACCGCGGCTGGCGCTCCCGCGTGACCTGGCTCGGAGAGGTCTTCGCCCGGACCACCGGATGGAACCTTATGAGCACGATCAACGTCCCGACGCTCGAGACGATCGATGCCTGCTTCCCCGCCGAGCGGTTCGACCGGTACCTGGAGCCGCTCTGGGGTCGTACGCCCTTCAACGGCTTCCTCCTCGAGTACCATCGCCGGCCGGCCAATCGAACCCCCTCGGGTACAAAACCTTAGCGTCTTACCATCATATTCTGGAATAATTCTCCTCCCGAGAGCGATAAATATATATGAGTAGCACTAAAATCTATCGACCAAAAAGGAGGCTATGATGGCGATTCAGGTACGAAGATCATTTCCTTTCAACCAGATCCAGCGCGATCTCAGCCGGCTGTTCGAGACCGCAGGCCGCTTCGACGACGACTCGGTCCCCCAGAACGGCTGGGCCCCGGCCGTAGATATCATGGAGGAGAACGACACCATCGTCGTCCGGGCCGAGCTGCCCGGGATCCGGAAAGAGGACATCAACATCTCGTTCGAGAACGGCGTTCTCACTCTCGAGGGGACGCGCGAGTTCGAGGACGAGACCAAAGAGCGCAACTATCACCGGGTCGAGCGCTCGTATGGACGCTTCGTCCGCTCGTTCACTCTTCCGCGGTCCGTCGACTCCGAGAGGATCTCGGCGTCCTACGAGGACGGCGTTCTCGAGGTCGCTCTTCCGAAGAAGGAAGAAGCGAAACCTCGGAAGATCGAAATCGGCAAGACCGTCGAGAACTGATTCGAGATCGGCGGTTTTGAACTGGGGAGAGGCTTTTTCGCCTCTCCTTTTGTTTCAGGGCGTCTTTCTCTGTTCGAGATAATTCGCGAGCCCGACGCGCCACGACTCGGGAGCTCGACCAGTGATCTCTTCCCATCTCGCGGTCGACAAAACCGAGGACTTCGGGCGCCGGGCGGGCCTCGGGAAGGCCTGACTGCTCACGGGTAAGAGATCGATCTCTCTCTCCAGCTCGCCTCTTGCTTCGAGCTCGCTCACGATCGCCTCGGCAAACTCGTACCACGAGCACGCCGGAGCATCCGCGTAGTGAAAGGTGCCGGAAATTGACGGATCCCCGAGCGTCGCCTCGATCAGTGCTGTGGTCGCTTCGACCAGATGAGGCACCCAGGTCGGCCGCCCTCGCTGATCATCGACGACGCGAAGCTCGTCTTTTCCCGACTCGAGCTGCCCGATGATCGCTTCGACGAAATTTCGTCCTCCTCTGCCGAAGACCCAGGAGGTCCGTAGGATGAGATGCCGGTCCGCCTCGGCCGCAGCTCGCTCCCCCTTCAGCTTCGACTCCCCGTAGACCGACAGCGGAGACGGCGTATCGGTGAACTCGTAAGGTGCCCCGGAGCGGCCGTCGAAAACGAAGTCTGTCGAGAGCTGGACGAGCAGACCGTTCCACCGGCTCGTCTCCTCGGCCAGAGTTCGGACCGCATCCGCATTGACACTCATGGCGAGCTCCCGGTTGTCCTCGCATCCATCGACGTTGGTGTATGCGGCACAGTTGATCACAACGTCTGGGCGCACCATTCCGAGCAGATCGACGACATCCTCTCTGTTTGCCACGTCGAGCTCGGAGTGTCCGACGGCGATCAGATCGACTCCGTTACCGCGAAGCGCCTCACAGAGCGCGCTCCCGACCATTCCACCAGCGCCAGTCACGAGATAACGCCGGCCGGCCGTCACTCTTTCAGCTTCACTTTCACCCGCACGCCCGATTCCTTCGGCGCAACCAGGTCGAGCTCATGAAACCCGTAAATGATCCGGACATTCTCCTGAGGCGGATGGGAGGGATGACGGACGACCTCCTCCAGCGATCGTCGCCCGTCGATGAAGGCCAGAAGTTCCTTTTCTCCTGCGGTGAGGTCGTCCGAAGAACCTTCGCTCCGTTTCAGGATCGTCGTTCGTGGTCCGATACGGGAGGTCAGGAGTTTGGGATCGCCGTACCGCCTCACTCCGTCGAGGACCACGCGGACGATCGGGATTCCGAGGCGAATGGGGAGAAGTGTTCTGCCGGGGCGGACCTCGACGACTCCGTCGGTCCATCCGAAGATCTCGGAGATCAGCGTTTTCGCATGATCTCCCACCAGGCCGTTGAGCTTCGATTCATCGACCTTCCCGGTGGAGACCAGATCGGAGGCGATCATGTTGCGGGTCTGCAGGGTTCGCGAACGAGCCAGATCGAAATCACCGAAGGTCGCGAGGCCCCGCTCGACGATCAACTGTCCGAACGCGCCGATCGGGTCATCCGAGGTGCAGGCGAAGTCGAGCCGGGCGTCGCTCACGAACAGGTTGCGTGTGCGGGATTGCTCGCGGCAGCGGACCGATGCCGCCACTTTGTGAAAGGCGAGCCGGGCAAGGATTTCAGCCAGCGGCTCCTTCGAGAGCCGGGTCTGATACGCGGGGGGTGAAACGGTCATCGATCAGCGTCGATCTCTGGCGCTCAGGACCGCTTGTCCTCCTCGTCCTGCTTTCCTTTGAGTCCCTCACGAAAATTCGAGATCCCCTCACCCATCCCACGACCCAGCTGAGGGAGCTTCGATGCGCCGAAGATGACGACAATGATGAGAAAGATGATGATCAACTCCGGGAATCCCAACGGTCCCATAGTCTCCTCCACGATTCCCGCAACGGGAATCTATATCTTCGTCAAGTTGGCAAAGCGGGCAACAAATTTCTTTCGGCCCACCCGGTCGAAGTAAACCGTGAGTCGGGTCGCGTCGCCCGACCCTTCCTTCTGGAGAATGACGCCGTCACCGAATTGCTCGTGACGGACTCGTGCCCCGCGCTCCAGCTTATCATCCGCTCCGCCGTCGCGCGCGGTTTTCGTGCGCAGCGCCGAGGAATCGAACCGGACCGGCGCGTTGAAAAAACTTCCGATCGACGAGGCCGTTCCCGACGCCTCTCTCCGTTCTCTGACCGGTTCGAATCGCGAGCGCGCTCCTCCATGGCCGTGGCTCAGCGTACCGGAGCGCTCGAGACAGTCGTCGGGGATTTCCAGGAGGAAGGGCGACTCCTCCTGCTGGCGGAAGGTTCCATGCACTCTCCGCTCCCCGGCGTGGGTGAGGTAGAGCTGCTCCCTCGCCCGGGTCATTCCGACATAGCAGAGCCTCCGCTCTTCCTCGACGTCGTCGCTCGACTGGACGTGCGGAAGAAGACCATCCTCCAGACCCGTCAGAAACACGACCCGAAACTCGAGCCCCTTGGCGGAATGAAGCGTCATCAGAGTCAGCGATCCGGACTTGTCGTCCCACTCGTCGACATCGGCGATCAGTGAGATTGCATCGAGGTAATCCCTGACCGTCGCATCGGGATTTTCCTCCTGAAACTCCTTGGTGGAACTGACGAGCTCGTCGAGATTCTCGATTCGGGCATCGTCCTGAGGATCGCGCGAGTTGACGTAGAGCTGCCTGTATCCGGTGCGCTGGAGCAGAGTCTCGAAGAACTCCGGCACGTTCGATTCCTCGGCGGCTTTCGCCAGATCGACGAGGATGGCGCGAAACTCCGCCACGGCCTTCCGTGCGCGCGTCCCGAGATCCTCCGGTGGCGCCACGATCGAATCCCAAAGCGTTCCTCCCGTCTGTTCCGCAGCCGCTCGCAGCCGCTCGATCGTCGCCGCTCCGATCCCTCGAGCGGGAACATTGATCACCCGCTCGATCGAATGAGCGTCCTGATGACGGATCGCTGCCCGAGCGAACGCCAGCGCATCCTTGATCTCGGCGCGCTCGTAGAACTTCGTGCCCCCCACGACGACATAAGGAATGTTGGCAGACCGGAGCTCCTCCTCGAACGAGCGCGACTGGGCGTTGGTGCGAAAAAGGATCGCAATCTCGTTCAGAGGGACCGTTTCCCGGAGCTCGCGTACGTTCGAGATCACGAACTCCGCTTCGTCCCGATCTCGCGGATGCGCGACCACTCGCACAGGATCTCCTGCAGCGGCGTCGGTGAAGAGCGTTTTTCCCTTTCGACGGACGTTGTGCGATACGACTGCGCTCGCCGCGGCCAGGATGTTTCCGGTCGAGCGGTAATTCTGTTCGAGCTTGATGACCTCCGCACCTTCGAAGTCACGCTCGAAGTTGAGGATATTGTCGATGTCAGCTCCCCGGAACTTGTAAATCGACTGGTCCTCGTCCCCGACCGCCGTGACATTCTGTCGTTGGCCGGCGAGCTCCCGCACAAGTACGTACTGCATGTGGTTGGTGTCCTGATACTCGTCGATGAGAAGGTACTTCCACCGCTCATGGAGGTGCGCCCGGACATCTTCGTTCTCCCGCAGGAGTCGGACGTGATTGACGATGAGGTCATCGAAGTCCATCCCGTCCAGCTCGCGAAGCGTCTTCTGATACTCGCCGTATACGCGAGCGAGCCTCGATCCGTAGAAGTCGGTATTACTTGCGGTGAATTCATCCACCGAGATCAGTTTTCCCTTCGCATCCGAGATCGCATTCCGGAGCCTTCGTGGGGGGAACGCGGTCTCGTCCATCTCCAGCTTTCGCTGGACGCGTTTGATGAGCGCGAGCTGATCCGGGCTGTCGTAAACCGCGAACGACTTCGTGTAACCGATCCGGTCGGCGAACTCCCGAAGCACACGCAGCGACAGCGAATGAAACGTTGCGATCGTGGGCCGGCCGTGGACCGAGGAGCCGAGGAGCGAACTGATTCGCCGATACATCTCGGCAGCCGCCTTGTTCGTGAAGGTCACCGCGGCGATCTCACCGGGCCGGGCTCGTTCCGAGTCGATCAGATGGGCGATCCGGTAGGTGATGACGCGGGTCTTGCCGGATCCGGCCCCGGCCAGGACGAGGAGGGGGCCGTCACCGTGCAGCACGGCCTCTTTCTGGCGTTCGTTCAGGCTCGAGGTGTCGATCATCGGAAGGGGCCGGCCGAACGGTGGCGGCGTTCGACGCAGGACCGGCGGGGTCCTTCAGACGAACCGCGGTTCGCACCGACATGATTCCTGAACGGCTCCGGAAGCCTGCCCGGACGCGCCTGCTACAGCTGATCGAGCAGCGTCTGCGCCCTCTCGCGCAGGGGTGAGTTGCGTGGTGCGGCTCTCATGGCGGCCTTCGCCCTTCTCTTTAAGCGGCCTTCAGTACGGAGCTGTCAGCGGGCCGGAACTACCGTGACGACTGTCGTCACTTCACCGCTCGTGCGCGGGGTCGCCTCGAGATCATCCGATCGATCAACCGGGTCGTGGTCCTCATCTGATCGAGAATCTTCTCCTCGAGTCCGGCACCTTCCCCCTCGAACTTCTTCGCACGTCGGAACACGGCCCGGGCCTGTTCCTTCTTTCCCGCCTCGAGCAGCGCCATCCCGAGATGCATCAGATGCGTCGGCGTCGCGCCGATCTCATTCGACTTCGACAGATAGTCGATCGCCGAGTCGTATTCGTGCCGCTTGAAGTAGACCCACCCGAGCGCCGCGAGCGGAAACTGCCTGAGCTCACGCGGCGAGAACTTGAGCGACAGTTGCGCGCTTTCCAAAGCATCATCGAGGTTCTCGCCCATCTCGGCCAGGTTGTAAGCCTTTTCGTAGTAGGCGATCGAACGGGCGTAGTTGGAGCTCGCACTCGACAACATCTCCTCGAGGAGCCGGTTGCCCTCCTTGTACTTTCCTTCGGAACGAAGAGCCTCGACCATGGTCGTGTAAGCCGCCGCCGCGACCATCTCCGAGGGCTTCTGCGCGAGGATGCGGGTCGCAACCGCGATCGCTTCCGCATTCTCGTCGAGATGCGAACAGAGAAGTGCGTACGGAAGAAGTACACGAGGGTTGTCCGGATCCGCCTTCGCGGCACGCCGGTACTCCTCGAGAGCATCCTCGTAGTTCCGGTCGTTGGCCAGCTGCTCCGCCTTGCCGAACGAATCGGACTCCGGAGACCGATGCGCGTCGTGGCGTCCCTC
Source organism: Acidobacteriota bacterium (assembly GCA_019347945.1). NCBI lineage: Bacteria > Pseudomonadati > Acidobacteriota > Acidobacteriota bacterium. The sequence goes on along the minus strand of JAHWKK010000001.1, from coordinate 168,683 downwards.
GACGTGATCCTGATAGAGACGAACCGCGTGCTGGTACTCCATCTTGTTGGGATTGAGCTCGAGGGCACTCTCGAAACATCGCATCGCCTTCCGGTGCCAGTTGCGATCGAGATAGCAGAGCCCGAGCGAATAGATCGCCTCTTCGTACTCCGGGTCGATCCTCAGCGCGGTCTGAAGCGCCTTGATCGCCTTCTCGAGCTGTCCCTTCTCGTACAGGATCGTCCCGAGAAGGTAGTGCGCCTGCGGGATCGGCTCGAGCTCGATCGCGTGCTCCAGAAACTTCTGCGCACGGATGTATTTGCCCTGCAGCGCGTAGATCGCTCCGAGCGAAAAGTACGGCAGGAAGGAGTCCTGGGAGATCTGAAGCGAGTGCCGGAGCCATTGCTCGGCTCCCGTCAGGTCGTTCTGCTCGCGTAGGAGGACTCCGTAGAGGACGGCCGCATCGAAATGGTGCGGCTGCACCTCGAGGGTTCGCTCCAGAAAGATCCGCGAGCGATCCAGATCGTTGTCATTAAAGTACGTTTCACCGATGAAAAAGCTCAATTCATGGTTCTGACGGTCGAGCTTGAAGGCGTCTTCCAGCAGCTTCATCGCGCGCTTCTGATCGAACGATTCGATCGCCTGTTCCACCTCGTTGATCAGCTCGCCGAAGCGGTCGCTCCGCGTACCACGAAACAGAGAGACGATCCGGTCGCGTCGCTCGACGAAGCGCTCCTTCTTTTCGAGCGCCAGCATCTGCTCGCCCATCTTCGATTCCCAGATGTCGATGAGCTCTTCTGGAGGTACGACGCTCCGGCGTTCCAGGATCTCCTTGAGCGAGAGGAGTCCGGTCTGGTTGACGAATATCGATCGTTCCTGCTGCCGCACTTCACCGAGGAGGGCCTTGAGGGTCTCGGCGGATCTCCGCACGACCTCTTCGAGAGCCGAGACACGCTCGAGAAGATGCTCATCGAACGAGACTTCCTCCGGGTCGTCGTACTCGGCGTCGAAATCCGCATCGAACGCGCCGATACCAGACAGAACGAGCAGTTTGTTCTGGCAGCGGAAGCAGTACTCCCGCTCTTCGTGGTTCAGCGCACCACAGGTCTGACAAAGCATTCGTTAATCGTTCCTCTCGGGCACGTCAACTCGACCTGCCCCGAGTTTATGTCAACCAGCATCGTTTCGGTAGTCGTAAAAGCCTCGGCCGCTCTTTCGGCCGAGCCATCCTGCATCCACCATTTTGACGAGCAAGGGGCACGGTCGGTATTTCGGATCACCGAATCCCTCCTCGAGAACGCGCATGATGGCAAGACAAACGTCGAGACCGATGAAGTCGGCCAGAACGAGCGGACCCATCGGATGATTCATCCCGAGCTTCATCACGCCGTCGATCGCTTCCTCCGATGCAACCCCCTCGTACAGAGCGAAGATCGCCTCGTTGATCATCGGCATCAGCACGCGGTTGGAGACGAACCCGGGGGAGTCGTTCACCTCGAGCGCGGTCTTTCCCATCGTCTCGGACATCCGAACGACACGGCCGTATGTCTCGTCGGAGGTCGCGATTCCGCGAATGACCTCGACGAGCTTCATGACCGGCACGGGATTCATGAAGTGCATTCCGATGACCTTGTCGGGCCGGGATGTCGCGGCCGCGAGCTTCGTGATCGAGATCGACGACGTGTTCGAGGCGAGAATCGTCGAAGGGTCCGTGATCTCGTCCAGGGTTCGAAAGAGCTGCTGCTTCGTCTCGAGATTTTCGACGACCGCTTCGATCACGATCTCGGCGTCGCGCGCGGCTTCCGTCTCGGTCGACATGGCGATCCGTCCCAGGATCTCTCCCTTTTCCTCCCCGGTGATCTTTCCCTTGTCGACTCCGCGCTGGAGGTTCTTCGCAATCGTGTTCCGGGCGAGATCGATTCTCTCGTCGGACACGTCGATCAGCACTGTCTCGAAACCGCTCTGCGCCGAGACGTGGGCGATGCCGTTCCCCATCGTTCCGCCGCCGATCACCGCTACTTTTTTCATCCGGTCCTCTCCTCGGTTCGTCGTCGCGCAACTCTATCGCACGAGAAGCCAGGCAGGAGATCAGGACGATCCCATCTTCGGAAGCATGAATCGACGGCGACCCATCAACGAGTGGACTCGAGCTCATCGAGCCGACGCTGCAAAACTTCGAATCTTTGTCTGAGAACGCGAATCTGCTCCTGGATGGACGACTCCTCCAGCTCGGCGTCGGGCGAGCCCATCCGGCGTTCGATACGACCAACGGCACTGCTCAGCGCGTGATACTCCATCTCCAGCCGGTCCATTCTCTGGAACACGCCGTCGAACAGATCGGGCATCTGATCCCGGATCCGCTTTTCCGATTCGCTCACCGCTTCAGTGAGGTCGGGGAGCATCACCTCCCCATGAAAACGGATGAGTGTGCCATACAGATCTTCAGCCACACGAGAATCATACCTCGGTGCGACTGAGAAGTTCACACCGGATTCTGCCAGCTGAGAATCGGCTGTCGTGCGGCCCGGGCTTCGTCGAGCCTCCGCACGGGCGTCGTGTGCGGCGCCGTCTTCACGAGCTCCGGATTCTCCTCACATTCCTTCGCGATGGCGATCATCGCATCGCAGAACGCATCGAGCTCTTCTTTCGGCTCGGTCTCGGTGGGCTCGATCATGAGCGCACCGGAAACGATCAGAGGAAAGTAGATCGTCGGCGGATGAAAGCCGAAGTCCATCAGACGCTTGGCGATGTCGAGCGTGTGAACGTCATGCTTCGACTGCCACTTGTCGCTGAAGACGACCTCGTGCAGAGAGGGGGCGTCGTACGGAAGGTGATAGCTATCCCTCAGTCGTGCCCGGATATAGTTCGCGTTCAGTACCGCGATCTCGGCAACCCTCCGGAGCCCGGAATCCCCCATGGTCCGGATGTAGGCGAGCGCGCGGACGAGCACTCCGAAATTTCCATAGAAGGCTCGCATCCGGCCGATCGACTCCGGCCGGTCCGCGTCGAGCCAGAAAGTTCCGTCGTCGCGACGTTCCACGGTAGGCGTCGGAAGATACGGAATGAGACTTTCCGCCACGCCGACCGGCCCGGCTCCGGGTCCTCCTCCACCGTGCGGCGTCGAAAAGGTCTTGTGCAGATTCGAGTGGATGACGTCGATCCCCATCTCGCCGGGCCGGGCGATCCCGACGAACGAGTTGAGGTTCGCTCCGTCGCAGTAGAGATACGCACCCTTGCGGTGGAGGATGTCGGCGATCTCCCGGATGCCGGACTCGAATACGCCGAGCGTGTTCGGAACGGTGATCATCAGGGCGGCGACGTCCTCGTCAACCTCTTTTTCGAGAAGATCGAGATCGAGAGTTCCGCGCGAGTTCGACTTCAGCTCCCGGACGTCGTAGCCGGCAAATGCAGCCGAAGCGGGGTTGGTTCCGTGCGCCGAATCGGGGATCAGAATGTACTTGCGCGGGTTGCCGCTCTTCTCGAGAGCCTTGTGAATCATCAGAATTCCGGTCAGCTCGCCATGCGCACCGGCAACCGGCTGCAGAGTGACCTTCGGCAGCCCGAAGATCTCACGAAGCGATTGCTCGAGCGTCCAGAGAATCTCGAGCGAGCCCTGCACCTGCCGCTCCGCCTGGAGTGGATGCGTCAGGGCCAGCCCGGGAATCCGAGCCATCTCTTCATTGATCCGCGGGTTGTGTTTCATCGTGCAGCTTCCCAGAGGGTAGAGACCGCCGTCGATCGAAACGTTCAATTTCGAGAGACGCGTGAAATGCCGGATCACATCGACCTCCGACACCTCGCACTCCCCCTCGATCGACTCACGTCGCAGACCCGCGGGAAGAATCTCGTCGAGATTCGCCTCTTCGACGTCCATCTCCGGCAGCCGGTAGCCCCTCCGTCCTGTCCGGGAATGCTGGAAGATCAGCGACTCTCGCGTCAGTCCCTGCGTCACGCTCGACTTCTCGGCCCGCGCCATCCCTGCTCCCCGCACGGTCTCTTCGATCCGATTTTCACTCACTCCGCACCTCCGACCAGAGCCTCGAGCTCGTCCGCGTAACGATCGAGATCCGCTCTGGTGTGCAGTTCGGTGACCGCGACGAGAAAACCGTTCTTCTCTTCGTCGAAGTAGCGAGCGAGTGGAACGCCACCAAGAATGCCCCGCTTCTCCATCGCTTCCATCAGTGAGTCAGCGTTCTTCGAGGTTCGGACGAAGATCTCGTTGTAGATCGGGGACGAATAGGGCATCTCGACGCCTTCGATTCGCTCGAGCCGTCTCCGGAGGTATGCCGCTTTGCCAAGACACTGCATGGCCACTTCCCGGAGCCCGTCCTTCCCCATCAGCGAAAGATAGATGTTCGCTGCGAGCGCGATCAGCGCCTGATTCGTACATATGTTGGATGTGGCTTTGCCTCTTCGGATGTGTTGTTCACGGCTGGCGAGGGTGAGCACCCAGGCACGCCTTCCATCGACGTCGACGGTCTCTCCGACGAGGCGTCCGGGCATGTGACGTTTGAGCTCGTCCGCGGCCACGAGGAAGCCGACGAACGGGCCGCCGAACTGCGGGGCGATCCCCCAGGCCTGTCCTTCGCCACAGGCGATCTGAAATCCATGCGCGCCCGGCGGCGACAGAATCCCGAGGGAGGAAGCCTCGGCGATCACGGCGATTCGGATCAGACCCTCCTGTTGCTCGGTCGCCTGCCGGACAGCATCGTAATCCTCCACCACCCCGAAGAAGTTCGGACTCTGCACTGCGACCGCGAAGACAGCTTCGTCGAGATGGGCGGCGATTGATTCGAGGCTCGTTCTCCCTTCATCGTCCAGATCGGCCATCACGACCTCGATGTCGAGATTCTGCACGTACGTTCGCAGGGTCTCGACGTACTCCGGATGCACGCCGCGGCTCACGATCACCTTTGACGTGTTTCTCCGAACGCGCGAGGTCATCAGAACTGCCTCCACGAAGGCAGTCGAGCCGTCGTAAAGCGAAGCATTGGCGACCTCGAGCCCCGTCAGGAGGGACTGATGCGTCTGATATTCGAAGATCGTCTGCAGAGTTCCCTGAGAGATCTCGGGCTGATAGGGCGTATACGCCGTCAGAAACTCTCCCCGCAGAAGAAGCTGATCGACGCAGGCGGGCTGGTAATGGTGATAGACGCCGGCTCCCAGAAACGAGACCGCCTTGTCGCCCGAAAGATTACGGTCCGCGACGCCGCGAAACCATCGCCGCAGCTCGATCTCCGACATCGGAGGCGGCAGGTCGAGCGGGGCATCGAGCCGGAGCTCGGCCGGGATCGACTCGAACAGTTCATTGATCGAGCTCTTTCCGATCGTCTTCAGCATCTCCCGAATGTCCTCCGACGAATTCGGAATGAATCTCATTGCAGTCGTGTCCAAGGATTTTCTCCAGTGCGGTTTGAGAGATCGGGAGCGACCGAGCTTCCCCAGCGGATCGATTGCCGCCCGTTACGATCCGCGTAAACGATCAGGATTCTTCAGCAACCCAGGCGTCGTATGCCGCGGAATCCATCAGAGCATCGAGCTCGGCGGTGTCCCGCAACCTGACCTTGATCATCCAACCGTCTTCGTAGGGTGACGTATTCACCGACTCCGGTTTGTCGGCCAGCGAGCCATTGATCTCGACGACCTCTCCTGAAACAGGGGAGTAGAGATCGGAGAAGGCCTTGACGGACTCGATGCTGCCGAACTGCTCGCCGGCGGTCACGGCCGAGCCGACTTCGGGAAGCTCGACGAAGATCACGTCACCGAGCTCCTTCTGCGCGTGATCACTGATTCCGACCACTCCGACGTCTCCGTCCATTCGTATGTATTCGTGACTCTTGGTGAATCGCTTACTCATTCGGTGATCCTCAGTCTTTCTTTCTCTTGTAGAACGGCGTGGAGACGACCCTGGCTTTCGCGTCCTTCCCACGAATCGAGATGGTGAGCTCGGTTCCGGGCTGGCGCAATGCGATGGGTACGTAGGCCAGACCAATCGATTTCTCGAGAGTCGGCGAATGCGATCCGCTCGTCACGATGCCGATCTCACGACCATTCTCGACGATCGGATGGCCATGTCGTGCAATTCCGCGATCGACCATTTCGAATCCCACGAGAATGCGCTCGACCCCGTTCGCCGTCTGCCGTTCCAGCACGTCCCGGCCGTGGAACTCCCCTTTGCCGAGCTTGACCATCCATCCGAGGTCGGCGTTCAGCGGCGTGGTGGTCTCGTCGATGTCGTTTCCGTACAACGCCATCTTCGCTTCCAGCCTGAGAGTGTCGCGTGCTCCGAGACCGGCGGGGACGATTCCATCTTCGCGCCCGGCCTCGAGGAGCTCCCGAAAAACCGCCGGGGCTTCTTCCGGCTTCACGTAGACCTCGAAGCCGTCCTCGCCGGTGTAACCGGTCCGGGAGATGATCGCCTCGGCGCCGGCGACTGCGCCCGAAGTGAAGCGGTAGTAGCCGAGATCGACAAGACTGGTCTCGGTTGTCTTCGCGAGAATTCGTTCCGCCTTCGGGCCCTGGATCGCAATCTGCGCCCACTGATCGCTGGTATTCGCAGCATCGACGTCGAAGTTCGCGGCTTCCTGCCGAACCCACTCCCAGTCCTTGTCGGCATTGGACGCATTCACGACGACGAAGTAGTCATCCGCAGAGCGGCGATAGATGAGGATGTCGTCGACGAACCCGGCGTTCGGATAGAGCAGCGCGTTGTACTGGCACCGTCCGTCCTGCATCTTCGAGACGTCGTTGCAGGTCAGTTTCTGCAGAAGAGCGAGCGATTCGGGACCCCTGATCTCGATCTCGCCCATATGCGAAACGTCGAAGAGGCCCGCGTCGTTGCGGACAGCGTGATGTTCGGCGACGATGCCCGAGAACTGGACCGGCATGTCCCAGCCGCCAAACTCGACCATCCGGGCACCGAGGTCACGATGGGTCTGGTTGAGGGGCGTCTTCTTCAGATCCTGTCCGGTCATGGCTGAGGGCTCGCGCAACGTAGCATAGCCGAGGGGGCTTTTGAAGGCTTTCGCCGCCAGTTTCCTGCCCCGTCACGCCGTTACGGCTTCCTCCGATGCCGATGGGGCGTCATAATGGCCACGTGAAGGGTGAGCTGGGTGACTTTCTCGATTACCTGACGATCGAGAGAAACGTTTCGACCAACACGGTCGATGCATATCGGGGGGATGTCGAATCGTTCCTCGAATTTCTCTGCGACGACTACCTCGTCATGCCCCGCGAGATGATCGATCTTTCCGAAATCGACAGGCTTGCGGTCCGATCCTGGCTCGCCTGGCTGTCGCGCCGCCGGCTTGCGCGCTCATCGATCGCAAGGAAGCTGTCGGCACTCCGGACATTCTTCCGGTTTCTTGAGCGGGAAGGGATCCTCGCGAGCAACCCTGCCCGTTCGGTCCGGACGCCGAAAGGCGAAAAGACGCTTCCCAGCGTTCTTCAGACGGACGAGATTGCGAGTCTGCTCGAGCTTCCCGATCCTTCTTCGCCTCTCGGCGCGCGCGATCTGGCCTGGTTCGAACTGATGTACGGCGCCGGTCTTCGGATCTCGGAGCTGGTTTCGATCGACATCGACGACATCGAGCTGAATGCCAGGCTGGTCAAGGTACGAGGCAAGGGGATGAAGGAGCGGATCGTTCCTTTCGGGACCGCCGCGCAGGCGGCCATCGGCACGTGGCTCGATCAGCGGCGGCAGCTGGTCTCGGATGCCGCCGAGCTGGCACTCTTCGTCAACTATCGTGGATCGAGAATCACGGCACGCAGCGTTCGCCGGATTTTCGATCGGATGATTCGAAAAGCCGCGGTTCGATGTGGAGCGACTCCGCACACGCTCCGGCATTCGTTCGCGACGCATCTGCTCAACGCAGGCGCAGATCTTCGAGCGATTCAGGAACTGCTGGGCCACGCTTCTCTGTCCACTACCCAGAAGTACACGCACCTGACCGATTCGAAGCTGATCGAGGTCTATCGGGGCGCGCACCCTCGAGCTCTATCCTCGACGAGTAAATCCTGAAAAAGGAAAAGCCCCGCGATCGCGGGGCTTTTCGGACTGAAGGTTCGAGGATACCGAACTTACATTCCGTCGTTGTCCGTCATCGTCGTGTCCGTCATCGTCGTGTCGGTCCATGCCGTGTCGGTCATCGTGGTGTCGGTCATCATCGTATCGGTCATCATCGTATCGGTGGTCATCGGGTCGTCGGTCACGATCGGTTCCTCGATGACGACATCCGGGTCATCGACCGGTTCCTCGGTACAGGCACCAATCGCGACCATTGCGAGCAACATCAACATCAACACTGAAAGTTTTTTCATTTTTTGCATCTCCTTGTCATGCACATCATTTGATTTTCCGGTTCGGGTTTTCCGAACCGCCATTTCCGACTGTTTCGGGGGTGGCTCGATATCGGTACTCTTCACGCTCGGTGCCGCTCGTGTCAAGTCTTCAGTTCAGCCCTCCCATCGGAGGAGGCCACGCCCCGCCGATCTCCCACGGAGCACCTGACTCCGGGCGGGGGATTCATTCCACTAGCAGCGAGCCTGCCAGAGTGATGATGAGCCTCTCTCAAAGCGACGGATCAGGGCGACCGGAAGAACGATCGCAGCCAGACCGTCGTATAGTTTAGAAAGGTCCCAACCAATGTCAAGAATCCGCCCGAACGACACCGATCCTCCCGATCGGTTTCATCGAGTGAGTCGGGTCACGACCTCCTTCGACGGCGCCCTGATTCACTGGGATCTCTACCCCTCGCCGGGCGCCCCGGCGGTCGTGATCCTCCCCGGATTCTGGAGGACCCGACGACATGCATCGATCCTCAAACTGGCAGAGGAGATCGCCGGAAACGGCTATCAGGTCGCCGCGGTCGATCTTCGTGGCCATGGGGAGAGCGAAGGGACGTTCGGATTCAATTTCCAGGAGTATCGGGACGTTCTCGCCGTCCTGGATGATCTCCGGGCCGCCGTCTCCCCGCCGTCGCTCGCTCTGCTGGGCCTCTCGTACGGGGGTGCGGTCGCAATCTCCGCAGCCGCGAGAGCCCAGGTCGCACCCGACGCTCTGTTCCTCCTCTCTCCGGTGGCGAGCTTCGCTTCGATCGCACCGAGGATCAATCCTTTCACGATCCACCGCCATGTGGTCGCCTCACAGGCGTTTCACAAGCCGAAATTCGAGATGCGCGTGTTCTCCAGCCCGAGGATCGAGGCAATCGACGACATCCCCGGCGTACTCGCCCCCGCCGCGTTTGCTCACGTGGTCGATGACTGGCTGGTTCATCACAGCCATTCCGAAAGGCTCGCGGAAGCTCACCGGGGTGAGCATCAGCTGCATCTGATCGACATCCCGGGTGGATATCATGCAGACAGGGTCTTCTCGATCATTCCGGGAAGGATCGAGAAACTCATGGTCGAGTTTCTGAATCAGCGGCTTCGAAGATAATCCGCCAGCTTTTTCCAGGCCTGCGCTCGGTGAGATACGCGATCCTTTTCCCCGGAGCTCATCTCGCCGAACGTCCGGTCGGATCCCTCCGGCACGAACCACGGATCCCAACCGAATCCGTTGCTACCTCTCGGCTCGACCGCGATCGTTCCTCGGATTTTCCCCTCGAAAATCTCACGCTGCCCATCGATGGCGATGCCAACGACACAGGTGGCGGTCGCTTCATTCGCTCCGAGTCCGCGGGCGAAAGCACCGAGCGCCTCTCCTCCGGCCAGATCGAGAAGCCATTTGACGTAGGGTCCGGGAAAACCGCCGGCAGCATCGAGCCCGAGCCCGACATCCTCCACCACGACGGCTCCTCCCGAAACTCGTGAGGAAGCGAGCTCGAGCTTGTCCAGGACGATCTGATCAATCGTTCGCGCCTGAATTTCAGGAAGGTCGAGATCGAGATGCTCCAGTTGCCGGCCGACGAGACGGCGGGCTTCGGTCAGCTTGTGCGAGCTGGATGTGACGAAGCGGATGATCAATGACGCCCGCCGGCCTGGGCGACCGTGCGGGATATTCGGGCGCGGAGATCGCCGGGAGCGACGACACGGGGCAGCCGGTTGCGGACGAAGATCCTGAGGCGCTTCATGACGGCGACCCAGCTCTCACACGGGGGACATCGCTTCACGTGATCGATGAACTGACGCCGCTTGTCCGGTCCGAGTGTCTCGTCGAGAAAGAAGTACGCGATCCTTTTGACATCGTCACAAACCATCCGGCCTCCTCACAGTGCGTGACGGCTTCCGGATCGATCAACTTTGTCACTCGGTATCGAATTCCTCTTCTTCGTCGTCGTCGACCTCGTACTCGACATCATCGTCATCATCGGTGGAGAGGAGATCGAACTCGTCGTCGTCGGAAAGGGAGTCCTCGTCACCCGACTCGTCGTCGCTTTCCTTCCGGCTCTTTTTCTCTTCCTTCTGGGCGTCCTTGCGCGAGCGCATCTTCGCGGGCTCGGCGTCTCCACGGATGTAACCGTACTTCCGGGCGTACTCGAGCAGCGTCTTTTCGAGCATCTTTCGACCTCGATAGAGACGCGACATGACCGTACCGACCGGGCAGTCGAGAATTTCGGCGATCTCCTTGTAGGAGAAGCCTTCGATGTCGGCGAGAAGCACGACCATCTTGTAGTCGTGAGGGAGCGTGTCGAGCGCGCGCTTGACGTCCTCGTCCATCATCTCCTGGAAGATCTCGCTCTCCGGATCCTTGAGAAGGTCGGGGGCGTTCTTCTGAATCACCCGCTCGTACGACTCCTCGATCTCCGAGAAGTCGATCTTGTGGGGGGTCAGCTTCTTCTTCCGGTAGTTGTTGATGAACGTGTTCTTCATGATCTTGAAGAGCCACGCCTTGAAGTTCGTACCTTCTTCGAACTTGTCGTAGTACTTGTACGCCTTGAGATAGGTTTCCTGAACGAGATCCTCGGCGTCTTCCGAGTTTCGCGTCATTCGGTACGCAGTGTTGTAGAGCGAGTCGACGTACGGCATTGCCGCCTTCTCGAAGTCCCAACCCTGCTGATGTTCGTACGCTTCTGCCTTCATGACTTCTCTCCGATTCGAGTCGGAACGGCTTCACAACACGTGCCGCCGTAATATCGGGGCTCTGATCTGATCAGATACCGCAAAGGGTCGCGCGGAAAGCGGGCCAAACTCCTGAATATTCAGCTGTTCTCTGTTTCCACACCCTCACTTCAAAAACTTCCGTGGCTTCAGCCCGCTCCGGGCCACCGTCCACGAGTGCGGACATGTGTCCCCTACGGGTTCCATTCTAGAGGTAAACGTTTCAGGGCAGGCGATGGTTCGGGGAAAGATCCGTAAACAATCTGTTAACGAGCCAAATTTCTGCCGGGCGGGGAATTATAGGCGGCTGGCCTTTCGGGTGTCAACCTGCCGGGCGGTAGACCACCGAATTCTCCGGCCCCTCCCAGAGGCGCACCTCGACGACCTCCCCCCCGAGGGCATCCGCGCGGGTGGCCAGCTCGTCGGCAAACCACTTCGCCACGTTCTCCGCCGTCGGGTTGAGCTCGGTGAAGGGAGCGATCTCGTTGATGCAGCCGTAATCGAGCCGCCCCGCAAGCTCCCTGACCGCATCCCGGGCAGCGATGAAATCGACCGCGAGCTCGTCTCCGTCGAGGCCCCGGTCCGACTTCCGCAACTCCACCTCGACCCGATAGGAGTGGCCGTGAAGAGGCTCGGTGGTGCCTCGGTAACTTCGGAGGAAATGCGCCGACTCGAATCTCGCCTCCACCCGAACCGCAAACGATCCGCCACGTCTCTCCGGGCGCACCGTCCGCTTCGGCTCCTCCTCCGATTTTCCGAAGATCGCTTCGATTCGCTGCTCCCCGAGTCCGAGCTCGCGGAGCTCACTCGCGCTCGATTGCCGTCGAAGGAGCCGCTCGGCGCGGTCAGGGCCCCAGCAGCTCCCGGCGGTGTCTCCCTCACTCAGCTCGATCAGCATCGTCAGCGTCTCGACTCTGCGTCGCAGATCTTCGACTTCGGTTTCGGTCGCTCCCATCGGAAATCAGTCTCGTCTGCGAAGACCCGGGTGTCAAGGCGGCTGGCGAGTCCGTTCCGTCGGAGATAGAATCGGCCCGTTCACGATGCCTCTTCCGAAAAGCGTCAAATGCATCTCCTGCGAGAAGAGCTATCCGGACGGATGGCAGCGATGCCCTTACTGTGGTTTCGATCCGATTCAGGAGAGAAGGAACAAGGCTCTCTCGAAACGGCGGAAGGCCCCCGCCGGAAAGACTCCCTCCGGCGACGCCCCCAGGCGCAGACGCCGCCGGAAAACGGGCTCCGGATCGCCCGCGACCGCAGAGGGATCGCGTTCGGCCGCATCGCCCACGCCGAAGCGCTCGCGCCGTCGACGAGGCGGTGGCGGTAAGGGTGGCGGCGGTGCGGCGTCCGGACAGCGCCGACCTTCGTCCGGCACCGGCGACGCGAGCCTTCAGGCGCCGCAGCGAACCGATTCTCCCCGCGGAAGCTCCGGCGAGGCCGGGAGCTCGGACAAGCCTACGAGGAAGCGAAAGCGCTCCCGGAGGCGCAGAAGGAAGCCGGGCAAGCCGTCGAGCTCCTGACCCTCAGCTCCAGGATCCGACCGCTCGTGCAACGAGTAATGATTCGCCTTCGACGATCACGAGGTCGATCGTTCCGTCTCCCGATGGACTCTCGAACTCGAATCGTGCTCGCCCGGACTCGAACGCGGTCGGTTTCATCGTGATGTCTTTATAGACGTTCGCCAGCGGGTCGCATTTGAACGAAGCCTCCTTGGCCACCCAGAAAGCCAGCCCCACATCGGAGGCCGCGAGCTCCCTGAGCCGGATGACCTCGATCTCGTTGAGAAAAAACCTGAGCGCTCGATCATCCAGCCGCCTCACGACCTGTACATCGAGACCCACCGGTCGCTCCGAGATCGCGGCGCCGTACGCTCTCTCGGAGTGCGAGAGAGAGGCATGGAGAACGCGAGGGTCACCCTCGATACGGACGATCGGCGCCTTTCCTTTCGACGCGATCGCACAGGATCGGGGGCTCGCGCAGAGTCCTTCATCGAGAGCCAGACGTTTGGCGACGAGTCTCGCCTTGACCCACTCGTCGCGGCGTCTGGGATTTTCGATCGTGTCGAGAACCTCGACTTCCGCCTGAGTGAGCCACTCCCGATTGAGCTCCGAATCGAGCTCGATCCGGACGCCGGGCCATTCAGTTCCGAGCTCGACCTCTCTCATCGGGATCGCGATCTCCCGTGTATCTGGATGCTGTCGCCGGTATCCGGACGAACGATCGAGATCACCCCCCCCACCTTCCCTCGCACGATGTTCGCCTCGATCGTCGTCCCGTCCTCCAGATTCGCTTCGAGGAGCCTGTCGATTCCGGTGGCGAGCGCGCTCCGCTCCTCCGGAATCGTCGCTCTCCAGCCGATCCCGATCCGGTCTCCATCGGCGTCTCGCATGATGACGTCGGCCACCGCGGTGCCGTAGCCCATGTTGACGAGTGCGAGATTGACTCGATCACCCGGCTGCGCGATCAGCCCGACGAACTCCAGCCGCTCGTTCGCCGCGTCCGCCTGATCGAGTCCCTGGAACCATTGAGAACGCCCGCCGCGCGAGCTTCGACTCCGCAGGCGGACTTCCGGCCTGGCCTCCGTGAGGTAGCGAACCGTGAGCGGTCCGGTCGAGGGCGGCGCTCCGAGAAGACCAGTCGTGACATCCCGGAACTCGCGATGGCTCTCCGGATCGACGTCGACGATCCGCGAATACACTTCCTTGCCGGAAAGATAACGGAGCTCGACCGAGGCGAGTTTCTTGTGGCGATTCACGAGGAGAAGGTCGGTTTCCCATCGGAGCTCACCGACCCCGGGTCCCGCTCCCGCGTTCGGAAAGACCGAACTGCTTCCTCGATCCGGATCGGCAGCACGCTCGTTCGAAGCCACTCGGATCGGAATCGCTCGTTTGGTCCAGAGCTCGATCCCATGCACCGTCTCCTTCCATCGATATCTCGATCGGATCCACCGCGCCACCTCGGGGGCCCGCCTCGCGTTCGAAACTTCGTCGAACCGGTCGTAGCGCTCGGGCGACGTCATGAGAACCAGCGCCGGCGGCTCGCTGTGGAGATCGTCTATGACCTCCCGCTGCGCGTCCGGAGGGGACATGAGCGGAACCTGAAAATAGCGGGTCGGGTTGCGACGGTCCGCCAGAAAGTAGAAGACCGGCTGATTCGAGAAGTCGAAGATCGCGTCGTCTTCCGCAGTGTGGCTCCTGATCGCGGCGGTCACCGCGCGGGTCCGCTCACGATTTTCGATCAGCTGCGCGGTCGGGAGCTCTCCGACCAGTCTCGCTCCATAGGCGATGAGACCATCGAGCCGGTTCCGGATAAGACCCGGCGCCCACAGGACCCCGACGAAGAGCAGCGCGAACATGATCGCGATCAACCTCGCGACGAACCGGTCGCTCGGATCCCGCCCCTCCCAGGCTCGCGTCCAGTAAATCAGCAGCGCGATGAGCAGAGGTCCGATCAGGAAAGCCGAGAACCATTGATGTTGAAAATCCGCCCGGCCGAGCGCGCTCCGTTGCGAAATGAGCGAAAACGCCGTGAGTACGACGATCGCCAGGCCGATCCGAGTCTGAGGCGTCCTCCGGATCACCATCAGAATGATCGCGAACAGTCCCGCGGCAATCACGAACGGGTTGAGGATGTATCGCAGGTGCCACGCGTACTGGAAGAGAGTCTTGTCGCCCGCCGCGGAGACCAGCCACGGGCCGACGTCGGGGACGGGGAGCGACCATGCCGCATCGATGATCGACGGAATCCGGATGAAGGAAACCTCGAAAAAATCGCCGACGACACCGCGCATGGCGAGGTAAAAAATAAACGGACTCATCCCTGCGAGATAACCGACGATGAAGATGCCGGCCCGCCGTACCCCGACTTTTGCCTCGCGGGTAATCAGCGATCCGATGGCGATGGCCAGAAGGCCACCACCCAGAACGTAGAGTCCCGTTTCGAGGCTGAAAAACAGATCGATCCCACCGACGATCCCGCCCATCGCTACGAGCCGCCATCGGTCCTCCGCCAGTCCCTTCAGCAGAAACGCCGCCGCGAAAATCTCGAGAACGGCGCGCTGGTTGTCCGCGGCCACGAGCATCGTCAGCGCCGCAGCAGCCAGAGCGAGCGGTACCGAACGAAAGGCCCACCAGCTCAGGAGCCAGACGGCCGGAATCATCATCGCGCTCAACAGAAACATCCGGTAGATCGCGACATCGATCGAACGGCCGAAAATGCTCATCAGGAACGCATCGAGAAGACCGTCCTCGAGCAGGCCATGCAGAGGAAAAACATCCGCGTATGGCCGATCCCCCGCGAGATAGTCCGAAGCCGGCCCGAGCGACTCGCCCCGGTGAAACAGATCGATCCACCCGTTCGGATCGGCCACCGACCCGTAGGTCACGACGGCGAGGAGGAGCGGCACGGCGAACCAGACCAGCACCGCCACCCCGAACCGCTCACTCACCTCGACTCGTCGGATGATCAGCGCCGCCGTCAACGCGATCGCCACGACGCCGATCGCGAATGCGAGCATCGGAAAATGGTCCGGCCAGAGCGCGGCCGGCGCCAGGAGCAGTAGTGGAGCCGCGCCGGCCGCGATCGCCTGACGAACCGCCCCCGCCTCCGACTCCCTGCGCGCTGCGATCAGATCGCCTGCCAGGATGACGATCGCGAGACCCACCGCGATCAGCAATCCGACGAGAATCGTCTCGAGCAACAGCGAATCCATGTGAGCGATCCTCCGCCCGACCACGAGATATCTTGCGATCAGCAGAGCTGCGCACTCGGCAATGATCAATCCGATCCACGCTTCCTGGCGGGAAATGACTCTCCGAGCTCGACCGCCCCACCCATCCTCCCGCGCCACCCACCCGACCGCAGCCGCGATCAGCAGGGGCAAAAGAATCGACCACAACTCCTTCCTCGTGACGAGATAGAGCGGCGCCGAAAAGATGAACGGTGCCGCCAGCGCGAGAGTCCGGAGAACTCCGCCCCCATCCGCTGCTCCCAGCTTCCGCACCCGGCTGAAGAGAAACATGAAGGCGACGGCGAGAAGAGGAACCGTCAGGTAGAACAGACCCGCGCGGGCGTAGTCCTGGAGCTTCGAGACTTCATCGACCGTGATCCGGCCCACGGCGGACGATCCCTGGAACGGGATGTCGACGAACTTCTTGAAAGTGATGAACCAACCGAGGGCGTAGCCCGCTCCGGCCAGTCCATCGAGCAGCCGCAGGAGGGGTTTCTCGCCCGGTCGAGCTGGCCCGTTGCCCACGAAACCGAGCATGTCAGACTCGGACGCGACGAAGCAAGACACACGCAATCCGGAGTCGGGATCACGGTCCGCTCGTGGCAGACGACGACTCGATGATTTCCATTTTTCACGGCGGCCGATCTCCGCATCGGGCCTTCTGCTAATCTCTCAACGTGGCGGATCGTGACGCGACGCTCGCGAAAGTTCTCGAGGAGGTCATCATCGGTGTCGTCCGGTACGACGATGCCGCCGACGCGGCACTGACCGCGCGCACATTCGTCGAGGCAGGCCTGAAGGTCGTCGAGATCACGATGACGACACCCGGCGCGATCGAGCTCATCACCGAGCTCGCCTGGCAGAACGACGAGATCGTCCTGGCTGCCGGAAGTGTCCGGACCGCTGATGAGGTCGAAGCCGTCAGTCAGGCCGGCGCGAAGATCATCGTCTCCCCCCACACCTCGGAGGGCGTGATCGAAGCAACCCTCGAACGGGGTCTCGTCTCGGTGGCCGGCGCCTCGTCTCCAACGGAGATTGTCCGCGCTCATGAGCTCGGTGCTTCGATCGTCAAGGTGTATCCCGCTCGCTTGCTCGGCGGACCGACGTACTTCAGAACCATCCGCCAGCCCATACGAGACATCCCGATCCTCGCCGGAGGGCCCGTCAATATTGACGAGATCATCGACTATCTCGACGCCGGCGCCGTCGCACTGAACATGGGAACCGCATTCGCGCCAATGGAGCTCATCGCAACGAACAACTGGGAAGCGGTGACCGATCGGATCGAGGAAGCCTGCGCCGTGGTCTCGGCCTGGAAGTCGAACCGGCCCGGCGAGGCGTGATCAGTCCGCGGCTGGATTGGCGAAGCCTTCGCGCTCGCCGTCGCGGATGAGCCGCGTCGTCTCCAGAATCCTCATCGTCTCTTCGCCATCATCGTTCCGTTCGGCGACCGTAATGCTCCGCGCGCGATAGCTTCGCTTCGGAGAGAAGTGAACGACGAGGGAACGCCTCGTCAGATTCGGATCGGTGATCGGCCCGCCGCCATGGTGAAGCGAGGCATGCCAGAAGAGCACGTCTCCCTTCTTCGGGGTGTGACTGACGGGGTGAAGTCCCTTCTCTTCCATCCGCGAGTTGAACCATCGCGTCGCGGCCTCAATCTCGGCGGCTCCCATGCGGGACGCATCGAACATGTACTGGCCCGGCTCGAACTCGTAATAAGGAAGACGGTGCGATCCCGGAACGTAGACGAGCTCGCCCGAGCCCGCGACGATGTCCTCGAGCGCGATCCAGGCGGCAAAGAGATGCCCGGGCGCACCGGTCGGCACCACGACCGGATCCCGATGGAGAACCTGCCGCGAGCCAAACTCGAACAGCAGCGACTGGATCGCGACGACGTCCTCCCCGGCGATGAGCCGCGCGATCGAATGGAGGTGTTCGTCGAGATAGAGGGCGCGGGTGCTCTCGAGGTGCGAGTGAACGTCATGAATCCGATAACCGGCCCGTCGGTCGCGGCTCTCGTCGGCGACGCTCATCCAGCGAGGAGGACCATCCGAGGCGTACAGCAGGTCGGAGGGGCGGATCCGCCACAGCTCGTCGAAGGCATTGGAAAGCGGATCGATCGCGTCGCGGGCGGCAGGTGCGGTCAGCGCAAAGCCATCCTCGTGGAAGGAACGGAGAAGCGAGGCCTCGGAGTCGTCGATCTCCCCCTCGCTCCGCTTCCGGTCAATCTCGGCCGCGGCATTGGGCTGATCGATCCAGAGATCGGAGGCGAGCTCGATCCCTTCCTGTTCGCTCGAATTCGGTTCCACGCCGAGACATCTTACGATGGACGTGGTGGACTCAGTGGACGAAAGAGTGGACAAAAGAGTGGACAGATGAGTGGACCGCCAAACATCGCGCTCTACCAACTCCTTTCGTCCAATAACCTGGCCACTCTTTTGTCCACTCTTCTGTCCACCCCAGTGACGACCCCCTGAACCATCCGGGTTAAGCTGATCCTCAGGAGGTGCACCGTGGGACGGTCGAAAAAGGTGACGTTTCAGAACGCCGCGGGCCAGACGCTTGCGGCGAGGCTGGAGATGCCGGACGACGATCCGGTTGCATGCGCGCTTTTCGCTCACTGCTTCACCTGCTCGAAGGACCTTCAGGTCGTGCGGAGAATCAGCAGAGCACTGACGTCAAAAGGCTTCGCGATCCTTTCATTCGATTTCACCGGTCTGGGGCAGAGCGAGGGGAACTTCAGTGAGACGAGCTTCTCGACGACGGTGGACGATCTGGTTCGCGCATCCGCGCATCTCGAGGACGGCTTCGAAGCGCCTCAGCTGCTGATCGGACACTCGCTCGGTGGCGCGGCGGTTCTCGCGGCCGCCGAGCATTTGGCGGCCGTCAGGGCAGTTGCGACGATCGGAGCGCCGTGCGATCCCGAGCATGTGAGACGCCTCCTCACCAAAGCCGAGAAGACGATCGAGGCCGAAGGTGAAGCGGAGGTGAGCATCGGCGGGCGTCCATTCTCGATCAGACGCCAGTTTCTCGACGATCTGGAAAGTCAGGAATCGATGAAGGAGCGGATTTCGCGTCTGAAGAAGGCGCTGCTCATCTTCCATTCGCCCCAGGACCAGATTGTCGGGATCGATCAGGCCCGGCACATCTACGAGGCAGCGAAGCATCCGAAAAGCTTCGTCTCGCTGGATGGAGCGGATCATCTCGTCAGCGATCCGGCGGACGCTCGATACGTCGCGGACGTCCTCGCCGCCTGGGCAGGACGCTATCTCGCTCCTGCTGCTTCGGAGCCGGCGGACGATGAAATGCCTTCCCTCTACGATGATCAGACCGTGACGGTCACGACCAACGCGGGACAGTTCCGGACCGAGATCGCGACGCGAGGGCATCACCTGATAGCCGACGAACCGGCGAAGGTCGGCGGCACCGAGGAGGGCCCGACGCCATACGACCTTCTCGCGGCTGCACTCGGAGCGTGCACGACCATGACCATTCAGATGTACGTCGCGCGGAAGAAATGGCCGATGCGATCCGTCACGGCTCGCGTCGCCCACGATCGGATGCACGCGAAGGATTGCGAGGACTGTGAAACGAAGGCTGGACACATCGACCGTCTGACCCGAGAGATCGAGGTCGACGGCGATCTCACCGATGAGCAGCTGCAGAAAGTTCTCGAGATCGCGGACAAGTGCCCGGTCCATCGGACGCTGCACAGCGAGATCAGGGTCCGGACGACGCTCGCCGGCGAGTAAAGGCCGAACAAAGCCGTCGCGATTCAGTAGTCAACGCAGATCTCGCCGCGACAGCGAAGAACCGGCACGCGGACCTCGACGGTTCCGGTCTGTTCTCCAGGCCCGACGTGGACCGTCGTCGGCTTTCCGAAACGTCTGTAGCCAGACATCTCACTCTCCGACATTGCGCGAACCGCCATGAACCCATAGCTCCCCGGCGCAAGTCCTTCGAGCACCAGCCGCGGCGCCGGACCCGAATGGAACTTCGTCCGCTGGACGAGCTCGAGCGCTTCCGGGAGCTGCGGATGGAGGTGCCTGCCATTGATCGTGAAAAACACGTGCGCATAGTTGGCCGGATCGCCGTTCGCATCTTCGAAATCGAGAACCACCCTCTCTGACGGCGGCGGGACCTCGACGTCGATCTCCCGCTCGAGATAGAGCTCCCCCGGAGCAAAGGAACCTTCGACCGGGACGATCCAGAATTGAGCCGGACGCGGGGGTACGAACGTGACAAGCCTGAACTGCCCATTCTCATCCGTGTAGCCCTCCGGCTGGGGCAAGGTCCGCTGGCGCAGCCAGAAAAATGCCGCACCGACGATGGGGGTACCGTCTTCCCACGTCGCGGTGATCGTGTATGTGACCCCTTTTCCGAGCTCGATCGTTTCCACGGGGGTCTCGCCGGTTCCGACTCTCGCGCGCCGGCCGCCGGGAAGATAGCCCTCGGCGATCGCTCCTACCCGGTGAAAGGTCGGCATTAATCCTTCGATCTCGTACGTACCGGTCTCGTCGGTGATTGCCCCTGAAGCAGTGTTGCCTTTGTAGAAGTCGCTCTCGGCAAGGACCGCCGCCCCGGCAATCGGCTCCTCTGTACCGCTGTCCACGACACGGCCCGTCACCTTTCCTTCGCCAACTTCGATTCTCAGCGAATCGCCGACCGTCGCCGAATCGAACTGGAGGCCCCCGCGACGGCTCGGATCGACCAGGATCGCGCTGTGCTTTCCAGGCTGCCACAGCGCGAGCGATGCACGACCGTGTGCGTTGGTCGGCTCCGTCTGCGAGACGTGCTGCGGCGTCTCCTTCTGTTGGACCTGGATGCGTACCCCCTCGGCCGGCTTCTCCCCATGAACGACATCGAAAGCAACGACGTAGGGTTTCAGCGTCACTTCGAGCTCGATCGTTTTTTCCGCTTCGGCGACGAAGTACTCCGAGTAGTACTGGCCCGCATCGAGACCGCGAATCGCCAGGCGGAGTAATCCCTCCGGAAGATTCTCGATCAGGACGGAATCCTCCCGGTCGTGGAGACGCGCCGTCATGATCGTGGGGTAGTACGGGAGAGGTGGAACCGGCTTCGGATCATCGATCACATCGACGAAAATCGGTCCCCTGACTCCTTCCCGTTTCACCCGAAGATCGAGAGCTCCTCCCGGCGCCATCCTGACGACGTCGAGATCGAGGTCCCGGTCGCGGTAGTGCGTTCGAAACCACAGCGCCGCGGTTCCCGGATACTCGAGGCGAAACAACGCCGGGAGCCGGCAGCTCTCGGGCTCTTCGCCGCACGGAGCTTCGAAGAGAACCTCGCCGTTGAAATCGGACGTCGCGAGAGGAGATCCGTCCTCGGCGATCAGCATGACCTCGGAGAGCAGCTCGCCCTCGCGATCGATGATCGTGCCTCGTATCTGCGGGAGCGGCTTCAGCTCGATGAGTCCGAGATCGACCGGTTCATCGACGAGGCGTTCGGCAGGAAACGCCGCCGGCACATGCCTGTCGGCTTTGAATCGTACGCTCCAGGTTCCCGGGGGTGGTCGAATCTCTCGCAGCATGGGCACGCTGATCGACGAGAGCTCGATCGTCCAGTTTGCCGGTCGGCCACGAGGTCCGATCTGGATGGTCGTCCGCTGCGGCCAGTCCCGATCCGAAGACCCGTCGAGCTCGAGCGTCATCGGTAAAGGCTCTTCGGGCAACCGCACACGACTCGCGCCGGCTTCGAGAGCTCCGAGCGACAGCACGTTGCCATCGCGGCTGTACCAGATCCAGACTCGATCCGACTCCGCGGCCTCGACCTCGATCTCGTATCCTTCGACCTGCCGGCACATTTCGACGACGGCGAGCTCTCCCGTATCCCTGAGACAGAGCCGGCCGCGGACCGGGTCGTCGGCCACTTGCGCACCGATCGCAGCAGCGACGAACGAGACCGCAATCAGAAACCGCATGCTGTTTAGAAGATCATCGGAGGTCATCGGTTTCGGCAAATGCCGTGTTGAAGCCTTCACGACGCCGGAGTCGGCGGGATCCGTCGTTTGAGAGGAGGCGCTTCGAGCCGTGAACCTTGGTATCCCTTCACCTCACCAAACATCTCGCCACGCTCCCACTCTTCGCGGAACCGCTCGATCTCCTCGAATGAACGGCCGACGAAGTTCCACCACATGACGATCTTCTCGCCGAACGGCGCACCGCCGATCAGCATCATCACGCAACCTCGATCCGAACGGAGATCGATCGACGCGTTTCCCGGCTGCAGGTAGTAGAAGCGATCTCCGAGAATGCGTTCGCCATTCGACTTCAGGTCGCCTTCGATCAGGAGCAGCCCATGCTCGAAGAGCTCGTCGAGCGGCAACTCCAATTGCGATCCCGCAGGAAGCCGGATCTCGGCGCCGAGCGCGGGAGAGAAGGACGTCGCCGGAGAGCGCTCGCCGGCCGCCGCTCCATAGAAGACGCTCATCGCTGCGCCACTCGCGGACACGACCGGAAGCTGCGGATGATGTTCGAACGTGGCCTCAGCGTTGCGAGCTGCGTCCGGAAGGGCGATCCACAACTGAACGCCGCTGAGGCCCCCGCTCGCACCACGCGGCGATTCTTCAGAGTGCGCGATCGCCCGCCCCGAAGTCATCAGATTCAGCTCGCCGGCCCGGATGAGCTGTTCGAAACCGAGGCTGTCGCGATGGAGAACCTCCCCCTCGAAAAGCCACGACACCGTCTGGAGTCCCGTATGGGGGTGCGGCGCGACATCCATCGGCTTCCCCTCCGTGAACGTCAGCGGACCGTATCGATCGAGAAAGCACCACGGACCGATGAGGCGCCGGTCGCGGACGGGAAGCGCGCGTCGAATGTCGAGCGAGCCCACCTTCGCGGCACGGAGCTCCCAGGAGCAGGTTTCACGGACGGCCCCCTCGTTGATCGCGCCGGCTTCCGGCTCGCCGTTGGAGAGGAGCGTACTCATCAATAGAAGGATACCGCCGAACCTACGGATCACTGCTCGCAGTAAGATCAGCGGATGAAACATCTCGCCCCTTTCATGACGCTCGCTCTCGCGATCGGCGGCTGCGCGAGCCAGGACTCCCCTCCCGCTCAGCAGACGACTCCGGCTCCCGACAGCGAAATCTTCGTCGCCTCGATCTTCGAGGACGAGAACGGCCGCACGCGTGTCGGAGAGCCGCGCAACGTGACCCGCCGGCCGGGTTACGACAACCAGCCGGCGTTCACCCCGGAGGAAGACATCCTCTACACGCGGATGGACGAAGAAGG
The DNA here is from genome assembly GCA_019347945.1 of Acidobacteriota bacterium. Classification (NCBI taxonomy): domain Bacteria; kingdom Pseudomonadati; phylum Acidobacteriota; species Acidobacteriota bacterium. The sequence goes on along the minus strand of JAHWKK010000001.1, from coordinate 145,688 downwards.
AAATACCGACGTCTGGAAGATCTCCGACGGGAGTGGGGGCGAGGCCCGGCAGATCACGCGCACATCCGAGAGCGAATATTCACCCACTCCACTTCCTGATGGGTCGTTCAGCGTCGTCCGCGTCGAATCGGATCAGCGGCAGCGGCTCTGGAAGTTCTCGCCGGACGGAACCGCGGCCCTGGTACTTCCGGATCTCGAGCCGGTGGGGTATCACGCGTGGGTCGGCGGCGGAATCGTCGCCTTCGTACTGGGGGAGCCTCCGACTCTCGTCTTCGCCGATCCCGAAGACGCGACGCCGCCGCGTGTCGTAACCGAGAATCCGGGACGGGCGCTCGTCCCTCTCGGAGCAAACGAGGTCGCCTTCGTGCGGAAGTCGGACAATCTCCGGTGGGAGTTGCAGGCATTCGATGCCTCCTCTGGCGCCGTCCGGTCGATCGCCCGGATGCCCGGGCAGATCGAGGACTTCACGGTCGATCGCGGCGGCAGGATCTGGACTGGCGACGATTCGAAGATTCTGCGATTGAATCCTTCGACTAATTCGTGGGACGTCATCGCCGATTTTTCCGGCGACGGCATCGGCGACATCACGAGGATGGCGTTCAGCTCCGACGGGTCACGACTCGCCTTCGTTGCGCAGCAGTGAGCTCTCGGGCTCGCTTCGCGATCGGATCATGATCGCGAGCACCAGCGAGAAGAGGAGTCCTCGCACCAGCGTTCCGGAAAACGCCACGAAAGACTGCCGCATCGGCGTCGAGTACTCCCGGAACTCTTCGACCCGCTGTTCGATCTCGGCTGCTTCCATCCCGCCCGCCCGTTCGAGAGAGCTGCGGTACGAAGGCGTCATCACGTCGAGATAATCGGGAGCGAGCACGGTCCAGCTGATCAGCCCTGAGAAAAAGGCGCCGACGCCGACCACGAAGAAAACCGCCAGCCCGACCAGGACCTGCCGTCTGTAGTCATAGCCTCGGCGGGCCGTCCGCACCAGGATCAGCGCGAGACCGGCGAGCTCGATCACCAGTACGATCGCTCCCAACATCGCGCGCGTATAGAGTCCGGTTGCCGCCAGAATGAGGTTCCACGCGCTCACGACGAGCGCGAGAAGAACGGCGGGGAGGAGAATGCTTCCGGACCCTGCAGGCTCGTCTCGAATCTCGTTTTCAGTCAACGGCTCATCCTATCCGACGTCTCCCCTGTCCTCACTCCCCTGTTGCCTTCCGGCTAATCTCTCGGAACGGTGAAACTCCGGCTCCTGGTCGCGGATCAACCGCGGATAAGCTTCTTCAGCAGCTTCCCTTCGAGGGGGGCGGTCACCTGTTCGAGACGGCACTGCTCGGGCGCCTTGTCGGGCCGCCATCGCATGAACTTCGAGCCGTGGCGGAACCGCCCCTGGCTGTAGTGGTCGTAGCGGACTTCGCAGACGAGATCGGGCCGCAGCGGAACCCACTCGTTCGACTTCTTCTGCGTCCAGCGATTCTCCGCTTCCGGCACCCGGCCTTCGAATGCGGGCTCATCGCGCAGACCGTCGAGCAGCTTCTGCGTTTCCTTCCGACTCTTCTCAGGAAGCGCCGAGGTGTGTCCGACGTACTGGAGCCGGTCCTCGTCGTCGTAGAGCCCGAGGAGGAGAGAACCGAGCGTTCCGTCTCCGCGGAGCCGGTATCCGCCGACGACGCAGTCGACGCTGCGGAAGTTCTTCACCTTGACCATCCCGTCGCGCTCCCCCGAGCGATACGGCATCGACCTCAGCTTCGCCATCACGCCGTCCAGGCCTTCGGAAGAGAGATCCTCGAACCATTTCTTCGCGGTCTCACGGTCGGTCGTCGATGGCGTGAGATCGATCCCCGATGGCCATTTCCCCGATTCCTTTTCGAGGGCTGCTCGTCGCAGATCGTACGACCTCGTCCGAAAGTCGTTCTTTTCTCCGCGTCCGTTGCAGAGCAGATCGAAGGCGATGAATCTTGCGGGGATCTCCCTCGCGAGCTTCTTCACCCGGCTTTCGGCAGGATGAAGCCGGAGCAGCAGATCATCGAACGAGATCGCACCATCCGACTCGATGATGATCTCGCCGTCGAGGACGAAAGCGTCGCGCCGGACCGATCGGAAGATCTCGACCAGCTCGGGAAAGTAACGCCCGAGAGGCCGCGACGACTTCGACTGAATCACGACGTCGTCGCCGCTGCGGAAGACGATCGCACGGAACCCGTCCCACTTCGGCTCGAACGCCCACTCGCTGCCTTCGGGAATCGATTCCGACCGGCTCGCTTCCATCGGCGGAAGCGGGATCGGCACGGGGAGGTCGAGCTTGGGAAAGAGAGGCATCGCGCCGACGAGTTTATCGCCGGCGGGGTGCCTCGACGACTCTCGCGTCGCGAACGCGGCCGCGCCAATCGACCACATATTCGATCACCGTTCCACTGGCGTCGGTCACCCGCCGGACCGTAGACCGCCCCTGCCGTCCCACGTCGCGGGCGCCCTGCAATTGCGAGACAGACGTCCCGGCGGTCTGGCCGACGATCGCGCCAGTCCGATCGACAGTCGTTTCGACGATCGATCCGGCGGAATCGATGGTGCGCACCATCGTCTGGCCGAGCTGATTCACGGTTCGATCGAGGAGGCCATTTTCAGCCGTGAGGTTCTGCACCGTGGTCTCGACCGCCTGTAGCGTCTGGCTTACGGCCCCGCCCGGCTGCAGGGCGGTATTGGCGGTCTCTCCGACCATGCCCACCGTATCGTCGACGGTGTCGAGAACTCGTCCGAGGACTTCGGGGTTCGAGTCGATCGTGTCGAGTGTTCGTTCGATGATCTCGGCGACCCGGTCGAGGCGAACGACCAGATAGACCTCGGCCTCCACACCGGTGATCTCCAGGCGGACCTGGTTGATGCTCACATCTGCTCCGGCATCGAGACGGACGAGGTTACCCACCCGGGCGTCGAGCGATACGTGCGCCTCGACGTTTTCGACTTCGAGAAGAATTTCATCGACGACCACGCCCGGAATGTCGACGACGACGTCGGGCTCGCCAGCCTGCGGAGTCTGCGCTGCCCGGTTCTGTTGCCCGAAAGAAGCCGGACCCATCAGGATCAGGAAAACGATCGTGAGTTTCTTCATCTCAATTTTCTCCTCTGCCGTCACCGACGCGAACGTCAGTGATTTTTCCCGCACGATCGATGGTGTACTCGATCAACCGGCCAGCTTCATCGCGTACCGTGCGGACCAGGGTTCCCGCTTCGCCAGCGGTTTCGCTGATCACCGGTAGGTCCGTGAGCGTTCCCCGAACGGTTTCATTGACGAGGCTGCCGGTGGAATCGACCGTCCGCTCCACGATTCTTCCCGTCGAATCGACGGTCCGCTCGACTGTTCGGCCGAGACTGTCGACGGTTCGCGAGAGCAACCCGCCGGGCCGGGTAGCCTGGTCCAGAGTGCGGCCGACGGTTCCCACCGCCTGACTGACGACCCCACCCGGCTGAAGCGCGGTGTCTGCGACTCCTCCGACCGTGTCCACGGTCCGGTCGACGGTCGTGAGAAGACGCTCGAGGAGCTCCGGATTGTTGTCGATGGTCGTCAGCGTCCTGTCGACGATCCTCGCCACGTTGTCCAGCCGAACCGTCAGATACGCCTCGGCCTGAACTCCCCGAATCTCCAGCCTCACCCGTCCAATCCTCGCATCCACGCCGGCGTTGAGCGAAACGAGATTTGCGATACGGGCATCGAGCGCAAGGTGGACATCGAGATCGTCGACCTCGAGGACGATCGACTCGACGTAGAGATGCGGGACCTCGAGGTAGACGTCCGGATTTCCGGCCGCTTGTGCCCGGGCGCGAGCGTCCGATGCGGATGAACGCGGCTCCCAGTCGGGCCTCGTTCGTCGGGTCGCACTCGGAGAAGGCGCCTCCGACCCGGGACGCCTCGGCTCCCGCGGTGTGCGCGCCTGCTCGCTCCGTGTTTCCGATTGAACCGATGTCGTGATCTCGGTGTCCTGAGGTTCGTCGGGGCGCTCTTGCCGGGACTGGGCGTCAGCGCTCCACGCCGGTACCGTCAGAAGCAGCAGCACCATCAGCAGCAGCGAACTTCTCATCGTCTCCTCCTGACGACCGGTCGCCGGTCGCCTCCTTCTCGTCCTGAGTGACCCGCTCATCTCCGGTCATCTGACTCTGCTCCGATCACCGTCACTCCGAGGTCCGCCAGCTCTCGAGCGAGCAGTGCGGCAGCGTCAGGGAATGTGGTCGTGATCACCGCCCGGATCTCGATATCCCGGTAGATCACTCCCGGCTCGACTTCCTCGGGGAGATTGAACCGTTCGTCGTCAGAGACATTCTCATTTCGCGAATCGCCGGTGAACTTCACTTCCACCATCGGTCGCTGGTGGAAGATCAGCCGCTCGGCGCGGACTCTGGCGACGATCTCGAGATCGGGCTCCGCGGCCGAAGCGGCGGAAGCGAGGAACAGGACCAGCAGCGGGAACGCTCGTCTCATTGGCTTTTCGTGTCCGCTCCCGTGGAGAGCACGAAATGTTCCAATTTTCGCGGCGAATAACGCCTCAGTTCCGCAACGAGTCGAGGTTGAACCGGCTTCGCCCGAGCAGCGGCTTCCAGAGATCCCCGGTTTTGCCGATCCGCTCGCGTGCATTGAAAATCGTGAAGTCCTCGATCCGAATCCCGTTCTCGATCTCCTTCCAGGTCACCGGCATCGAAACGGTCGCGTCCGCGGTCGGGCGAACCGAGTAGATCGACGCGAGCGTCCGCCCCCAGGCGTTCTGGTTGTAGTCGACGAGCACGCGTCCGCGCGGCCGCTTCGCCTTCATGTACTGCGCCGTGACGAGATCGGGATGACGGTGCTGCAGCTCGAAGGCAATCGCCTTCGCGACCGTCCAGACTTCCTTCTGCATCGGTCCTTTCCGGATCGCGACGTAGACGTGAATCCCCCGCGAGCCGGTCGTCTTCGCGAACGGCTTCATCCCGAGCGCGACGAGCGTGTCGCGAACAACGAGAGCGGTCTCGCGAACGTTCTCGAAGGTCGCGCCCGGAACGGGATCGAGATCGAAGTGGAGGTAGTCGGGCTGGTCGGTATCGGGACATCGGCCGTACCACGGGTTGAGATCGATGCATCCGAGGTTGATGACCCAAAGGAGGCTCGAGAGATTGTTGATCAGCGGATAGTCGACGATCCCCGCACGCGAATGGCGGATCGGGCAGGTGAGAATCCAGTCGGGACGCGGTTCTGGCGCACGCTTCATGAAGAAGTAGTCCTCGTCCCAGCCGTTCGGATAGCGCTTCATCACCATCGGACGGTCCTTGATGTGCGGCAGCAGCACGTCGGCGACGTCCGCGTAGTACTGGATGAGATCGCCCTTGGTGATCTTCGGCTTTTTCCAGAACGGCTTCTGCAGATTGGTGAGCCGCACCGAACGCGATCCGACAGAGAGATCGGCGCCTCCCTTCCCCGGAATCTCGATGGATGCCATCAGCCGCTCCTCCGTTTGCGCGAATCCGAGGCGAAGGATCGTGGAGCATCGAGCCCGACGTAATCGAGCTCCTCGTCATTCCGCACCGCGTTCAGCAGCAGCGCCCCGCGTTGCATGTCGCCCATCCCGGTGAATCTCGCGGGAAACCGAAGCCGGTCTCCGAGGATCGGTTCGAGCACGTCGACATACTTGCCGCTCGCCACACTGCCGAGAAGGACGAATGTCACGTCTTCACCGTCCGCAGAGAGTCGCTTCGCATCCTCTTCCAGCGGGCGGCGATACGCCCGGCTTCGCGGATCGATCGGCGTGCGCGCGAGCTTTTTCAGTCGTGTCGCATCGAGGGTCCAGTCGGGAGCGACCAGCCCCGCGCCCGACGTGATCACGAAGATCCCTTCTCCATTCGGGGCAAAATGCCGGGCGTACGTGATCTTTCCTCTGAAATAGAGCGCGCTCATGAATGCGAAAGCATCGGCAATCGCGACACCACCTTCGCGAAATCGGACCGCGGCCGGAAAGGTCGCGCGTCGCGACTGCAGCATCGCCGCACGCCTCCCCGACAGGCTCGCCGGTGAGAGAAGAAAGATCGTTCGCCGTGACACCCTGAAATCGTAACAGCGAAACGACTCGACGAACGCGTCGGCTCTCAGTCGCCGAACCGCCAGCCGATCCCGACCGACACGAACAGCGGATCCGTCTCGAGCGGCGCGGGTACACGGTCGACGGCCGTGAACTCAGTTTCGATCGGCATCGTACGTACGTCGACGTTCGCGAAGAGTCTCTCGCCCGCACCGATCCGCACGCCCGCCTGCGCCGTCCAGGTCCAGTCGGAGGAGAGCGCCAGATCGAACACTCCCGCAGCTTCGTTCGCCGCCTGGTCCTCGACCTCGAACCCCACCCATGCCACTCCCGCTCCGATGTATGGATCGAACCGTCCACCGCTCCACGGATGAAAACGAGCCGTCAGATGCGCCGGGGTCATCCGGATCGGCCCGAGACTTCGGCTCGTCTGCTGAAACCCGAAGGTAGCCTCCGGATCGACGATCGCAACCCACAGCTCGGTCGAAAAGCGCTCGCTCAGCGGAATCGCCGCGCTGACCGAAAACCCGTCGGCGTCGTCGAATTCGACATCGAGCTCGTTCTCCAGCTCCGGAGCAACCGCGTTTCCGCTGATGTCGACACCCGTCCACGCCGCGCTCAGGTCGAGCGATGGCTCGGCCATGAGCGGAAGCGCGAGAAGGAAAAGGAGAGAAGGGAGAAGTCGATGAGTAACCATAATTGGTATCTTACTCCAGTCCGAAGCGAACCCTCTCCAGAGACGTCGCGCATCCCCGAGTCCGCCCGCCCGGCCCCGAGTGCTCTCATCAGAATTCCGGAGAGACGGCACGCTCGTCGCACCCCCTTCCATCCCTTTGAAAGGAGAAGCGAATGGAAAGTGTAGGCAGAGTCACCGAAATCAGTGCGCGATCGAAAAAGAGTTTCGAGGATGCCGTGAGGATCGGCGTCGAACGCGCGAACAAGACGCTCCGCAACGTCACTTCGGCCTGGGTCAAAGAGCAACGCTGCGAGTGCAGCGGCGGAAAGATCACGGCTTACCAGGTGAATCTTCTCGTCACCTTCATACTCGAAGAGTAGCGGCGAAAGCCCTCCCTGTACGTTGCGGCTCTCGTGACAGTCCTCGGAATGGACGCCATCTTTCTCGGATCGTCGCCCGCGCAGCATCCTGCATCGCGGAGCGGTGCGTCAGCTCTCTCTCAGGCGGGATAGGCCACCGTCGTGATCAGCGCAAGCTCCGACTGTCTCGAATCGAGCCGCGTGTGCTGCACCACGACCGGCACGTCGGATTCGATGACGCTCGCGTAGTCGGTGTCGCGAGGAATCCGTTCAGGATTGTCGAGATCGTTGAACCGCTGATGTCTGGTTCTGCGAGGCGGAATCTCGATCTCGTACGGTCCCGCAGGCTCGCGGTCGGCGAAGAAGATCGTGATCCTCACGTGCGCCGTCTCGTCCGATGTGTTGAGAATGCACGCGGTCTCGTGCGAGACCATGGCGCGGCCGTCTCCCGTGCTTTCCGGCGGAATGTACCCCTCGGCGATGACCCAGCGCTTTCTTCCAAGTGGTTCCATGCAGCAGCTCGTTTGAAAAATCCGTTCCCGCGCGCGAAAGCCTCCAAATTTCTCGCCGCCCGGGTCAGCGGCGGAGATCGGCGATTCGAAGATTGAACGAGAGTCCGATTCCTCTCCCGACATAGACCTGGAGTCGTCCCGATTCGACGCTGACCAGTTCCGAAAGGAGCGTCGTCACCAGGTTCGACAGCGCCGCGCTCACCAGAACATCGGTCGGATAGTGCTCGCCCGCCTCGATCCTCGCCCACGCAGTCCCCGCCGCCAGAGCCCTCGAGGTGACCGAGACCGTCCGTTTCCAGCCGGGCGACAGCCGCGAACGTTCCAGATCGATTCTCGTCAGCGTCGCGTGCGCATACGCCTGCCCGGCGTGACCCGACGGAAACGCCTGCCGGTTCCGGCCGTTGGGCCGCTCCCGATTGGCCGCTTCCTTCAGCCAGGGAATCGCGATCTCGACCGGCTGAAGGAGAAGCTCGCGCCCTGCGATATTCGCGAGCCGGTCTCCCGGCTCGGCGCTGACTCCGGCCGTCACGAGCATCAGCCAGTGACTCGCGGTCTTCAGGTTGTCGCTCGATTTCGACGCGGAATCGGTCGAACCGAAAACCGGAGTCTCGCGTCGTGCCCAGTCGGAGATGTCGCGATCGGTGTCCGAGACAGCGATCGCAACTGCCGCGGCCGCGGGCACCCAGGTGTCGGGATCGCTGAGGGCATCCCTCACCGTCTCGAGGCCGAACGATTCCGGACGGTCGAGTTGCACCGTCTGGCAGGCATTGGACAGGATCGCGAGCGCACCGCAGACGAACAGGCGGAAAGTGAAGCCCACTGGTTTCATTTTCGGGAGGTTGGTCGTCTGTCTCACAATACTTTCGAGTTGCCGTGAGGCGACAGCCGCCCGGTGGCGACTCCGCGGTCCCGGAGAAGCAGAGGTTAGCAGAATGGAAGTCCCCCGGCAGGACCGACTCCCGAGTCACCGGTATGATGGGTTCTCATGACCGATCGAAGGGAGCGAGCGAAAGCTGACGTCGTCATCGTCGGCGCCGGCTTCGGCGGCCTCTACGCAGCGAGGCAGCTCGAAGATTCCGGGCTGTCGGTGACTCTCATCGACCGGAAGAATCATCATACTTTCCAGCCGCTGCTCTACCAGGTAGCCACCGCGGCACTCAATCCCGCCGACATCGCTTCACCGATTCGATCGATTCTTCGCGATCAGAAGAACGTCCGCGTCGTTCTGGGGGACGTCACCTCGATCGATCGCACCAACAGACGGGTCGTGTACGCCGGTGGCTCGGTCGACTACGACTACCTCATCGTTGCCACGGGAGCCACTCACTCCTACTTCGGTCACGACGAATGGGCGCGAATTTCTCCAGGGCTCAAGACGGTCGAGGATGCCGTCGAGATCCGGAGACGGATCCTTCTGGCTTTCGAAGCCGCAGAGCAGGAGACCGACGAGTGGAAGCGGTCGGAGTTTCTTACCTTCGTCATCGTCGGTGCCGGGCCGACCGGAGTCGAGCTCGCCGGCTCGCTCTCCGAGATCGCCCGCCATACGATCATTCGCGACTTCAGAACAATCGAGCGGGCGGACACACGCGTGATTCTCGTCGAGGCAACCCCCCATGTCCTTCCTCAATACGATGAAAAGCTCTCCGCCAGCGCGAAGCGTCAGCTCGAGAAGATCGGTGTGGAAGTGATGACCGGGATTCCAGTGAACGACATCCGGGAAGACCGGGTCGTTCTCGAGGGCGGCGGGGTGATCCACACGCGGACGGTGCTCTGGGCAGCAGGCGTCAGAGCATCCTCGCTCGCCCGTTCGCTCGACACCGAGCTCGACAAGGCAGGGCGCGTCGTCGTCACCGAAACGCTGAACATCCCCGGCGACCCGAGAGTCTTCGTGGTCGGCGACCTCGCTCGAGTCGAGCACGACGGAGAGACCGTCCCCGGCGTCGCCCCCGCTGCCATTCAGGAGGGCCGGCATGCCGCCGCGAACATTGAAAGAGCGTCGCGAGGAGAACAGCCGGAAAAGTTCACCTACCGGGACAAGGGGATGCTCGCCACGATCGGGAGAGCCGCGGCGGTCGCTAAAATCGGAAAGTTCTCCTTCGATGGCTTCCCTGCCTGGATCGTGTGGCTCGCGGTGCACATCGCGACGCTGATCGGCTTTCGCAACCGCATCCTCGTTCTGATCGGCTGGGCCTGGGCTTACATCAGCTGGACTCGTGGGTCACGGCTGATCACCGACGTCGTCCGCTCCGCAGAGCTGGTCGCGGAACCCCCCGAGGAGCAGATCGAGAAGGGAAGCGAAGAGGAGTGACCCGGAGGTCGGGGGGGCGGCGTCGCCACTCCCCCGGCTCCACCTTACCGGCCTCGCACCCTCCGGACATCGAGATCCGTCGCCACCATCGATCCATTCATGAGATATCCGCTCACGACCAGGTAGTCGCCCACCTTCAGCTTGCGGTATGACCGATTCGACAACCGGGACAGATCGACGTTCAGATTCCGCCCTCGCTGCGTCCGGACTCTGATCAGGTCGAGGTCACGTCTCACGAAGACGACACGGCCGTCGAACGAAACCCGCTGCGCGAGCTCTCTTCTCCTCCAGTCGTCGCGGTAACCCTGATCGTACCGATCGCTGTAGCGCGGATACCGGTGGTCGCGATATCGGCCGTCGCGATATCGGTCGTCGCGATATCGGTCGTTGCCGTATCGATCATGAGAGACGCTGCGCAGAACGTCGACCGAGCGGGCCCGGAAGTAATCGCGTGAAGAAGTCGAATAGAGATGAACGTCGACGACGTCGCCCCGTTCGAGATCACGAATCCGGTACGCCCGTCCCTGATACCACGCTTTGACTCCGCCTCTGGCATCCACCAGAACGTCGGTTCCGTTGGTGCGCAGGACGAAATCATCACCGTTCGGATTGACCGAGAGGACCACACCTTCCAGATCCCCTCGGTCCGGGCTCGTACGAAGCTCTGCCTGACCCGTCACGCGTTCGCCGATGACCGTTCCCTCCGTCCCCTGAACAGGACGCTCGTCCGATTGCGCGTACACCGGCGCGAGTGAAAGAGCTCCGAGCAGACCAATAGCAACTATCTGATTCTCAATTACTTGTAGCATCTCGTTCTCCTTTCGCAACGCAACAACCTCTGGTGTACAGCGCAATCGCCCGGCCATCTCCAGACGCAATGCCGCCTTCCGGAAATCTCCTCGTGACAGAATCCGCGCGAATGAAACGTACGCTGAAGATCGTCGGGATCGCCCATATCCCGTAACCAGGAGGAACGCTGGGTGATGTTTGATCCCGCCAGCTCGCGGCTCGCCAGAGGCTCGCCCTCCCGGTGATGAGGCTTGATTCAGCAAGCTCGAAACGGTCCTTCGAGCTTCGCGGCCGCGAGGGTGGCCGGATCGCCCCATGCCTTTGGAGTGCGGCGCATCCCCGCGCCGCTTTTGAATCAGAAGGGCTCACCGTGACGAGAGACGATCGTCAGGCGATCGCTCGTGGCCGCGCGACTCGTCACGCAACCGGGCTCCCGCGAAGATCAACATCGGGGCTCCATAGGCCAGGACCATCACGATCCACGGCTGAACACCCGCATACAGCAGATAAGAAGCTCCGGAAAAGAGCGCCAGTGCGGAGACCCACCTTTGACCCGCCAGAATCGCGATCGGAAGCACCGGAAGCCAGTACCACGGATGGATGGTCGGCGAGCAGAGGAGGAGAATCGCGAACACCGCTGCCGCCGAGCGAGCCGGCGGAACCCATCTGAGAAGGAGCGTCGCGATCACGACTCCCACTACCGCGAGCGTCGCTCTCGCCATCATCCCGGGATGAATCCAGCTGTAGCCCGCCTCGACCGCGGCACTCGAGATCAGCGCCGGCGCGACGCGTCCCCAGAGCATCTTCAGCCCCGCCGTCGCATCAACGCCGCGGAAAAACGAGGTCAGCATTTCGTAGAGGGGAGAGTTGAACGACCAGTTGATCGCGAACTCGCGCATTCCGGGCATGAACCTTCCCGAAACGGCGAAAGGCGCAGCAGCCACGACGAGCACGATCGCCGCACCGAGGAGGAACCGAGCCCGGTTTTTCGCGGCGAGGAAGAGCGAGGGAGCCATTGCGAGCGGTGTGACCTTGAGTCCCGCAGCGACTCCGAGCGCTGCCCCGGCACCCATTCCGGAACGCCGGCGCATCGACGCCCATGCAATGACGACGAACAGCGCGGCAAGCAAATCGAGATGAAGGTTCCAGACCCCCTCCCATACGACGATCGGACAGAGCGCCCATGCATACGATGCGCGCGGATCGATGCGCGCGAGGAGAAAGAGAATGCCCAGATCGGACGCGAAGAGCATCAGCCGCCATGAGAGAAGGCCTCCCCCGAACAGGTGCGCAATCAAAAACGAGAGCTGTGCGTATGGTGGATAGATCGAGCGGACGTCCGGATGGTTGATCCGGTCGTGCCAGGATTCGCGCAACTCCCGCAATTCCAACGAGGACGGCGCCCGGGCGTACGGATCGAGCCCTTCCGCGACGACCTTTCCGTCCCACAGATATCTCCAGACGTCATCGGAGAGAACCGGCGCGGCATCGAAGGCCGCAAAGCGAGCCAGGATCGCGGCTACGAACATCCAGCGGACAGGCTTCGCTTGACCCCCGGCGAAAACGATCAGCCAGAGGATGGAAGAAATGAAGAGTGAAACCACGTAGAAGGGCTTACCGAGCAGCACCGTGAGCTCGGGAGTGACGACGATGAAGATCAGGACGGTGATGCCGGCGAGACGGAGAAGCATCCGATGATGTCTCTGGTCGTCCTCACGACTTATTACGGAGCTCTCATCCTCCTGACGGTCTTCGCGGTTCATCGGATTGTTCTCGTGCGGACCCTGGCGCGTCATTCTCCCGGGGATCCGGTGGTGCCGGACCCCGCATCGTATCCTCCCGTGACGATCCAGCTTCCGCTCTACAACGAGCCTGCGGTCGCTGCACGGCTCATCGAAGCGGTGGCAGCGATCCGTTATCCCGCTCGCGTCACAGTACAGATCCTCGACGACTCGACCGATCATACGACTCGGATCATCCGGAAGGCGCTCGCGTCCATCGAGCCGCCAGCCTTGATGAGGCTGATGCACATTCGTCGCGACAACCGCGCGGGATACAAGGCGGGCGCGCTGCGCGAAGGACTCGAGCAGACCTACGACGACCATATTGCTGTTTTCGACGCCGACTTCGTCCCGCCACCCGACTTTCTTCTCAGGACGATCCCGCACCTCTGCGCTCGCGACGAAGTCGGGATGGTGCAGGTTCGCTGGGGCCATCTCAACGCGGGGCATTCGCTTCTCACCCGGATCCAGTCGCGCTATCTGGACTCCCATTTCGCCATCGAGAGTGCGGCCCGCTGCTTCTCCGGCTGCTTTTTCAACTTCAACGGAACGGCGGGCGTGTGGAAGCGCCGGGCGATCGAGTCTGCGGGGGGCTGGTCCGCGGACACGGTCACGGAAGATCTCGATTTGTCGTATCGCTCGCAGAGAGCGGGCTGGAAGTTCGTCTATCTGAACGAGATGGTCGCTCCCGCCGAGCTCCCCGAGACACTCACGACATTCCAGGTTCAGCAGTTCCGATGGGCGAAAGGTTCGATTCAGACCGGCCGCAAGCTTCTCCCGTCGATCATCGCATCCCGCCTCCCGGTGCGCACGCGGGTGGAAGCGGCGCTGCATCTGACGAACAATTCAGCCTGGCCCCTCACGATTCTTCTCAGCGCTCTCATCGTTCCGGCCGTCATGTTGCGGTGGGAGGCCGGGATGACAACTTTCCTGGCGTTCGACGCGGCGCTGCTTGTCACCTCGACGGCCTCGCTCTTCGCCTTCTACCGGACGGGAGCCTCGCGATCGCAGGGGAAGCAGCTCTCCGTCGGCGAGCTGTTCCTGGTCATGCTCTTCGGAATCGGTCTGTCGGCGTCCAACTCCGCCGCGGTAATCGCCGGACTGACGTCGACGGGTGGTGTTTTCCACCGGACACCGAAGCGCGGTGGCTCTTCGACCGTGATCCCCGATACGGCCCCGCGTGTTCCACTGGCAGAGGCGCTGCTGTCGGCGTGGCTCCTCTTCTCGCTCGTCGCGCTCGTGTCGATCGGAGCCTGGGCATGCGTCGCATTCGTTCTTCTCTTCGTCCTCGGGTTTGGCGTTTCGCTCTTCTTCGCCGCGGGGGAGTGGAAGCGATGGCTCCGCGCGCGAACCCCGCTCCCGCTCTGAGACTCCGGCGTCGCTTTCGCAGGACCGGCGACCATGGAAGCGATCCCCTTTTTCGTCTGGGCCGGCTCGATCCTGGTTCTCTGGATGCTCTTCTACGCCGCCTACCGGGTGTCTCATGCCTCGGGACGGCGTCTGTTCACCTGGCTTTCGGCGCGAGCATCGGAGCGCGATTTCTTCACGAAACTCTTTCCCGCCCGCTTTCAACCACGCACTCCCTACCTGAAACTCGGACTCCTTCTCCTGGCAGGAGCGATTGTCGTCTTCATCACCGGGGATTGGTTCGTCGACATCGCGGAAGAGGTGACCGCGAACAGCGAAACGATCCGCACGCTCGACGAAAATGCGAGGGCCTGGGCGGTCGAGCATCGGCGCGACACGATGCTGCTCTTCGTTCTTTTCGTGACGACGGTCAGTCAACCGGGGGGGCTCGGAATCATCGCTGCGGGAATGGCAGTGTTCTGCCTCTTCCGGAAACGGCGGGATCTCGCGTTCTTCGTGGCGGCCAGCTCGCTCGGAGGCGCTCTGCTCAATGTGCTTCTCAAAGAATGGTTCAAGCGCGACCGGCCGGATCTCGCGGTTGCCCTCAGTGACGCTCCAGGTTATTCATTTCCATCCGGCCACACGATGGGATCGATGATCGTCATCGGTTCGATCGTCTGGGCCATTCTGAGACTGTCGCACTCCCGGGCTGCGAAAACGTTCAGCCTCGCCGCAGGAATCTCTTCCATCCTCGCGATCTCGTCATCGCGCATCTATCTCGGGGTTCACTGGTTGACGGATGTAGCCGCCGGTCTCGCAGCGGGCGTGACCTGGCTCGTCTTCGCCATCGTGATCTGGGAGGCTTCCCGGAGGCTCCATTTCACGCGAGCCGCGGCGAAGGCTCACCTCGGGAGCGCCGGGGTCGGCTCTGAACCTGGCAACTCAACTCACTGATCGTCAATGTGTGCATTGGGAGGGCAAGAACGGGGCGGTTTCAGGTGGCTTTCTGGTGAGATGCGGCGATGCGGCTCAGCAGGAGCTTCGCCCTCCCGGCGCGCCTGGCCGTGTTCGATCCGAGCAACGACGGACTCAGGTTAAGTCGCCAAGTTCACTTCTTCACTCTTCACTCTTCACTCTTCACTCTTCATCGTTCCGTAATGCTCGCCGAACCAGTCACCCTCGTTCCATCGAGGGCGGTCGGGGGCGTTGGCGATCTCGAGTCCGAGCCTGTAGTTCAGCTCCGCGAACCGGGCTCCGGCATCGAAGTCGATCTCCTGGTTCAGATCATCGGAAGGACGATGGTAATGGGTGCGCAGCCATTCGGTCATCGCCTCGCGCCCGGTCTCCGGAGTTCCATCCTGCACACCGTGCACGAGAAAGAGTCCCGGAACACCCTGCCGTACAAAGGGGTAGTGGTCGGTTCGGACGAATAGCGTCTGCTCCGGAGCGTAGTCCGGACTCGTGACGATCCCCATCGACTCGGCGGCGCGATCCAACGCCGTCCCCAGCGTCGAGTGCTCGGCTCCGAAGCCGACGACGTCGTGCAGCGGATACAGCATCAGGAACATGTCGATCGAGATCGCAGCGATCGGCTCACCGATCGGATCGGTCGGGTTGATCGCCAGATAATCGGCACCGAGCAGGCCCTTCTCTTCGCCCGTCACCGCTGCGAAAACGATCGAACGCTCCGGACGCTCCTCGCTCTCCGCAAATGCCCTTGCGACCTCGAGCATCGACGCAACTCCCGATGCATTGTCGTACGCGCCGTTGTAGATGTGGTCCTCGTCGTCTTCGGACTCGCGGATGCCGACGTGATCGAGATGCGCGAGGTAGATCAGCGATTCGCCCGGCCATTTCGTTCCGCGCACCATCCCGAGCACGTTGGGGCTCGCGAATCCCTCGATCTCACTGGTGATCGAAAGCTGTCCGGAGATGCCGAGCGGATATCCGGCGACTTTACCTTCTTCGACATCAACGACGAGATCGTCGAAATCCCGGCCGGCGGCCTCGAACAGTTTGGCCGCGCCGTCGTCGCTCAGACGGATCCGGGCGGGAAGGCCTTCCTCATCGTGAACTCTACCGGTGGGCTCGACCCACCGGACCGATGGCCAGCCGAGCGAACGCGGCCTCCGCGTCGACGAATCTCCGTCACGGGTTCTTGCAGTGACCTCGATCATGCCGACGGCGCCGCGCTCACTCGCGAGCTCGAGCTTCCGGAGTGTGCTCGCATTCACCGCGCGGAGCGTCGAAGGAAACGATTCAGGGGCGTTGCGAATCACCAGAACGATCGCGCCATCGACGTCGAGTCCCTCGTAGTCGTTCCAGTCCTGATCCGGCTCGATGACGCCGTAGCCCGCGAACACGATGGGACCCGCGACGTTGAGCTCGGGCCGCGACGCACTCGGGACCACGCTGAAATCCTCTGCGGGCGTCATCGTGATCACACCTTCGGCACTTCTCAGCTCGAACGAGACATCCGTTGCGGTCGCGCGAACGAAGGGAACGCGCTGGAACCATCCATCGTCACCCGCCGGCTCGATCCCCATCTTCGCAAACTCAGCCGCGACGTATCGCGCCGCAATCTCGTGTCCGCGACTTCCCGTATCCCGCCCTTCGAGCAGATCGTCGGCCAGAAAGCGGATATCCGCCTCGATCCGATCCGCCGAGAACTCCGGTGAAGACGGAGGGGCGGCGACGACGGCCGGCGTGGTCGAGCACGAGAACGTGAGCAGCAGCGAGAGAATCAGAAGGGAGCGCTTCATTTCGAGAGTCTATATTCGAAACAGCCCGCGTTTCATTTCAACCGGTTTGCATCCATCGGAGCATTCTCTCCTCGAGCATTCGAGTCATCTGCTCGACCCTCCCCTTCCGGATATCGAGGTCGAACCGGTTCCCTTCCGGTCCGAACTGCTCGTGCACCAGAACAACGTCGGGCGGATCGACCATGCGATACAGCTCATTGAGCATCTCGAAGGGAGCGTCGACCCGGATCCGACTGTACGCAATGATCGTCTTACGAGGCCCGAGATCGAGCGCTTCCGCCGCGGCTTCGCGGTACGCGCGACCGAGCCCGCCCGTTCCGAGCTTCACTCCGCCGAACCACCGCGCAACGACACAGCCAACGTTGCGCAATCCCGATCCCTCGATGGCAGACGCGATCGGGCG
Organism: Acidobacteriota bacterium; assembly: GCA_019347945.1. Classification (NCBI taxonomy): domain Bacteria; kingdom Pseudomonadati; phylum Acidobacteriota; species Acidobacteriota bacterium. The sequence continues at coordinate 128,716 of JAHWKK010000001.1, read as the reverse complement.
GCCCGCGCTGCCCGCCGGTTCACCATCATCCGAGCTGCGCGCGAGCTCGACCCCATCCTCCGAAACCTCGAACGCCCAGCAGTGATGTCGCGCCGAATGCATCTCCTTCCGGAGATCGTCGAGCCGTCCACGAAATTCGACCTCGCTCGTCACGGGAAACGCGATTCCGATGAACTCCGACCGCTTCACCCTGATCGAAGCACGGGTTTCCGATTCGAGGGTCTCGAAAGAGTCGTTCACCGTCCAATTCTCGCACGCCACCGCCCCCTTCCCGGGAAACATTGCGCCATGTCCGTCGTTAGCAATGGCGCTCTATGAGAGTTCGGCTCAACTTCCTCTTTGCGGCGCTGGCCCTGGCCGTGACCCCCGCGCTCGCCCGTGACGACATGGGCGATCCTGCGGAGAAGCTTCGCATCCGCAGCGAAGCTGCCGTCCTCCGCGTCGACGGCAGGTTCTCCCCAGCGGTCAATCCACCTTCACCCGAATCCGTTCTCGCGATGCTGCGTGCGGAGACGGGGGCTGAGCTCGAGGAAACCAGCCGCCAGCGCGGACGACTCACCGAAGCGCGGCGGTTCGTTCAGATCGCGGATGGACTCGAGATCGTCGGGACGGGCGCTGTCCTTCGGCTTTCGGGCGACGAGGTCACCGGGTTCGACGCCCGGATCGCGAGGATCGACGAGCTCCGGAAGGCTCTCGCCGCGCCGCCGCCGATACGCCGCTCCGCCCTCCGCTCCGGCCACGGCGCGAACGTAGCTCCTGCACGCGAGGTGCTCCTGGTCACCGACGATGGGGTGATCCGGGCTCTCGAACTGCGGATCGAGGAATCGCCGCTCAAAGAGGCGCTTCACTATTACGACGCCGACGGTTCACTCGTTCTCCGAATCCCTCTCTGGTTCCACTCGAGCCGTGAGGTTTCCATTTTCCGCTCGAATCCGGTGACCAAGCTCAACAATGCGGAACTGCGCGACGAGAACGATGCCGCGGCGGCCGTGCCCGCCGCCGCGTACGAGGAGAATTCGCTGGAGATTGACGAAGCGAGCTCGTCCCTGGCGACCTCCCGCGTCGCGATCGCCGATCTCGATGCCCCGGCGACCCTGGGCGTCGATCCTGCCTCCCCCGATCTGATCTTCGATCGAAGCGATCCCCGATTCGAGGAGGTGATGGCGGTGTGGCACATCGACCGCTCGCTCGCATATCTCGAATCTCTCGGGTATACCGGCACGAACCAGATCGTCAACACCAGCATTACGGTCGACGCTCATGGTGGCAACGGAAGCGACAATTCGTTTTACACCAAGCGGACGACCGGGCCGGTGCTCGTCTTCGGCGACGGGGGTGTCGACGACGCCGAGGATCCCGACATCATCTATCACGAGCTGGGGCATGCGATCCACGACGGGATCGCCCCTTCGATTCTCTTCGGAACGTCCGCCTCGGATGCGCGGGCAATCTCCGAGGGCTTCTCGGATTACTGGGCATTCAGCGAGGGATTGGCCGAGAGCGTATCGAATGGACGAGACCCGGCATGCATCGGCGACTGGGACGCACGCTGCGGACTCGGAGCCTCCTCGGGTTGCTCATATCCGGCAGACGCCGACTGCCTGCGCCGAACGGATGCGAGTGTCGTCCTCGACGAGCTCGACCGCAGCGGTCACGCCGGAACCGAACATCAGAACGGGCGGCTGTGGTCCTCGACGCTTCGAGAGCTCTTTCTCGGCCTCTCCCGCCTTCATGGAGAGAATGAAGGAAAGCGTCGGGCCGACATGCTGGTACTCGAAGGGATGGTCGGCATCCCCTTCATGCCGACCCTCCAGAATGCCGCAGACGGATTGATCGACGCCGACGATGCGATGTACGACGGAGCGACCCGGATCATGCTGTGCGGAGCGCTCCTCTCACGGGGCGTCGAGGTCTCGCGCTGCCACCGGCCATGGAAGGGTGCTCACACGGTTTTTCCTGCCGCAGGTACCCTCATGCCGGGGACTGGCTCGATTCGGTCCACCCACTGGGTGCCGCTTCGGGGAAGCGTTCGGGACACGAGAGTTTCCATCCGGCTGGATCATCCGGACCTCAGGGATCTGGAAATCTCCATCATTGCGCCCGACGACACCCGGGTTCTGCTGGCGAGAAGAGGATCGCTCTCCGGTTCATCGCTGGTCCGGACGTTCGGACTCGACATTCCCTCCTCGGAGCCACTCGGTTCGCTCGACGGACACGAGCTTCAGGGGGAGTGGACCCTGCTGATTCACTCGGAGAGCTCCCAGACGGGCATCCTTCACGGATGGAATCTCGCATTCGCTACCCACCAGGGCCAGGCCCCCGTCTCGAGGCGGGAAAGCGGTCCGCGAATCGCGCTGATTCCCGCCGCGGGTCACAGTCCGGGCGCGAACTCGACTCATTGGATCACCGATCTGACGCTGAGGAATCTCACCAACTCTCCTCAGCACATCTTCCTCATCCTCACCCCGGCCGGCACGAACGGGGATGAATCTGCGATGATCACACGCCTGTTCATCGAGCCGGCTCAGACGCTCACTCTTCGCGACGTGGCAAAGACGATTTTCGGATTCGAGGGAGCCTGTTCTCTCGACATTCGGGGTCCGCAGAACGTGCTCACGGCGACCAGTCGAACCTACAACGATTCGCCCCTCGGAACGTTCGGCCAATCGATCCCGACCTATCGGGCACCGACCCTCGGCAGCGCCGATCCCGTTCTGTTCATCCCGGGTCTGCGCGAGACGCTCGAGTTCCGGTCCAACGTCGGCTTCACTGAAACGTCGGGGCAGCCAGTGACGATGACGCTCGAGGTCGTCGGAGCCGATGGCGACCTGCTCGGAACGATGTCGCTGTCATTTCGTCCATGGGAGCATCGTCAGGTGTCGACCCGCGGGCTGGCAAACGAATACGAAGCAGGAATGGCGCGGCTTCGATACGAGTCCGGGGAGGGAAGTCTGGCCGCGTACGCTTCGATCATCGACAACCGGACGGGCGATCCGATCTACCTCCCCGCAGCGCGAGCGGAGGCGACGGACTCGAAGATCATTCCGGTCGTGGCACATCTCGACGGGGCCGGCGGCTCCAAGTGGCGAAGCGATCTCTATCTTTCGAATCCTCTCGACGAGCCGCTCGAGCTGTCGATTCGGTATCGGGGAGTCTCGGGGGCCGTATCCGGAAGGGTGGAGGGGACTCTCGGTCCGTACTCGTCGGCGTTCGTCATGGACGTGGTGGAAAGCTGGTTCGGGGCGTCCGGCGGCGGCCACCTCGAGATCACACCCGGAAGCGCAATCGTCTCGAGCAGAACGTGGAATGACCGTGGAAACGGCAGCTTCGGACAGAATGTCGCAAGCGTCGCAACCGGGGATGGGATCACCGAGCTCGGCCAGTCGGGCGTGGCGATCGGCGTGGAACAGAGCGACCATTTCCGGACGAACGTGGGGCTCGTCGAGATCGGTGACGGATTCGCGGTGTTCGACGTCACCGTCTTCGGAGAGAGAGGGGCGATGCTCTGCACCGCCCGGTTCGGCCTGGCTCCCCGCGAGCAGAGACAGGTCTCACTCCCTTCGATGGGTTGCAGGACGACTCCGGGAGGTTACGTGGTTCTGACCAAGGTTTCGGGAGACGGTTCGGTGGTCGGGTGGGCATCCGTGGTCGACAACCTGAGCGGCGATCCCGTCTTCATGCCGATCACCGGGAGAGACACACCATGACCGCAGCGACCGTTTCGGTGAGGAGTTTCGCGAATGACCTCCCGCATCCGGCGAAAGGATCCGAGCTCGCCTCAGGTTACGACCTTCGGGCGGCGATTGACGAACCGCTCGTACTTTCATCGGGCGCCCGGGCGCTCGTTCCCACAGGAATAGCGATCGCGCTACCCGCCGGGTTCGAAGGTCAGGTTCGTCCCAGGAGCGGTCTCGCTGTGAGCCACGGGGTTACCGTTCTCAACGCTCCCGGTACAATCGACTCCGATTACCGCGGAGAGATCAAGGTGATACTCATCAACCACGGCGATTCGGATTTCACGATTCGGCGGGGCGATCGCATCGCCCAGCTCGTTTTCGCAGAGCTTGCCCGACTCGAGATCCGGCTCGTCGCCGAGCTGGACGATACACTGAGAGGTGACGGTGGATTCGGAAGTACAGGAACCGACTGAAGAGACTGCGACGATCGAACAGGGCGCTGCTCCGTCCGCAATGACGGTCGAGGAGACGACCGAGGCGGTTTCGCTGGCGGATCTGGACCGCGACGAGCTCGCCGAAGTCATCCGGCATTTTCGTGCCGTACGCAACGACCTGCTTCACTTCGGCGCGTGGAACAACCGCAATCTGACCGAAGACGAGTTCAAGCAGGTCTCCGACGAGAGACTCTTCGGATACTTCAAGCAGGATCTGCTGGAGACACGAATCGTGGACCGCGGTCGTCGCGTCAATGTCGTCGAGGTCTGGCGCTGGTTCGATGATCTGATCAGCGGTGTAGAGCCTCTGTTCATCGACGGCGAAGAGGTGATGCTCAACATCCGCGACAAGGACATCGAGAAGCTCCGCACGCGAATGCGCGAACTGCACGGCTTTCTCCCGACGCTCCGGAACGACGACTTTTCGAGCTTCCGCCGCATCAAGTACAAGCTGCGTCGCACCGTCATGCGAATGACCTACGATCTTCACAACCTCAACAAGCGGCTCGAGAAGTACCGGAAAAACCGCGGAGCCAGACGCGACAGCATCACGGACGCCGAGAATTGACCATGAAGCGGCTCGTGATCGACATCGAAACGGTCGGTATCCCCTGGGAAGAGCACGATACGTACGTTCGCGAATACCTGATCAAGGGAATGGGTGAAGCCGAGGCGGAAGAAGAAAAGCGAAGAGGAGCTCTCTCTCCATTCACGGGTCGGATTGCCGTCATCGGCGTCCTCAACGTCGACGACGGTCGGCGCGCGGCACTGATCGAAATGCCCGGACGTCGCGAGATTCAGATGTGGAAAGAGGACGACCGCACCTACATCACCGGAACCGAGAAGCAGATCCTCGAAAAGTTCTGGGAGTTCTTCGCCCCGGTGGATCGATTCATCACCTTCAACGGCCGCCAGTTCGACGGCCCCTTCCTGATGATTCGCTCCGCCGTCAACGGAGTGATTCCACGTCGGGATCTGATCGGCCGACGCTACAGCTATCACCCCAACTGCGACCTTCGCGAAGCGCTCAACTTCATGGGAACGGTCTACTCGAGGCAGATGCGGTTCAATCTCGACCTCGCCTGCAAGACTTTCGGTGTCGACAGCTCGAAAACCGAAGGAATGGACGGACGCTCGGTGGAAACGATGTACCGCAGTGGGATGCACCGCGAAATCGCAGACTACTGCCTCGAGGACGTACGGGCCACGGGCGAGCTCTACCTGAAGCTCGCACCGACAATTCTCTGCTGGAACGACGATTTCTCCCGCGCGGAGAAAATCGCCGAGGCCCGGACTGCACGCGCCTCACGCACGCAGAGCGAACTACCCGACGAGAGTGAGTTCATGCGCGGTGTCGAGGAGTCATCCGCCCAGCTCTCGTCCTCGATTGATGAACCGCAGGCGGATACCACTCCAAAGCCTGATGACGCGGATCGCCGCCAGCAGGCCCACGCCTTCGAGAAGCTCGTCCGGGAGAACGACTCCGAAGAGGACGATCTCGAGAGCGTCGAGACTCCGTGAACCATTTCCCGTCCTCCGGCTCCTATCAGATACGAGGCCGGATCTACACCCCCCTTTCCGACGGCACTCACCTCTCGCTCGAGGATGGCCGGATTGCCGTCGATCAGGGTCGCATCTCCTCGGTCGGTCCCTGGGGCGATGGTCCGGACAGCGAGACCGGCGCACCAGTGCACCACCTCCCCTCCCGGTACCTCATCTCGCCCGGCTTCATAGACACGCACCTTCACGCTCCGCAGATCGAGATGATCGGTTCCTACGGAGGCCACCTCCTCGAATGGCTGGAACGACATACCTTCCCGACCGAAGCGAAGTTCTCCGATCCCGAGTACGCATCGGAGATCGCGCGCCTGCTGTTCCCGATTCTCCTGAGCCACGGTACGACTACGGCCATGCTCTTTTCGTCCGTGCACGAAGCGGCAACGCACCGTTTCTTCCGCGCCGCAGCAGACTCCGGCATCCGGGCAATCATCGGCAAGACGATGATGGACCGGAATGCTCCCGACTCCCTTCTCGAAACCCCATCAGAATCGATAGCGCGAAGCCGAGCGGTGCTCGAAGAATGGCACGGCGCGGCAGAAGGACTCATCGGTTACGCCATCACTCCCCGCTTCGGCCCCACCTCCACTCCGGATCTGCTCGAAGCGGCCGGCACGCTCGCTCGAGAGTTTCCCGACTGCTGGATTCAGACTCACATCTCCGAGAGCCTTCCCGAGCTCGATCTCGTCCGAGAGCTCTTCCCCGACGAAATCGACTACACCCACGTCTACGACCGTTTCGGACTTCTTCGAAAAAGAACCGTGCTGGCTCACGGCATCCATCTCAACGACTCCGAGCTTCGCACGATCGCAACTCGAGGCGCCGGAATCTCTCACTGTCCGAACTCCAATCTCTACCTCGGTAGCGGCCTCTTCCCTCTCGACAGAATCGAGTCCGCCGGCATCCGGATCGGCCTCGGTACCGACGTCGGAGCCGGAACGACTCCGTCGATGCTCGCGGCGATGGCCGACACCTACAAGGTCCAGCAGGTTCGCGGGAGGTCGCTCGATCCTGCGCGACTTTGGCGCTTCGCAACTCTCGACGGCGCCCGGCTCCTCGATCTCGACGACGTCACCGGAAGCCTCGAGCCAGGGAAGGAAGCCGATTTCATCGCACTCGATCTCGAAGCCACCGACCTTCTCGCAATGCGCACCCGGAACGCCGAATCGATCGAGGACCTCCTCGCCGGATGCATCTTCGCCGGCGACGATCGAACCGTCGCCGCCGCCTATGTTCGAGGTCGACGCGTCCATTGCGCCACGAGGTAGTAAGGGGTTGTCCATCCGGGCGACACATCGAGCCTGATAAACTCCTCCCGTGAGAATCTTCGCTGTCCTTCTCGTTCTGGCCGGCTCCCTTGCCTGCAACTCGGAGCAGTCTCTTTCCGCAACTCTCCCGCCCACGGAGATCTCATTCGAACCGGTCGCCTCCCCGGCCGGGCCGGGCTCAATGGCGCCGAACTTCTCCTCTTCAGACGGACAGGCTCTTCTCAGCTGGATCGAACGCTCCGAGGACTCGGCCAGAGTGCGCTTCGCGCGGTACGGTTCCGCCACCGGATGGAGCGATCCCATCACGATCGTCGAACGCTCCGACCTCTTCGTGAACTGGGCAGACTTCCCATCCCTCATCGCCGACGATTCCGGCACCCTCTACGCTCACTGGCTGCAGAAGTCGGCACCAGCCACCTACGCCTACGATGTGACGATGTCAGTCTCCGGAGATGGGGGCGAAACCTGGTCCGAACCATTCGTCCTACATGATGACGGCACCCCCACCGAGCACGGCTTCGCGTCGATGTCTCCTCATCCGGACGGTGGCATCGCCGTCACCTGGCTCGACGGTCGCGAGATGGGAAGCGGAGGCCACGGTCACGGTGGAGGGGACATGACGATCCGCTGGGCAAGAGTCGATCCCGACGGAACCGTCCGCGAATCCAGAGTCATCGACGAGCGAACGTGTGAATGCTGCACTACGGGAATGGCGATCACCGGGGACACGAGCGTGATCGCCTGGCGAGACCGCTCCGACGAGGAGGTTCGCGACATCGCCGTGGCCCGAGTGGAACGTGGCGGCTCCGTCAGCGAAGCGATCTTCTTCGACGACGGATGGACCATCAACGCGTGCCCGGTCAACGGTCCGCAGGTCTCGGCCAGCGAGAACGCGCTCGCAGTTGCATGGTACACCGAGGCGGATGGCGATCCGCGCGTGAACGTTGCGTTCTCGGCCGACGGAGGCCGCACGTTCGGAGATCCGATCCGCGTGGACGAGAGAAGCCCCCTCGGTCGCGTCGACGTCGAAATGATCTCCGACGACGAGGCCGTCGTGACCTGGCTCGAGGAAAACGGAAAAGGCGCAGCGATCATGGCCCGGTCCGTGACGAGCCGCGGCGCGCCGGGGCCCTCTCGCGTCATCCGGTCGACCGACGCAGGCCGTACATCCGGATTCCCCCGGGCGACTGTCGCCGATGGATTTCTCTGGCTCGCACTCACCGTGCCCGGGGGCGAGCCCGCCGTCGAGATCTTTCGGGCCCGCCTGAAGAATGGAGCGACCGATCTTTCAGAGGATTCAGAAGCCTCCGTCCGCGCGAATCAACGCATCGACCGGAGCGTAATCGTCGCCGAGAACCGATGAGCGCGGTTCGATCACGACCTGTACGTCCGACGGAGACGCCGTGGTACAGACGACCCGTTGCGATCGCGTCGATTGCTGCGGTCCTGGTCATCGCGTTCCTCCTCTGGCCGTCTTCGCTTTCCGGCGTGCGAAATCTCGATACGTCGGGGACGTCCATCATCGCTTTCGGAGATTCGCTGACGGCCGGTTACGGCGCCGGACCGGGCGGCGACTATCCGACGAAGCTGTCCGCAATCACCGGAGTCCCCATCATCAACGCCGGCGTCAGCGGCGATACGACCGAGTCGGCGCTCGCGCGGATCGAAGAGGATGTTCTCTCGCAGGACCCCGGAATCGTCATCATCGGCCTCGGCGGCAACGACTATCTGCGGAGTGTACCGATCGCGACGACTGAAGAGAACCTCCGAACGATCATCCGCAGAATTCAGGAACGGGGTGCCGCGGTCGTCCTGCTCGGCTTCCAGTTTCCGAGCATCAGCGCGAACTATGGAGCGATGTACGAACGGATTGCCGATGACGAAGGCTGCCTGTTCGTCCCTGATCTGCTCGACGGAATACTCAGCAACCCTTCGCTCAAGAGCGACGAGATTCATCCGAACGCCGCCGGATACTCGGTCATGGCCGAGCGTATCGAAGGGCCATTCGGGAAGCTCGTCGCACGAGTCTCCTCCTGAGATTCGCGCAGTCGCGCGCATGCGCTGGTCACATTTCAGCCACGACGAAACGCTGGGGCCACTCTTCCTGTTCAGGTATTCGTGAGCCGATTCAATCACGCGCGTCCCGCGACCTTTTCGTCGCTGCGGCGGTTTTCCGAAATCCCTCTGATCGTCATGCTCCTCGCCGTCACGCCGTCGGCCTCGGCTCAGGCAGCGCAGGACATTCACATCGGTGAAGAGCTCATCGCAGCAGCGACGAGAACTGCAAAGCCGATCGTCGTCTTTCATCGCCCGGCGGATTGCGCGGGCGCACGTGGGGCCGACCGCTGTGAGCGTTTTGCGAAGACAGCCCTGCATCCGTCGATCGGGAGACGTCTGCGCCACATGGTTTTCACGACGACGATCTTTGATGACCGCGACATTCCGCACATCACGGTTCATGACCCGGGGGGCCGGCTCGTTCATCGATGGCACGGGATTCCGGACGGCGCCCGCCTCGCCGATATTCTGAATCGCGTGATCGATGCGACCCCGCACCTGCTGGAGATGCATGCTCGCGCGCCGGCGGACTCCCAGCGATCGGAGCTCGAGATGGCGCTTGCGCTGATCACACTCGGAGATCGCGACCGGGGGATCGAGCTTCTCGAATCGATCCGAGAGGACGCGCCGGCGGAAACCAGCCAGCTTGCAGAGGTTCATCTTCACGTGCTCGCATCGGAAGCCACCGGTCTCGACGGATCGCTCAGGCGGCTCGAATATCTCGCTCGCGAGGGTGCATCCGACGCCGTCCGGTACGAGACGTTGATGGCGATCGGAGAGATGCTTCTCGGAGAGGAGCCCGCGGGGGCTGCCGTCTCGTTCGAGCGGGCACTCCGGTTCGCTCGTAGGCCGGCCGAAACTTCCCGAGCGGAAGAAGCACTACGGAGATCCCGCAATCTTCCCTCTGCAATCGCCGGCCTCGAAGATCCCGACGGGATCGTTTTCGGACGTCACGCAATCGCACCCGAACAACCTCACCCGCAAACGGCGCGGGTCGAGTACTCGCTGGACGGAAAGCTCGTCGGTACCGCTACGTCGCCCCCTTTCACCGCATCGGTCGATTTCGGGGAAGTGCCCGACCGGCACGTGCTCGAGATCGTTTCTTCCAACAGGAAAGGAGATGTGATCCAGCGGGATGTCGTAGTCGTCAACGATCGGAACGATTCGCCGTGGATCAGAATCGTTTCTCCCGTCGAGACGACACTCTCGGGCCCGGTCGACGTGGATGTCATGGTACGCGCCGGGGCCGGGCAGGAAATCGAACGGGTGACGGTCGAATGGAACGGCCGGCCGGTCGCCCGCTTCGACTCCCCTCCGTTTCGCACGACGCTCACGATTCCACAAGGAGAACAAGGCTATCTCCGAGCAGAGCTCCGCCTCACCGACGGTACCATCACCGAGGACGTGCGGATCGTCAACTATGCGGATCGGCCGCTGCAGGCCGGTCGGCATCTCGTCGAGGTACCCGCCTACCTCGAGCGGACCGACCCATCGGCCATCACACTACGCGAAAACGGCGAGACTCGGCCTGTCAACCGGATCGTCCCCTCTCACGACTCGCCGCTTCTGATCGCACTGCTTCTCGATGCATCGGCGAGCATGAACGAACACATCCTCGACGTTCAGGAAGCGGCGCTGCAGTTCGTGGAGAAGAATCTCGATTCGCGCGATCGCGTCATGGTCGTGCCGTTCCGGTCGAGCTCTCGCGTTCTGTGGCCCGTTTCCGACCGGGGTAGAATCGAGCGGACGATTCTCTCGCTCAGTTCGGGTGGTGCGACCGTCCTTCACGACGCGATGATCGGAGCACTCCTCGCCGTCCGCTCGACGGGCTCCCGCCGGGCGCTCGTCGTCCTCAGCGACGGGATCGACAACGGAAGCGTCTTCGGCCTCGACGTCGTCGAGGAAGTCGCGCGCCGCAGCGGCGCCCCGGTGTACGTGCTCGCATTTTCCGACTCCGGCGAGCGGGCACGTTCGTCCGAGTCCGGCTCGATGACCCAGCAGAAACTTCTCGATTTCAGCCGGGCCACGGGCGCGAAATCGTTCCGGCTCAACTCGCTCGACAACCTCCCCGAAATTCTCGAACAGATCGCCGACGATCTCCGCAAGCAGGCCCTCGTCGTCTATTCGCCGAATCCGGCTCTTCCTTCCTGGCGGGCGATCGAGATCACCGAGCAGGGCCGTCCCGTCCGTGCTCCCTCGGGTATCTACGTCACCCCTGAATCCGACTGAGCGCGGAAAAATCGAGGTTACGCCGGACTGAGAGCCTTCTCTTCCCTGCCGAGGCGCGACTTCAGAAGTCCGATGATCACCCCGCCTCCGACGGTGAAGAGCATCAGGGCGAGACTCCCCATCGCTTCAAACCAGAGAGGACTGCTTCGTTCCGCGATGAACAGCACGTAGGTCGTGTCGAGAGCGAGCGGCAGGAGAACGAGCGACGCCGCGACCACCGGCCACCGCCAGCCGATCAGCCCCGCCGCCATACCTCCCGCGAGACCCGCGACCACCGCCACGAGAGTCCCCTTCAGGAGAAGCGCTCCGCCTCCGCCGTAGAGGTTCCGACCCTCGAGCCATCCGTTGAACCCGAGAATCGTCAGCGCGACGATCACGTGATAGCCACCCAGCATCGCACCCACTCCGACGAGAAAATTAACAATCCGGTTTTTCATCTTCGCCTCTCCTGACCGGAGGATCACATCCAGTATAGGCGCCACACCAGACGGTTGATTGGACGGGCGTCGGAGCCCTTTGTACGATCGGCCGGGAAAGTCCTCCTTCTCACGGCGGAGGGAAAGTTGTGAACGACGAATTCAGTTGACGCTTCCAGCAGGATGGAACAGACCGGAGATCATAGTTTCGGAACGACGCTGCGATGGCACGATCTCAACGATCTCGGCGTCGGCGAAGTGTCGATGCCTCGCGGTCTCCGGCTTTCGGAGCACGCGCACGATTCGGCTCAGGTGTGCTTCATACTCGAAGGGCACTATGTGGAGCGATGGTATGGCCGTGACATCCGCCTTGGACCCGGATCGAGTCTTTTCCGACCGCCCTCGCTCCCTCACGAGAACGAGTTTCGGTCTGACGTTGAAGTGCTGGCACTGCTCGTTTCGTTCGCTCCCGGGCGGTTTCCCGAGCTCTCCCGGATCGAGCCCTCACCCTTCCCGGCATTGTGGCTTCGAAGTCTTCGCTTCGAGCTCGAAGCCGAGCTGAAGTACGGCGAGCCCGGTTTCCACCCGGCACTGGAATCGCTGGCGATCCTCCTTTCGATCAAGCTCTCCCGGTTCGGTCATCGGAACGATCCTCCGCCATGGATTTCCGAGGCGGTTGCTTTCATCGATCGCTCGTACGCCCGCCGAATCAGCCTGGAGACAGTCGCCGATCAGGCCGGAGTGGGGCGCTCCACCCTGAGCGCCGGGTTCCGGAGGTGGGTCGGACGATCGGTCGGCGAAGAGATTCGAAGGCGGCGTCTGCTCGAAGCCGAGCGTCTTCTCCTCGAGACGAACGAGCCGATCGCGAAAATCGCACACGACTGCGGCTTCTTCGATCAGGCTCATCTCACGCGAGCACTCCGCGCCGCCTCGAAAGTCACTCCGGGCGAACTTCGCCGCCGCACTCAGTGTTGATGAGTTGTCCCATAGAGTGCATGAAGAGCTCATTACAGCGTTGAATCGTCGCTTTCAGCGCACCAAGCGGCGCGAAAAGAGACGAACCAGGAATCCGAACACGCTTCCTGCGGGATGTCCCGCGGCAAGCCGCTGAAATCGAACGAGCTGCTCCCAGATCAGATATCCCATCACCATCAGCGTCACCACGTCGCTGAAAACCATGGCCTTCGACATGAGTCGTACGAGGGTCACCACGATGACGAACACCGCAAACACGAGCAGGAAGAGTGCGCTCGATCTTCCCTTCGCCTGCCAGTCGAATCCGTAACGATCGGCAAGCGCGAGCTGTTCTCTCGGGGAGAGCAAGGCGAGAAAGGGCTCTCTCTGAATGTAAGCATCGCGATCGATGGTCGCTTCGTCGATCTCCATTTTCCATCGCGGCTCGGGCGCTCTGACGGGCCGCTTTCCCCGTAGGGCCGCGACCATCTCCCAGACGATCACGACCGGGAGCGATCCCATCGGCCGGGACATCGCGATTGCCACTCCCGCGCGCACAAGAGACTCGAAGAAAAAGTACACCCCGGGCAGATAGAACAATGGAGGAGAGCTGAACGCGGTTCCGCCGAACGCGATGGAGATGAACGCGATCAGCGCCACGCCTCCGACGAAGAAAGGAATGATTGCCGAAATGAGGGTCGCGCGTGCTCCCGAGACGCCGAGGTCGCTTTCCATCTCGAGCTGGACCTCGGCGGGGAGAAAACCGGTGACGATCGAGCCGAGGGTGAAACCGGCAGCCTTCGTGTTCCGCGTTCTTTCCGCCTTCCGGTCGGCTTCTCGCTGTAGTTCGCTCGCATCGTCGTAGTCGAGAATCGTCCGCATCGTGTGAGCGTCGCTCCACGGCGTCAGCGCGTATCTCACTCCTGCCGGCATCTGCTCGATCGCACGGATCTCGTAATACTGGTCATGCCATCGGATGCAGGTGCCCGGAAAGTCCCGGCGGACTCCGTCTGCAACCCTTCGAGCCACCCACCCCGGTTTGGCGTGGAGGCAAGTCAGATGAAAGACACCATCGTCGCCGATCTCGAGCCGGTCGCGTCCGAAAGCTTTCATTTCCACGGTGCCATCATACGACCTGCCGGGACGAAGCGGGGACGAACGACCCGGAGCTCGGTAGGGCTTCTCCAGGCCCGCCCAACTCGGCGGTTCTGGCCGACGGATCCCGCGGTCGTCGCCTACCCGGAACCCCGCTCTGAACCGCGCCCTGCAGGGGTTACACTCCCATCCGCGTGCCTCTTCTCGCCGCCATCCTCGCCCTGTTCGCGCTGTTTCTGTTACTGCTCCTCAGCATTCCGTTCTCGCTCGTGCAGCGATTCCGGCGCGGGACCAGCCGAAGGCGGGCGCGAAAATGGGTGGCGAGCGTCAACCTCGTCAGCATTGCGATCTCGATCGCGATGTTCCTCACCTCCGCGGCAATCATCGGTATTTCCGCGCCGCGAGCATTTTCCTATTCGCTGATCGGGCTCGCGGTGGGGGGGCTGCTCGGTCTGCTCGGGCTCGCACTCACCCGGTGGGAGGCGACCCCGGAGACCGTCTACTACACTCCGAACCGGGTGCTGATCCTCATGATCTCGATCGTCGTCGTCACTCGGATCACCTACGGTTTTTACCGGGGATGGCACGCGTGGGGTACCACGAGTGATGAGTCATGGCTCGCTGCGGCCGGTGTCTCGACGTCTCTCGCTTTCGGAGCCGTCGTCCTCGGTTATTACTTCACCTACTGGGCGGGCGTTCGCGGACGTCTCATTCGGGATCGCGGCGAGCTCTCGCCGTAGAATCTTTTCCGTGCGACGATCGACGACGCTGTGGACCCTGTTTCTCGTATTTTTCGGTTGCGCGAGTGGAGGTGACGACCTGGCGCATCAAATCGACGACGTCATGAGAGCGTATTCGGGCGAAGTTCCGGGCGCGTCAGTTCTAGTACTCCGAGACGGCGACCCCGTTCTCCGCGAATCCTGGGGCTATGCCAACCTCGAAAAGCGCGATGCTGCGCACTCCGGCACGAACTACCGCCTCGCCTCGGTCACCAAGCAGTTCACGGCGGCCGCGATCCTCATGCTCGCAAGGGACGGGGTACTCGATCTCGCTGACGGCATTCGCGTCTGGCTCCCTTCACTTCCTCCGTCGGTCGAGCCCGTCACGATCCACCATCTTCTGACGCACACGTCCGGACTCGTCGACTACGAGGATCTCATTCCCGCCAACACCACCCGGCAGCTCCGGGACGTCGACGTTCTGAAGCTCCTCGAGAGCGTGGAGAAAACATACTTTCCTCCGGGCTCAGCGTATCGGTACAGCAACTCCGGCTATGCGCTTCTCGCGCTCGTCGTCGAGGAGGTTTCCGGCAAGCCGTTCGCGACGTTCCTTCGTGAGCGCATCTTCCAGCCTCTCGAAATGAACGGCTCCGTGGCATTCGAGCGCGGCATCTCGACGGTTTCGGACCGTGCATACGGTTACAGCCGCGACGGCGAGGTGTGGAAGCTCGACGATCAGAGCCTCACCAGCGCGGTGCTCGGTGATGGCGGAATCTATTCGTCGATTGACGATCTCGCGAAGTGGGACGCTGCTCTCACCACCGGCAGCCTGCTGGGAGCGACGTTCCAGCAGCTCGCCTTCACACCCGCAACGGCGACCGATCGAAGCGGTGTGAGCTATGGATTCGGCTGGCGTCTCGAGAACCGAACGCAATGGCATACCGGCGAGACCCGGGGCTTCCGCACCGCGATTTTTCGAGATCCGGGTCGCAGACTGACGGTCATCGTTCTGACGAATCGCAACGAGGGTGAACCGATCGAGCTCGCGCGTCGAATCGCCGCGGTCTATGACGGCGGCCAGTCTGATGTCTCGGAGTGAAGCCGATACGGTAAAGCATCGTCGTTGAGACCGTTCGGGGGCCGACCGGGCTCACTCGACCGAAAAAACCTCTCTGTTATGATGACTCGCCGATCGGGGGCCACCGGCTCCGGAGACGAGAGCGAATCCGGACAGCATTCGACGGGGATTTCGGACAGGGGAACATTCTGGCTCACGGAGACGAAAAGCCGCGCGGTAAATATCTGCTGCTCCTCTCGATTGGCGCCCTCGGGATCGTATACGGCGACATCGGCACGAGTCCTCTCTACGCGGTGCGCGAGTGTTTCCACGGTCCGCTTGCGATTCCCACGACCGAGGCGAACATCTTCGGCGTTCTGTCGCTGATCCTCTGGGCGCTGGTCATCGTCATTTCGATCAAGTATCTGATCTTCGTTCTCAGGGCGGACAACCGCGGCGAGGGAGGCATCATCGCGCTGATGTCGCTGATCCGCCCCGCGAAGATGGACCAGACCACGCGCACACGGCGAATCATCCTCGTGATGATGGGACTTTTCGGCGCCTCGCTGCTCTACGGCGACGGGATGATCACCCCGGCGATCTCCGTACTTTCCGCGATCGAGGGTCTCGAGGTCGCCACCCCATTCTTCACTCCCTGGGTCATTCCGATCACAGTCGCGATTCTCATCGTGCTTTTTCTCGCTCAGAAACGAGGAACCGCGGGGATCGGCGCGATCTTCGGTCCCGTCACCTTCGTATGGTTCACGACTCTGATCGTCCTCGGTGCCTCCCAGATCGTCCACCATCCCGAGATCATCGCGGCAATCAATCCCTGGTACGGGTTTCAGTTCTTCGTGCTCAACGGATGGAAGGGCTTCCTGATCCTCGGCGCCGTCTTTCTCGTCGCAACCGGTGGCGAGGCGCTCTACGCGGACATCGGACATTTCGGCACTCGCCCGATCCGGCTGACGTGGTTCACGTTCGTCCTTCCGGCGCTCGTGATCAACTACTTCGGGCAGGGAGCTCTTCTCCTGCGCGATCCGGCCGCGGCGGTCAACCCCTTTTACAACATGGCTCCGGAGTGGGCTCTCTACCCTCTCGTGATCATTGCAACCGCCGCCACCGTGATCGCGTCACAGGCCGTGATCTCCGGGTCCTTTTCGCTGACGCGGCAGGCCGTCCAGCTCGGATACATGCCCCGGCTCCGCATCGAGCACACCTCGGAGAGAGAGATAGGCCAGGTATACATCCCGTTCGTCAACTGGGTGCTGATGGTTGCCTGCATCGGTTTGGTATTCGGATTCCGGAGCTCGAGTAACCTGGCGGCTGCATACGGCGTCGCGGTATCGAGCGACATGGTTCTCACGACGATCCTCTTCGCGGTCGTCGCCGCCATGCGCTGGAAGTGGAGACGCGGGCTCGTTATCGGCATGGCAGCCGTTTTCCTGATCGTCGACCTCGCATTCTGGGGTGCGAACATCTACAAGGTGCCACAGGGAGGCTGGTTTCCGCTGGTCGTCGCAGCTCTCTGTTTCGTCGCGATGACGACATGGAAACGCGGCCGTGGAATTCTCGACGACCGTCTCCGTGAGGATTCTCTCCCCTTCGATCTCTTCCTGCAGTCTCTCGCGAAGATGCCTCTGACGCGAGTTCCGGGAACCGCGGTCTTCATGTTCAGGCGCGCCGGTTCCACTCCGCCGAGTCTCCTTCACAACATCAAGCACAACAAGATCCTCCACGAGAGAGTCGTCCTGCTCGCGATTCAGACCGAGGAAGTCCCGTACGTCGAGCCGGAGAATCGGGCGGAAATCGTGGATCACGGCCAGGGGATCTTCGCGATCACCGCCCGTTACGGGTTCATGGAAGATCCCGACATCCCGGAACTGCTCGCGAGCCTCCAGCTCGAAGGGGTGAGCTTCGCCCCGGAGAACACCTCATATTTTCTCGGCAGGGAGACCCTCCTCGCCACGAAGCGGCCGGGCATGGCCATCTGGCGCGAGCGGCTTTTCGCCTGGATGTCGCGCAACGCGCTGCCGGCTGCTTATTTCTTCAGGCTCCCTCCGAATCGCGTCGTCGAGCTCGGGGCGCAGATCGAGCTCTGATCGGCCGAAAGGCCGTGCCTTTTGTTGCGACGTGACATGTGCAGCACATGCAATTATAATTTCTGCATGTCGAAGATGATTCAGATCCGCAATGTTCCTGATCGCCTCCATCGAAAACTGAAGGCCAGAGCAGCCATGGATGGAAGATCACTCTCCGATTTCCTTCTCGAGGAGATTCGAAAGTCTGCAGATCGACCTTCCCAGAGCGATCTGCGGGCGCGCCTTCAGGCAAGAGAAACCGTTCAAACCGACGTCTCTCCTGCGAAGGCAGTTCGAGAAGAACGTGAGCGATGATCGTCATCGATGCTTCGGCGGTTCTCGAAGTTCTTCTGCGAACATCCATGGCAGAGGAGGTGGAATCACTGATCTTCGTTGATGACGAGACGCTTCACGCGCCGCACCTGATCGATCTCGAGGTCACTCAGGTGCTTCGCCGCTACCAGATCAACGGGCGTCTCGACGACGCGAGAGGATTCGAGGCAATCAGCGATTTCCGCGCCTTTTCCATTGAACGGTACCCGCACGACCTGTTCCTGGGACGAATCTGGGCGCTGCGCCGAAGCCTGACGGCATATGACGCCGCCTACGTGGCTCTGGCGGAGACTCTCGACGCGACTCTGGTCACCTGCGATGCGCGACTCGCGGCATCATCCGGTCACGAAGCGGAGATCACGCTCGTCCGATGAAAGCGTTGTTCGGACACTTTCCTTACGCTTTCTCCTCGGTCATCGCCATCACCCCGCCCAGAATCCCGCCGAAGAAGGCGAAGGGAATCGATGGGAGGAAGATGGATAGCGGCAGAATCAGGAGCGCCAGGATCGGAGAAATCTGTCCTTCCGGAAGAAATCTCCCGAGCATCGCAACTGCGAGCGGAAAGAAGACCAGCGCGGCGACCACGACCGGGATGGCGCGACGGAGCCCGAAACCGAGGCCCCAGCAAAGGCCGGCCGCGCCAATCAGCCCGATGATCGCGAAATGCATGGCCGTGAACTGAGCGGTCCCGCGTATCAGCCACGCGACGAGACCTCCCGCAGCAAAGGACGCGGCGGTGATCCCGATCAGCCGCGTATCTTCCTCTCTCACCGCTGAATTGATACCGAGTGCGAGCACCGCACCGAAAGCGGCGAAGCTGACCACGAACTTGGCGAAAACCCCGATGACGAGACAGATCGGCGCGAGAATCGACATGATCGCGCCCGCCACGAGACCGCCCAGGGCGAGGTAGATGATCAGGCGTTTCGCGCTCACCGATGGAGGCGCCACGGCCGCGCTTTCGCGTGCTGCCCCGGCCAGTTCGATGTACCGACGCAGAGCTTCATGATCCGCCGCCATCTTCCACTCCTCGCCGCCGGCCTCCGCGACGAAGGTCGTCGCGCCGACGATCCCGCTCCGGATCAGATCGCGCAGTTGCCGAAAATCAAATTCCTCTACTCCGTGCTGAAGCTCTACCTGATAACGCCGCCCTTCGCGCGAGTCGACCGACATATCTCCTCCGGCATCCATGATGATCGGGACATTATTCGTGTCACAGACGGAGAGGGCAAGTCTTCTTCGGCGCAGCTGCCGGCGCTGGCCACCGTCGATCTCAGGGCTTCTCGAGAGTCAGCCCCGTCCCCCGGGGCGCGATGCCGGGGATCGTGACCGGAAGTCGTCCGCCGATCCGCCGTTCCCCGAAGATTGCCCTGGCTGCCGCCAGCTGCATCACAGGCTGCACTCCGTAAGCCGCGACGTACGTCCCGAGCTCCGGGATCTCGCGCAAGAGGTAGGGATTTCCGAACGAGATCCCAATCATCGGGACATCGCGGCCGGCGAGGGTCGCGATGAGCTTGCGAGCGGGAGCCGGAACCGCCACCGATCCCTGGCCGGAGCGGGTCCGCACGGTGAATGTAAAAAGAACCAGGTCCGCTACGGCCGCGGCAGCGATCACCTCGTCGGTGTCGGCAGTCGAGGACGTCCGGTCGAGGCGGAAACGTCGGACCGGGCTCGAAACGCGCTCGTCGAGCGCCCTCGAAAACGTCGAAAGCACTCCCGGCTCGTCGCGGAAGTCGCCAACCGTGACCTGGACGATTCGCAGTTCCGGCCGCAGAGGAAGGTGCGCCTCGCTCATCCGGACGAGAGTGATCGCTTTCTCGGCGGCCTCCTGCGCAAACTTCCGGTTCTCAGGCCGATCGACCTCCCGGAAGATCTCGGCCGGAGTGAACTCGTGGATCTCCACACGGCGTTTCGCGGCGAGAATCCTGTCGACTGAGCGATCGAGCCGCTCCATCGAAATGCGGCCAGTCGCGACGGCTTCCTTCAGCGCGCGGAGCGAGCGATCCGTATCCGCGGTCTTCAGAACCTGGTCGGCTCCCGCTTCGATCGCGCGGACGGCGGCTTCGCCCGCGTTGAAGTAATCGCTGATCCCGCCCATGTCGAGCGCATCGGTGATCACCAGACCGTCGAACCCGAGGCTCCGCCGGAGAAGTCCGTCGACGACGACGGGGGAAAGGGAGACCGGCAGCGTCGCATTCGGATTCACTTCGGTTTCGTCGTCCGCGTAGGGATTCGGATCGGCACGCCGGCCGCGCGGAAGCTTCTCCGGCTCGACTTCCGGGATCGACAGGTGAGCGAGCATCACCGAGCCGACACCCGAGCGAATGGCGGCGCGGAACGGGAGAAGCTCGACGCGATCGAGCCTGTCGCGATCGACGTCGAAGGTGGGAAGCGAGCGATGCGAATCCGTCCGCGTGTCGCCGTGTCCCGGGAAATGCTTGACGGTCGCGAGCACGCCTTCCGACTGCACTCCTCGAATGAACGCGCTGACGAGCTCGCCGACCTCGACCGGATCCTCTCCGTAACTCCTGACGTTGATCACCGGGTTGTCGGGGTTGCCATTGACGTCGGCGACGGGAGCGAGGATGTGGTTGATCCCGAGGAGCTTCGCTTCCCGCGCGACGATCCGGCCCTGCATCTCGACCAGCGCGGGGTCTCCGGTTGCGGCCATCGCCATCGCCCACGGCCAGAACGTCGTGTGGTCGAACCTCATCCCGAGGCCGGACTCCAGATCGGCGCTGATGAGAAGAGGAATCGAGGCCGCCGCCTGCAGGCGGTCGTTGACCCATGCCGTCTCGTAGACGTCCGCGCCGTACCAGATGATGCCGCCGACGTGTTCGTCGCGAACGAGCCTCAGAAGCCGCTGATACGCAGACGAGCTCTCGTTCATGAACGAGCCCTGCGCCGCAACCACGACGAGCTGACCGATCTTCTCGTCGATCGTCAGAGGTTCGGCATCCTGGGTCGAGGAAGCGCACGCCATCAGTCCACCCCCGAAAATGGCGATGCCGACAGCCAGTTTCCGCGTCAGCCGGCAGTTCGCTCCGATCATACGCACTGCGGCGAAGAATATCCCAGCCGGAGCTTTGGGCTCCGCGGCGAATGGATGGGACTTCTAATCGACGAGCTCGATTCCGCCCGCCTGGACCTGCTCGGTCGGCGCCTCGTCCAGATTGCGTGCAAGAAACAGATCGGTATCGGTATTGTTGTCCCCGTCGGAGCCGCTGATGATGTATTGACTGACGGGAGCCGATTTCGACAGGTAGCTGTAGGTCCGGCCCCACGGATCCTGGAGGAGATTATCCGAAACGTACGCCGGCACGAGATCCTCGAGCTCATCGGGAGGCGTTCCATGAATGGCCGACCAGGCATCGATCCCGTTTCCGAGCCTCGCGATTCGCTCGAGCGAGATCGCCTTCTTGAGCTCGGCGACGACCTCGTGGCCGATCGCGTTCACAGGGTTCTTGTAGAACGTCAGGAGTGATGCGGCTGCCAGCCCCGCGACGACGAGAATCAGGGGCAGAGAAAGCGCCGTCGGGACCTCGGTGGCGGCCGTCTGCCCGACAGTCTCTCTCGCCGGCCCTGTCTTCTCCGTGACTTTGCGGGCCTCTTCGATGAGATCTCTGGTGAGGAGCTCGTACAGGTATTTGTTCGTGTCGAACTCGGAGAGCCGGCTCATCTCGACGATCTCGCCGACGTTCCGAACGCCGTCCACCAGATCGTAAGTTGCCTTCTCTTCCGCGGTGATTCTGATCTGGTCGCCCGCATCGGCCACGTTTGCCGCGGCAGGCCCATCCCCCATGTCGAAATCGAGCTCGTCGGCATCCTCTTCGTCGACGACGACGATCTGCTGGTCGACCGGCTTCTTGCGGAACACCATGTCGTACGAGCGGATGCGCTTTTCGATGATCGGCCATTCGTCGATCATCCTCGCGCCTTCCATCAGAATCGATTCGGCTGTTATCGGCAGGACGTTCTCGCGGTCGTACTCGATGGTCGACTCCTGCGAGAAGTGGTATTCGCCGTCCTGCCAGCGAAAGAGGCGATAGATCGTACCGAGGATCTGCATCTGCAGAGCCTCTCGAAGCTGGTCGCGCGAAATGAAGTTGTTGTTGACGAGAATGAAGCCGAGCCGCTGGAGAGTTTCCTTCTGGATTTCCAGCGCGCGGTTGAGCTGCTCGGCGGTAATGTTGCCCTTCTTGACCAGCACGTGGCCAAGGCGGTTTTCGATACGCTTGTTCTCCGAATCGGCGGCAACGACCTGACCGTCGAGAAACGTCACGGTGACCGCGTCACTGCTTCCAGTCAGCCGCAGCACACCGGTCTTCCGCTGAAGGCCGATCAGCTGAAAGATATCGGCGAGACTGAAATCCTTGAGTGTTCCCTCGAGCGCCATCAGCCTGCCTGCACTTTCGCGCGAAGCGCCGGGATGAATGCGACGAGCCAGACGATGGCCGCGAGAGCAATGAAAGCGTAGCGCATGACCTGCTGCATCGTTTCTGCGGGTGTCGCGATCGGGGCGAGCCTTCCAGTCAGAAAAGCGATTGCCACCGCGAGCGCAAAGAGGAACATCGGAAGCAGCCCTCGGAACGGCCGCCCTCCCACCACGGAAGCCGATCCGGGTATGAAAGCCGACATCAGGCTTTTCGTCCGTACCGTGCCGCGATGGTACTTCATGATCTCGTCCATCTTGCGGCGCTTTGCGTCCGCGATGACTCCGTCACGCTTGATGTAAATGTGAATGCACTGGGTACAATACGTCGCGCTTTCGCGGGAGGACTTGCACCTTGAACAGAAGGTCCGTCCGCACTTGACGCACTGACCCGCCAGACCTTTCCGGTTCCGCATCACCCCGAGGAGCAATCCGATGGCGAGGACTGCCGCCGATCCGAGCGCCACCGGGTGCAGCAGTGCAGCCGTGACATCGAGTCTCGCATAGCTCCCGAACAGAGGATTGTCGGATGCGCGCGCGTGAGCGACCAGCTCATCAACCTCTTCCCACGGAATCCTGTAGAGAAAGACCTTCCGCTTGGGATTCCTCAGCCGGTCTGCAACTTCCCGGTTCGCGGCCCTCGCCAGTGCAATCTGCTCGGACTGCCTTTCGAACTGGAACGTCTCACCAGCCACGATGGAGTTGTTGAGAAACGCAATGGCCATTCCTGGATCGAGCTCGGCCGCACGCTCGTATCGAAACGTCGCCGCCGGAAAGTCCTGATGAAGAAAATGGATGTTCCCGATATTGAGATGGGCCCCTGCATGGGTATCGTCGAGCTCGACAGCTCTCTGAAAATGAATCATTGCCTGGTTCTCGGCGCCGGCAATCAGCGCGAGGTCGCCCGCGAGCACCTGAATCCGCGCCTCGTCCGGCAGCGACTGCGTGAGCTCGGAAGCGGCTTTCATGATCTCCGGATCCCAGATGTCTTCGTAGGTCGCTTCGACCGCCCGGACGACGGGATTTCGCGATTCGACGATTTTGTAAGCCGACCAGGCCATCAACAGCGGGGTGAGCCCGATGCCGATCAGGACGATGACGATTGCGATCCTCTCCATCCTTCCGGCGTAGGACATCGAGATCAGGAACCACCACGGGATCAGCCAGAGGGGATTCAGCCAGAGAAATACTGGAAGAAACAGAAGGGCGAATGCCAGGATCGTCGCAGTACCGGCGCTGACTCTGCCCGAGAGGCTCTCGCGCCAGTCGTGCATGATCGAGCGACCGTATCGCGTGACCATGGAGACGCCAAAGCCTGCGCCGATCAGCAGGATCGCGACCGCGAGCGAGACCAGGAAATCGCTGCGCGCGATCGTCGACGCCGTGCGGGAGCCGAAAACCGACGAGATTCCTCTCGAGAGGGGCGAAATTGCTCCGCCAAGGCCGGACCTGATCCGCAGAAGATCCGCATGTGCGAAAGCGACATCCGGGCTCTCCGGATCGAGCCGATAGGCGGCGTCGATCGCCCAGTCCGCGATGTCGCTGCTCCCGGCCATCTCCGACTCGATTGCCAGACCGGCGGCCGCCTTTGCGTAGGCGGGCATCCGCAAGATGGTGAGCTGCGAAGCCATCGCCATCGCCTCGCCGAGGCTCTGCTCGGCCTGCTCGAGATCCCCCGTCGCAGCAAACTGTGTCGCCATCTGCCACGATTCGCCGATTGCGGGTCCGGTCACCTGCCCCAGGACACTCGTCGCAAAGGCCATGATTCCCACTGCGAGGGTGATGAATCTGAAGTCGTTCCGCATCATCTCAGATCGATTTGTTCTTCCTGACGAATGCGAGCTTCAGATCCCCGAGGTGAGTGCGGAGGTACTTCTCCTCGGCCGGTTCGAGATTCCCCTTCGTCTTCTTTTCGAGCATCTCGAGAATGTCGATCATCTGGCGTGCGGCGCGGTAATCCGGCTCACTCTGCTGGTAGGGTCCGCCGACCATCCCCATCGCTGCGTATGCGTTCACGACGAAGTTGTCGAGGAGCGCCATGAACAGAGTCGGTTCCTCCGCCGCCTCCCGTGGGGCTTCTCCCGCCCCTCGCCCCGGGGCTTCCGGTCCAGGAGTCGGGCGCTCCGAAGACGCCTCCGGAGGAGTGGGCTTTTTTACGGTTGCTTCGGGAGTTTCCCTCTCTCTGGCTTCGATCTCCTCTTCGATCTCCTCGCGCACATCTCCGTCGGGAGTGAATAACCTCCTGTCAGTGACTCTGATCGAGCTCTTTCTGGAACTCTCGGACAACACGACCTCCCGGTGAGGCAACCGCGACCCTGATGCACCTTCGTCGCGGATCATCTCTCAGATCCGATGGCGAATCTTATCATTGGGCCGAGGAAGGTCGAAAAGGTTCCGTCGAACGCAGGCAGCTGCCCGAGTCGAGGCGGGAGATCGGTGACTGGGGCGGGCTCCGGCGTCAGTTGCCGGCAGCGGCGACGGCGGAAACGCTTCCGGGGCCCGCAGGCCGGCTTTCAACAAATGTCCGCAGCAGAGTTCGGTGAACGTCGGGATCGCTGGTGAGTGCATGGTGACCGTCACAGAGAATGACTCTCTCGGACTCGAATTGAACGGCATTCTGGCGTGAAACACTGCCGTCTCCGGGAACGAACACCAGCCCACTCATCCGTTGGAGCTCGACGGGGTCGAGCTCGTCAGCGGCAAAGAGCAGCGTCCCGTTTTCCCGGATGAATACGCGTCGCGGGGTTGGCACGCAGTCGCCTCCGATCTGGACAAGGCGGGACGCGTCGGGGGGATACATTCGCTGCGCCTTCCGGATCTCGCGTCCGCGTTGGAGGAGAATCTGCCGGCTGCGGCGGATCTCCGGGTCGTCGGTGCCGATGCCGAGGATCTCCCAGAAGCGGTCCGACCCGGGAGCTGCCCGCACGACGCGCCGGTCCCACCGGACGAAGAGGTCATCCTCGTCGGGGAGCAGCTCGTAGATGACCGGGAAGGTGGCGACCGTTGCAGGGTCGATCTCGCGTCTGAGGAACTTCTCACCGCGCGCGAGGAAACGGATGGACTCGGTCACTCCGGCCGAGGGATTGGCGATCAGCACGACTTTTTCAGTCTTCTCCCGGGCGCGCCTCGATCCCTCCTCCCACAGCTCCGGCTGATCGACGCCGGAATCCCCCATGGCGAGCCACGTAGTCACGACCATCGCGCCGAGCGAATGGCCGAGGACGTCGAATCGAAGCGTGGGCTGGCCGAGATCGAGCCGGATCTCGTCGAGATACGCATCCAGCCGTTTCGCGTTGTGATCGGTTCCGAGGCGCCAGTCGTACTCGAAGAAGTAGACCGAGCGCAGTCCCGGCTCGAGACTGTAACCTCCGTGAGAGACGAGCGGCTTGGCCAGATTCCAGGCAAAATCGACCGGGCCCCACTTTCCCGTGTACCCGTTGGGTTCGAGGGCATCCATCGGCATTTCCAGCGCGGTCGATACGAGTGGAAGATCGAGGTCTTCCTCGTAACCGCGCACGATCGTGGAGTGGGCAGTCCCCCAGACAAACTCGCTCGTCTCGGGGTTCCAGAGCCTCGACTGACCGAAGCCGGGGACGATGACGAGCGGCCGCTGCGGAGGTGGCAGATGACTCGCAATCTCCGCAACCAGATTGCGGCGAGTGCGATCGGAGATCGCGCAACCGCCGAGCAGGATCAACATGGCGAGTGAGGCAGCGAGCGTGCGAATGAGGAACCTCTTTCTGAGCAGCGACATTAGACGTTTGACCCTCGGCTCGGCATTCCGGGAGCGGCCGAGCCCCCAACAACCGAACCGAGTTCGCACATAATAATGTCAATGGCAGGCCATCTTACTCCTCTGACGGTCCTTCATCTGAACGTCAAGAGCAGTTTTTCCACGGGCTCGGTCAACCAGATGTTCCAGGCGGCGGCGGCCATGGCCGCTGCGGGGCATCGGACGGTCATCGCCACGCGGTTCAACCGGGCCCTTCAGGAGGCCAGCCGAGAGGCGGGCGTGGAGTTCAGGGCGATCTCCTTCAGGAATGACGTCGACATCGTTTCGATGATCCGGCTTCGCCGTCTCATCGACGAGACTCGGCCGGACGTTATCCACGTTCACAAAGGGCGCGCCCACTCGCTCGCCCTGGCGGCGCTGACGGGCAATCCGGCTCCGGCACTGATCGTCAATCGAGGGGTGTCGTTTCCGCTGAACCGGATGAATGCGGTGAAATACCGGTCGGCTCGTGTGGGGAGAATCGTGACCGTCTGCGAAAGCATCCGGCGGACCGTCATACGAACCGGGCAGGTCGATCCCGATCGCGTCGTGACGGTGTTTGCAGGAACGGACCCTGAGCGGTTCGACCCTGCGCTGTGGGATCGCAACGACTTCCGGCGGGAAGCGGGATTCGGAGCGGACGACTTCGTCGTCGCACATGTCGGGATCCGGCCCTGGAAGGGGTATCGGGAGGCGATGGAGTCCTTCGCACGCTTTCACCGGCAGGTTCCCGGGGCGAAGCTGCTCCTGATCGGCGCGGCGAAGCCGGGTGAGCACCGACGAATGGAGCGAGTACTGGAAGAGCTCGCGATTCGGGAGGCGACCGTCTTCACCGGTTTCCGAAGCGACATGCCTCGCGTGCTTTCCGCCTGCAACGTCGTCATGGACGCGTCGTGGGATGGAACGGGCATTACCGGTACGATCCGCGAAGGAATGGCATTATCGATCCCGGTGATCGCAACCGACTGCGGAGGAAATCGCGAGCTCGTCAATTCGGCGGAGGTTGGATGGATGGTGCCACCGCGCGACGTGGAAGCTCTCTACCAGGGGCTGATCGAAGTTCATCGCGACCCGGGCCGCGCGGAAGCCGTCGGGCAAGCAGCGCGAGAGCGAATCCTCCGGCGATTCACAGTGGATCACCGAATCGACCATCTCGGGATGGTCTACAAAGCGGCGATCGCGGAGCGCGTCTCGCTCGGCATGAGGGATGCGTCGGCCGCCAGGTCGGTCTGAAGACGCTTCGTGCCCGATCGAAGACAGAAGCACACCACCAGGCTGATCGTCATCGCGGTCCTGACCATCGGCCTTCTCTATCTCTTCTTCCGCAACGCCGACTTCAGGGGGGTGGCCGAGGTCGTCGCCGCCGTGAATCCTTTCTGGCTGGCCATCGCATTCGTCATCAATGGCCTTGCGCTTCTTTTCCGAACTCTGCGCTGGCGAATCATCGTCCGTCCCGATGAGCCTCCGCGGGTTTACGACACTTTTTTCGCGACCTCGATCGGGTTCATGTCGTCAGCGATTCTTCCTGTGCGGGCAGGAGATCTCGTTCGTTCGGCGCTGCTTCGCAAGAAAACCGGAATTCGATTCTCCTCGGCGCTCGGGACAGTCGTCACCGAGCGCGTGCTCGACCTCACGTCGATCATCTCGCTCTTTCTGATTTTCGTAGCGGTGACACTCTGGTCCGGCCCTCCACTCGAACCGGCGAAGGCTTCCTTCATTCGCACGACGGGATCGGTTGCGCTCCTCCTTCTGGCCGGGCTCGCCTTCGTGATCATTTCGGCCACTCTTTTTCAGCCCACCGTGCGGCGGCACATCGCCTTTCTCGGCAAGATTCTCCCCCTTCGTCTGCGGGAGAGCC
The DNA here is from genome assembly GCA_019347945.1 of Acidobacteriota bacterium. NCBI lineage: Bacteria > Pseudomonadati > Acidobacteriota > Acidobacteriota bacterium. The sequence goes on along the minus strand of JAHWKK010000001.1, from coordinate 100,716 downwards.
TCGGAAACATGGCGGAGTCCTTCATTACCTCTCTTCGCTTTCGCGGATCGAGAAGGCAATTCATCACGGTCATCGTCCTCACGCTCGGCGTCTGGCTCTGCCTGACGACGCAGTTCTACTTCGTCATGCTGTCGGTTGGCCGTCCGCTCCCCCTGGTGGCCAGCTTTTTCATGACGGCGATGACGGTCATCGGATTCGCGATACCGACCCCAGGCGGCGTCGGCGGATTCCATAAGATCTGTCAGCTCGTTCTGGTCAATTTCTACGGTTTCACGGTGGACGCTTCCGTAGCGATCGCGCTCGTCTATCACGTCGTCGGAACGCTGCCGGTCATCGTCTGCGGAACAATGATGTTCGCGAAAGAAGGGCTTTCCTGGAAGCTTCTCGAAACGATCGAGAAGGAGGCGGAGGCGGAGGCCGAGAAGGGCGACGAAACTCTCCCGAAACCCGGAGGGGCCGGTACGGTGGTATAAGAAGACCATGAAGTGTCCGTTTTGCGGGTTTGACCGCGACCGGGTCGTCGACTCGCGCGAGAGCCGCGAAGGAGACGTGATCCGCCGGAGGCGCCAGTGCCTCGCCTGTGAACGGCGCTTCACCAGTTACGAAAAGATCGAGCTGACCCCTTTCGTCGTGATCAAGCGCGACGAGCGACGCGAGCCGTGGAATCGCGAAAAGCTGAAGCAGGGGCTGATGATCGCCTGCAGAAAACGCCCCGTTTCGGCCGACGACCTCGAAACGCTCGCCGACGACATCGAGCTGACCATTCAGGACTCGGCGGAGCGGGAGATCTCGAGCAGCCAGCTCGGTACCATCGTCATGGACCGGCTCAAGGCACTCGACAAGATTGCCTATATCCGCTTCGCCTCCGTTTACCGACGGTTCGAGGACGTCGACGAATTTCTCGAAGAGCTCGAAGAGCTGAGAGAGAAAGCGGGGAGCCCCGACGCATCCGAGGGATCGTCGGATTGAAGGTTCGCCGTACCGGAAGGAGACCTCGCCGCGCTTCCCTGTTACTGTTGGGAACAGCGGTTGCAGCGCAAAAGCCACTTCATCCGCTCCTCGGGATCGACCCACATCGAAATGTCTGAACAACAGCCGCCAGCCGAAGAAGCCATCAAGATCCCCGACGTCCTGCCGGTCCTGCCGCTGAAGGATCTCGCGACCTTCCCGTACATCATTGTGCCGTTGTCGGTATCGCGCGAGAAATCGATCAACGCCGTCGACCAGGCGCTTGCCGAAAACCGCGTCATCATGCTCGCTGCTCAGAAGGACTATCAGCACGAAGACCCAGGAGAGGATGACCTCTATCGGATCGGGACGGTGGCGATCATCATGCGGATGCTCAAGCTGCCGGACGGGCGGATCAGAATTCTCGTCCAGGGCCTGAGCCGCGCCCGGATCGACTACTTCATTCAGACCGCACCATTCTTCAAGGCGAAGATCACCCGGCTCGAGGAGAGGGAGGTCGAGGAGAAAACGCTCGAGGTCGAGGCGATGATCCGCGCCATCAAGCAGAACCTCGACAACTCGGTCGGGCTCGGGAAAAACGTCTCGCCGGAGGTGATGGTCATCGCTGCGAATCTGGACGATCCGGCGAGACTCGCCGATCTGGCCGCTTCCAATCTCGACCTCAAGCTCGAAGAAGCCCAGGAGCTGCTCGAGCTTCTCGATCCGCTCGAACGACTCAAGCGCGTCAACGAGCTGCTCATCCGCGAGATCAATCTCCTTCAGATGCAGCAGGAGATCTCGTCGGCGGCTCAGGGGGAGATGAACAAGTCGCAGCGCGAGTACTTCCTCCGCCAGCAGATGAAGGCCATTCAGAGCGAGCTCGGAGAAGGTGAGGATCTCGCTGAGGAGGTCGCCGGTTATTACCAGAAGATCAAGGAAAAGGCGATGCCGGAGGGAGCGAAGGAGGAGGTCGAGAAGCAGATCAAGCGGCTCGAGCGCTCACATCCGGACTCCGCGGAGACCTCGATCATCCGGACCTACCTCGATTGGATGACGGGCCTGCCGTGGGGCGTGATGTCCGAGGACAATCTCGATCTCCAGCGGGCGCGGAAAATCCTCGACGAAGATCACTACGACCTCGAGAAGATCAAGGAACGGATTCTCGAGTACCTCGCGGTCCGGAAACTGAAGGGCGCCGACATGAAGGGACCGATCCTCTGTTTCGTCGGCCCTCCCGGCGTTGGAAAGACGTCTCTCGGAAAATCGATCGCACGCGCGCTCGACCGGAAGTTCGTTCGCATTTCGCTCGGCGGCGTCCGGGATGAAGCCGAGATCCGCGGCCACCGCCGGACCTACGTCGGGGCTCTTCCGGGGCGCATCCTGCAGGGGATCAATCAGGCCGGAACGTCGAACCCGGTCTTCATGCTCGACGAGGTGGACAAGATCGGAGCCGATTACCGCGGCGACCCCTCCTCCGCGCTTCTCGAGGTTCTCGATCCCGAGCAGAACGACTCCTTCCGCGATCATTATCTCGGCGTCGAGTACGATCTTTCCAACGTGATGTTCGTGGTCACGGCGAACGTTCTCGATACGATTCAGCCCGCGTTCCTCGACCGGATGGAAGTGATTCGCCTCTCGGGCTACACCGACGAGGAAAAGATCATGATCGCCAGGCGACATCTGATTCCCAAACAGGAAGACGAGAACGGGATCGCCGATGTCGAGATCACCTGGACCGACAGCGGCATCATGCGCGTCATCGCGGGCTATACGAAGGAGGCGGGGCTGCGAAATCTCGAGCGTGAGCTCGGCCGGATCTGCCGCAAAATCGCCGTCGAGGTGGCCGAAGGAAATGCAAAAGAGTCCTACAGAATCACCGAGGCCGTCGTCGAGAAGTTCCTCGGGCCAATGCGCCATTATGCGGAGGAGCTTCTGGAGCGGGATCAGATCGGCGTCGCGACCGGTCTCGCCTGGACCGCCGTCGGTGGCGACATTCTGTTCATCGAGGCGACCGCGGTTCAGGGCAAGGGGAAGCTTCAGCTCACCGGTCAGCTCGGCGACGTCATGAAAGAATCCGCGCAGACGGCGCTCACCTATGCACGCGTTCATGCAGAGGATCGGGGCATTCCACCCGGATTTTTCGAGGAGCACGACATCCACATTCACGTTCCCGCGGGTGCGATTCCGAAGGATGGGCCCTCCGCGGGCATTACGATCACCGCCGCGATCATTTCCGTCCTGACACACCAGCCGGTGCGGCGAAACATCGCCATGACGGGCGAGGTCACGCTTCGCGGCGAGGTGCTTCCCATCGGTGGTGTCAAAGAGAAGGTGATGGCCGCGCGGGCCGCCCGCCTCAACACCATCATCCTTCCGAAGCTGAACGAACGGGATCTCGTAGAAGTACCCGAGCCGCTGAAGAGAGACATGAAGTTTCACTTCGTCGAGAACGTCGAGCAGGTCCTCGACATCGCGCTTCTTGCGAAGGAGGCCGACCAGCAGAAGACGGTCGAGCGCGCCGCCCGGGCCAGCCGCCCGATCGAGCCTGCACTCGAGAGCAACTGAGCCGGCGCGCATTCAGGCCGCCTCGAGTCTCGATCTCGCGATTTTCGATTCGTCGAGAGCGACGGAGCGTCGCACGGGGCCGTGGACATTACGCCGGAAGGTGGCACACAATCGGGCAAAATGACCATTGTGAACGAATCCATCGACACGCGGCCGAGAGTTCCGATTCCGGACGCGACAGCACTCGCGCGGCTGTGCGAAAGCTCTCTCTCGGATGGTCGCGCCCGCGTCGCGAAGATCGAAAGTGCAGAACCATCCGAGATCCTCGATCTCTGGGATGATCTCGAGGTCGAGCTCGAGGACGCCTTCGGCCCGGCGTCGCTGTTTTCCGAGGTTCATCCGTCTCCCGAGGTCCGGAGGGTTGCCGAGGATGCGCTGATCAGATACGCATCGTTCATCAACGACATTTTTCAGAACCAGAAGCTCTTCGAGCTCGTCGACCGGTCCGATCCCTCGACCGACGTCTCCCGGAAGCTTCGACGGGATCTTCTCGAAGAGTTCGAGGACAATGGAGCTCATCTGCCGGCCGATCGTCGCGAGAGAATCCGGGAGATCGTCGCCCGCTCTTCCGAGCTCGAGCAGGAATTCGCCCGCAACATCCGGGAGGAATCACCAAAACTTTCCTTCAGTCGAGAGGAGGTCGCCGGCCTTCCACCGGTGATTATCGATCGGCTCGAGCAGGACGGTGACAAGGTGCTCGTCGGTCTCGACTATCCCGACTATCACCCCTTCATGATGAACGTCGGCAATGCCGACGCACGTCGCAGGCTCTACATGGCGTTTCACCAGCGCGGCGGTCAGCGAAATCTCGAGATCCTCGACGAGCTCACGAGCCTCAGAGCCGAGCTCGCGGACATCTACTCGCTACCTTCGTTCGCGGACCACGTCATTCGCAGACGAATGGCCCGGACGCCCGAGGCGGTCAGGCGTTTTCTGGAAGAAGTATTCGCTCAGGTACGGCAACGCGAGAAAGCCGATCTCGACGAGATCCGGCTGGAGATGGCCAGACAGGAGCGGGCGAGCCCCGCGGAGGTGGAACTTCACCGCTGGGATCTCCCCTACTTCACCGAGCGTCTTCGCAAGCGCGTCTACGATGTCGATCAGGAAGAGACCCGACAGTATTTTCCGACGCTGGAGTCGGTGAACTGGGTCATCGAGACCGCTCGAAGACTCTACGGAGTCCGCTTCGAGAGAGTCGACGCGCCGCTGTGGGAGGCGGACGTGATCGCCTACGACCTCCATGACGAGCGGGATCACGGCTTCATCGGAACGATCTACCTCGACCTTTTCCCGCGAGAGGGGAAATTCAAGCACGCTGCGGCGTGGCCACTGCGCGGCTCTGCCCGGCGGATCGGCCGGACTCCGATCAGCGTTCTCGTGGCCAATTTCGAGAGGCGCGGGCTGACTCATTCCGAAGTGGAGACCCTCTTTCACGAGATGGGTCACGTCCTTCATGGCGTTCTGTCCGAGACCTGGTTCGTTCACCACGCCGGGACGAGCGTCGAGCGCGACTTCGTCGAAGCCCCTTCGCAGATGTTCGAGTGGTGGGCGCGCCGGCCCGCGGGATTCGCCGTCCTTTCCGAGGTGGCTCCGCATGCTCCGCGGGTGAGCCAGGAGTTGATCGAGCGCCTCGACGGCGCGCGGTCGCTCGGACGAGGAGTTCACTATGCCCGACAGCACCTCTACGCAACATTCGACATGCGGCTCTCCGGTCCGGCGCCGGCCCCCTCGGGCGATGTCTGGTCCGAGATGGAGGGGCAGACTCCTCTCGGCTACGTCGATCAAACCCGGTTTCCCGCCTCCTTCGGTCATCTCGCAGGCGGCTATGCTGCCGGCTATTACGGTTACCTCTGGTCCGAAGCCATCGCCTACGATCTGCTGAGCGCCTTCGGCGACGATCTCATGGATGCAGAAACCGGTCGCAGGTTTCGCAACGAGATTCTGGCCCGGGGAGCGGAGCGCCCGGGGATGGATTCGGTCGAAGCGTTTCTGGGCCGCCCCATCAGCAACGATCCGTTCATCCGGCACATTCGCGGAGAGGAAGCGATCCATGCTCAAACGAGGTGACGAGGCGCCCGACTTCGAGATCGCCGAGACCCGGCTGCATGCGCTGCTCGAGACCAGCGACGTCGCAGTCTTCTTCTTTCCGAAGGCGTTTACACCCGGCTGAACGCTCGAGGCCGGCGAGTTTCGCCGGATCTACCAAGAGCTGAAGAAGGTCGGTGTCGCCGTCGTTGGTGTGTCCAACGACAGACAGAAAAAGAGCGACGCCTTCGCGCGAAGCCTCGATCTTCCATATCCGCTCGTCGGGGATCGCGGCGGCAGCGTGATCAGTGACTACGGGGTGGGCATTCCGCTGCTGGGTCTGGCTCGAAGGGTCACCTTTTACATCCGGCGTGATAAGAAGATCCGGGCGGTTCACTCCGGAAACGACATCGCCGGCCATATCGGCACCGTCGTCGCAGAGACCGAAGCCCGGTCGACCGGCGGCTGAGCTCCGCTGTTTTTTTCATGGAAACTTTCACGGCTGCACCTCACGCGGACATCCTGAAGCTCGTTCTTCAGATCGCAGTGCTGCTGTTCACGGCACGGGCGTTGGGCGAGGTGTCGAAAAAGCTCGGACAGCCGGCAGTCGTCGGCGAGATCCTCGCCGGCATCGTTCTGGGACCCTCGCTGCTGAGCTCGGTGATCCCCGCGTTCGGAATCTGGATCATTCCGCAGACGGATGTTCAGGGCTATCTGCTCGAGGTCATCAGTCTGATCGGCGCGATGTTTCTGATGCTCATCACCGGCATCGAGACCGACCTCTCGCTGATCCGAAGGCATGCGCGAACCGCCTTCGGCGTCTCCCTTTGCGGGATTGCTCTGACCTTCACCACGGGCTATCTGGTCGGGACGCAGCTTCCCGATTTTCTGCTCGCGAACCCGGACCAGCGAACGGTGTTCGCCCTTTTTCTCGGAACGGCGATGTCGATCTCGGCAATTGCGGTCATCGCCAAAGTGGTCATCGACCTAGGTCTCATTCGACGCGACATCGGTCAGACTCTGATCGCCGCGGGCATGAGTGACGACACGATCGGCTGGATCATACTTTCGGTCGTCGCGGGTCTCGCGGCAGGGCATGGCATCGGGCTCACGAGTGTCGTGCAGAGCGCCGGGGGCGTTCTGCTGTTCCTGGTGCTGAGCTTTTTCCTTGGTCGCATCATCGTTCGCAAGCTGATCGATCTCGTCGGTGACCACGTCTCGGGCGCAGACCGTTTTCTGACGCTCGTCGTCGTCCTGATGTTCGCCTGGGGAGCGATCGCGCAGGCGATTCATCTCGAGGCGGTTCTCGGCGCGTTCGTCATCGGAATCGTGCTGCGCCAGATGCGACGACTCTCTGCGGAGACCACGGAAAAGCTCGAGAGCATCGCGCTCGGCGTCTTCGCTCCGATCTTTTTCGCGGTGGCGGGGCTGAAGGTGAATCTCGCCGATCTGTCGAATCCCTCGATGCTGGGAGCTGCCGGCGCCGTCATCGGTGCAACGGTGTTCGGAAAGGGAGTCGGCGCCTATGTCGGCGCCCGCTTCATCGGTCGAAAGGACCACTGGCACTCCCTCGCATTCGCGGCGGGGCTCAATACTCGCGGCGCGATGGACATCATCATCGCGACGATCGGGCTTTCCCTGGAGGTCTTTTCGCCGGACATGTTCGCGATCATCGTCCTGATGGCGATGACCAACGCGATGCTCGCCCCTTCAGCTCTCCGATGGGTACTCCGCCATGTCGAGCCGAGCGCAGAAGAGCTCGACCGGCTCACCCGTGAGGAACGCACCGAGGCGAGTCTGATCGCCCGGATTCATCGCGTCCTTCTCCCGATCCGCCTCCGCGACACGACATCGCTGACTTATCGTGTGGAAGCAGAGGTACTCGCCCGGCTCTCGAAAGAGAATGAGATCGAGCTCACGCTGCTGACGGTGACGCGCAGCGGCGAGAAGGCGAAGGGCATGGAGTTCCTCGATCGCGTCAGCGAGCTGTTCCCCGAGATCGATCTGATCGAGCGGGTCGTCGAAGGGTCCTCTCCTTCCGAGATCATTCTCGACGAGGCGGCGAGAGGCTTCGATCTGATGGTGCTCGGAGCTTCCGAGGAAGCGGACCGGTCCCAGGTCCTCTTCAACCCCCTGGTCGATTACCTCGTCCGGGTGAGCCCATGCCCGACTCTCGTGGTTCAGTCGGGAAGCCGCCATTTCACCGACTGGTCGCCGGAGCGGATTCTGGTTCCGACCAACGGGTCGATGGCAGCCCGCCGCGCTGCCGAGCTTTCCTTTGCAATCGCACACGCTGAGCAGGACATCGTCACTCTGCTCAACGTCGTCGCCCGGCAGGAGAGTCTCGCCTCCCTCGACCCCGACAGCACCCTCTTCACGCGTCAGTTCGGTAACGCCCGACAGATCGTCACCCAACTCGAGGAGCTGGGCGAGGCTCAGAACATCCGGACCGACGTCGAGGTACGCGTCGGGCGGGATCCCGAACGAGTCATTCTCGATCTGGCCAAGCGGCGAGACGTCGATCTGATCATCCTCGGGTCGGACGTCCAGGCCGGCACGCAGCGGCTCTTCCTCGGGCCCAAGATCGAACACGTCCTCGAGAACGCCCCCTGCCCCGTCCTCGTGCTCAACATCCCGCATCATTCGACGGCCTGAAGCGACGCCTCTTCGCGGAATCAGCTCCTCTTCACTTACGGAACTGTTCAAGCTCCGGGATCTGCGCGGACGGAATCCAGGCGCGGATCTCCGAACACTCTTCCCGTTCGGTGATCGCCTCGACCCTTCCCGTCTCGTAGAGTCTGGCCCGTACCTTTGCCTCATGATGAGGAATCAGCAGCTCGACCACCTGCCCCAGAGCCCGCTGCCGCTCCCGGATGACCGCGAGCAGCTCTCCGATCCCCCGGCCGTCGAGCGCCGAGACCCGCACGACGTCCCCCGCACGACCAAACCCGGCTCCAAGTCGATCGACCTTGTTGTGCACGACCACGACATTCGACTGATCCACCCCAAGGTTCTGAAGGACTTCCCGCCCGACCGCTTCCTGCTCGTCCGAGGCGGGATGTGAGGCGTCGACGACGTGAAGCACGAGATCCGCCTCGGTCGTTTCCGCCATTGTCGAGCGGAACGATGCCACCAGATGATGCGGAAGTTTTCTGACGAATCCGACCGTGTCGGCCGCAACGGTCTGGAGCGGCATCTCTCCGTTCATCCGCCGGAGCTTCGAGTCGAGCGTTGCGAAAAGCTTGTCGGCGGCATAGGTCGTGTCGGAGGTCAGACGGTTGAAGAGCGTCGATTTTCCGGCATTCGTGTAACCGGCCAGGGCAACCGTGAAAACGCTCCGGCCGGATCGGCGTAGACGGCGTGACTGCTCGATCTTTCGAAGTTCCTCTTCCAGGCGTCGGATCCTGGTTCGGACCAGGCGCCGGTCGATCTCGAGCTGCGTCTCGCCGACGCCTCTCGTTCCAATTCCGCCGGCCTGACGTGAGAGATGGACCCACTGGCGCGTCAGCCTCGGAAGCATGTATTCGAGCTGTGCGAGCTCGACCTGCGTCCGCGCCTCGGCCGTCCGTGCACGTTTGGCGAAGATGTCGAGAATCAGCGTGCTTCTGTCGATCACCTTGACCGCGACGATTTTCTCGAGGTTGCGAAGCTGGGCTGGCGAAAGATCGTCATCGAAGACGACGAGCGCCGCCTTCGTCTCCGCGACGAGAGCGGCGACTTCATTCGCTTTTCCCTTGCCGATCCATGTTGCGGAATCGGGCGCCCTTCGTTCCTGAAGGACCCGGCCGACGACTTCTCCCGAGGCGGCTTCGACCAGACCGTGAAGCTCATCGAGGTGCTCGTTCGCCCCGAATCGGCCGGTCCCCGGCCGGGCGATTCCCACGATCACGACGCGCTCGGCGGTGGCTTGACCCTCGCTGGTGCCCGAAGGATGATGCCGCGGATGTTCTTCCTCTACGAGATCGCTGCGTTCATCACCTTCGTCGCGATCATCCCGTTCTACGCTCTCGGCCGCCTGCTCGGCGGGCGCAAGCTCGGAAACATCCCCCACCGGCTCGGTTTCTACGCCGCTGTCCGTCAAAGTCATGACGTCTGGATTCATGCGGTCTCAGTCGGCGAGGTCGCGGCGGCGAAAATCGTCGCTGACGCCATACGCCGGGTACGTCCCGGAACCTCGCTCGTCGTCACCACGACGACGGCCACGGGGCAGGATCTTGCAAAAAGGCTCTTCTCGGAAGCTACGATCACCTGGTTTCCCTTCGATTTTACATTCTCAGTCAAACGGTTCCTTTCGAATTACTCCCCCTCGGTCCACGTCGCCATGGAGACCGAGCTCTGGCCAATCCTGACGAGGGCATGCTCCGAGCGAGGAATCCGCCTCTCGGTGGCCAATGGCCGGCTCTCCGATCGCTCGTTCCCCCGATATTTCCGGTTTCGCAGACTCGCGGCCCGCGTCCTGCGGAGCTTCGATCTGCTCATGGTTCGCGAGCGGATCGATCGAGAGCGATTCGTTGCGATCGGAGCTCTCCCCGAGCGTGTCGTCGTCACTGGAAACGTGAAGTTCGATCTCCAGCTTCCAGGCCCTCCCGTGTCGTTCGCAGAGAAGCTGCATCAGCTGGCCGGCGAGCGCCCGATCGTGATCTTCGGATCGACGGCCGAGGGGGAGGAGGCGATGCTGCTGGAAATGATGCGATCGCTCGTCGATCTCGACTGCTTTCTGATCGTCGCGCCTCGAAAAGAAACGCGTTTCGATCAGGTGGCACAGATCATTTCCAGCTCCTCCCTGAACGTTGCGCGGCGGTCGCGGCTGGCGGAAGCAGGTCCGTCCGACGTTCTGCTGCTCGACAGCATCGGCGAGCTCGCGAATCTCTACCGGGAGTGTCACGCGGCTTTCATCGGCGGGAGCCTCGTGCCGCATGGAGGCCAGAATCCGGTCGAAGCGGCGGCCAGCGGCTGCCCCGTCGCCTTCGGTCCATACATGACGAACTTCCGCGACATCGCCTCCGAGCTGGTCGCTTCCGGCGCCGCCGTCGTCGTCGCCAATGCCGCCGAGCTCGAGAGTTTCTTCGCCCGGATGACCAGCAACGACGAGCTGCGGCAAGAGTACGGTACTCGCGCGCTCGATTGCGTCGAACGGAATCGCGGCGCCGCCGGTGACACCGCCCGCAGAGTGGTGGGGTTGCTCGGGTGAGCCCGCTCTTCACTCCTGCGCAGCTTCTGATCCGGGGGATCAACCGGTCGCGGCGTGCTCTTTACCGAATGAAGATTTTCCGCCAGAGCTCGCTTCCTCGTCCGGTCATTTCCATCGGCAACATCGCGATGGGAGGCGCCGGAAAAACGCCCTCGGTCATCACGGTCGCTCGATGGCTGGCCTCGCAGAATCTTCGCGTCGTCGTCCTCACGCGCGGTTATGGACGGAGAGGCCGCGACCGATGGGCTGAGGTCGATGCGCTCGACGCCGTTCGCTTCGGCGATGAGCCTGTTCTGATGAGACGCCGGCTCCCGGACAGCGTCACGATCATCGTCGGCTCGAGACGCTTCGACGCCGCCACGGCCTGGCTCCGGGACAATGACTGCGACGTCTTCATTCTCGACGACGGCTTTCAGCATCTTCAGCTCGACCGTGACCTCGATCTGGTGATCGACTACCGAAGGGCCAGATGGTACCGCGAGTCCCGGGCGGCGCTCCGGTGGGCCGATGGCGTGCTCGTAAGAGGACGTGGAACCATCGAAAGACTCCCGGATGGCCCTCCAGTTTTTCGCGCCACACTCGAACCGGACGCCGTCGTCGTTGCCGGTGGAAGAAAACCTACCGCGTCGCTTACAGGCCTCCGAATCGTCGCGTTCAGCGGCCTCGCCGACAACGTTCAGTTCGCCGAAGCACTGAGGCACCTCGGCACGACGATCGTCCGCTTCGACGGCTTCGATGATCATCACCGCTACTCCGACGAAGAGCTGGACGCGATCGTCCGATCCGCCACAGAGCTCAGCGCCAGCCTCATCCTCACGACCGAAAAGGATTGGGTGAAAATCGGACCATGGCAGGACCGGATCGGCTATCTCGAAGTCTCGATGCTGATCAGGCCTGAGCGCCAGTTTCACGATCTCCTCATGAGGGCGCTTTCCCGGCGCGAAAAGGACGATGGCCAGAAGACGTAAGTCACGCTCGCTGATTCTTCTCGAGTACGGAGCCTTCCGGGTGGTCCGCTGGATTGTCGGACTGATCGGACGGGGCGGAACGCAACGCATCGCCGATGCGCTCGCCCGAATTCTCCCTTCCGTGGCGAGATCTCGGACGCGCACCGCACGCGCAAATCTGCGCCTCTGCTTCCCGGAACGGACCGACGAAATGATCGAACAGACGATCCGGGCGTGCTGGCGCCATTTCGCCCGTCAGTCTCTGCAGTATCTGAGAAGCCTGGACCGGCCGACAATCGAGAAGACCGGGATTCGGGTGCACGGACGTGAAGCGCTCGATCGTGCCATTGGAGAAGGCCGGGGGGTCGTTCTGTTCACTGCCCACTTCGGAGACTGGGAATCCGCGATCGCGGCGCTCGAGACGCTCGACATTCCCTTCGCAGTCGTGGCGCGACCCCTCGACAATCCGCTACTCCAGCGCGATATCGAACGGGCCCGCACTCGGACGGGAATCAGGATTCTCGCGCGACGCAAATCCGCGCGGACGATGCGCGACTGGATCGCGCAGGGTAAGGGTGTGGTCGTCCTTCCCGATCAGGCCGTGGCTCCGCGTCACGGACTTCTGGTCCCCTTCGTGTCGCAGCCCGCATGGACGACCCCAGCACCGGCGAAGCTCGCGATCCGCAACGGAGCAGCCATCATTGGAGCCTTCTGCTATCCATCCGATGATGAAGGGCTGGAGATCGAGCTGACCGAGCTGCGTGAAACCAGGGATATGACGGGAACACCCGAGGAAATCGAGGAGATCACGCAATGGATCAACGAGCTGATCTCGACGCACATCCGACGTGAGCCGCATCTCTGGCTGTGGATGCACGAGAGGTGGAAGCGATCCCCGTCCGATCCGCGTTACCAGACTGTTTCCCGGCCATGAATCCCACGTTCATCCTCGTAGCGGCCGTCTTCGCGGTCTTCGTCCTGATGGCGCGGACTACTTCTCTCCGCCTTCCGCCGCGGGTCGCGATCTTTTTCTACGCTGCGGTCCTCGTCTTTCTCTTCCGGCCGATGGTTCTCGATTACGTGGCGATTCCAGTCGACCAGCTCGAGCGGCTTCCCCCCTGGCGATCCGATCCCGACTTCGAGGTTCACAACAGCCAGACCAACGACGTATCGATGCAGATCGTTCCGTGGGCTCACCTCGTTCGGGAATCCTGGACGCGTCTGGAGGCTCCGTTGTGGAATCACACCGCGCAAGGGGGTTACCCGCTTCTGGCAAACATGCAGAGCTCGGCCTTCTCTCCCTTCCGGCTCGTGACTCTCCCGCTCGATCTCGGAGATGCGATGACCGCCGAGGCCGCCCTGAAGCTCCTCGTCGCGCTCTGGTTCGCTTTCGTATTCGCGAGGCGGCGCGGCGCGGGGGACCTCGCCGCCACGATCACGGCCGTCTCATGGAGTTTTTCGACGGCGATCATGGTGTGGCTCCACTTTCCGCTCGCGACGACGCTCGTCCATCTTCCGATGACGCTGGTCGCTCTCGACCTCCTTCTCGAGCGCGTCAGCTGGGGCCGCTTCTGCTTCACGACGTTTGCTTTCCTTTCGCTTCTGATCAACGGGCATCCGGAGTCCGCCGCGCACATCGTCACAGTCGCGGCCGCATGGCTCCTCTTCAGGATGATTCGGGATGGATGGCCCGTGACGAAGCGCGCGGCCGCCGCGGCAATCGGCGCCGGGATCCTCGCGCTGCTGATCGCGGCTCCTCTCCTCTTTCCCTTCTTCGAGGTCCTCCCCTTCTCGAAGCGATGGGTCGAGCTGGACGCATTCCGCGATCACCGGGGGGGTCGCTTCTACTGGGGCTTTCTGATGAATTTCCTGCATCCGGAGTTCTTCGGCTCGGTTACCGAGAACACGGCCTGGGGGCCGGCGCACGCAGAAGTGATCATGGGATGGAGCGGTGTGCTCGCGGTTGCAGCTTTCGTCGGCTGGGGAGCTCTCGCCGTTCGCGACCGGCTGTGGCGTCACGACGCGACTTTCTTTTCATTGCTGACGATCCTGCTTTGTTCGGTCGCGATCCACACCCCATGGCTGACCCGGGCTTTCGAGTCCCTTCCTCTCTATTCGATGATCGCCAACGGAAGGTTCCGGTTTCTCTTCTGCTGGACCGGCGCCCTTCTGCTCGGCCTCCTGGTGCAGCGGGCGCTCGACGGGGACCGGCGTCCTCTTCAGATCGGCGTGGTCAGCACGGTCGTGATCTTCGCCGCGGTTTTTCTGGGGCATCAGCTCGCGCTCGGTACGCCGGCCGACCGCGTGCTCATCGACTCGGCCATCGCGGCGATCCCTTCGTTCATCGTTCTGATCGTCGCCGCAATTGCACTTTTCCTGTCGCGTTCCCCCCTCTGGTTTGCCGCCCTCATCGTGGCGATTACCGCGGAGCTTCTCGCTTTCGGCTGGAGCTGGAACACGACCATGCCGAGCTCGGCGTTCTATCCGGAGACCCCCGCGATCCAGAAACTCGAAGCGCTCATCGCGAGCGACGATCTCCAACCTGCACGAATCGCCGGAGTATCGGGAGCTCTCTTTCCGAATACATCGGCGATCTACGGATTCGAGGACATCCGCGCGCACGATCCGATGTCGACGGCAAGGGTGCTCGGGATGCTTCGCGTTTACACCGGCTATACGGCGGAGAGCTACTTCGCGATGCTCGGCAGCTACCATCATCCGATTCTCGACTTCATGGGTGTGCGATACGTCATCACACCACCAGGCGTGCAGCTCAACGATTCCGCCTGGGTAATGGTCTGGGAGGGGTCCGATGCACGCATCTATCGCAACGATGAGGCGATGCCGAGGTTCATTGCACCTCGCCATACGCTCATGGAGGGAGATGCGGAAGAACGGCAGGCGCTGCTTCTCGATCACATCGACTGGCGAAATGCGGTCGTCGTCAACCGGATCCACTCGAGTCTCGTCGAGCAGGCGCACGACGACATTTTCGGCCCTCGCCCCGATCTGCTTCCGCCGACGGAGATCACCATTCTCCGATCCAGCCCGCGGCGCTACGACATCGAGGTCGACGCGCAGCGCTGGTCCGTCATCGCCTCCTCCCTTCCCGCTTATCCCGGGTGGCGCGTCTGGACATCGAGCGGCATCGAGCTTCCGATCAGCGAGGTGAACGGCGGGTTCATCGGATTCCTCGTGCCTCCCGGTACGACCCACGTTCGGGTCGACTACAGGCCGCGATCCTTCTACCACGGCCTCTGGGTATCGGGCACCGCCCTTCTCGGACTCGCCGCCTGGCCGGTGGCGAGACGCCGCTCACGCGTCAGGAGATGATTTCAAAGTGATCGTGGCGCTGGAGGACACCTGCGTCACCGATGAGTTCCTCTGCATTCGCCGTATACGGCGATCACCGGGCCAATAACTTCGCACGCCTTGGTGGACTAAGACGTCTGGACGTCTTATGATTTCCCTATGCCCTCCTCATCCCGCCGGTCGAAGAAGACCCCGGGCAAACCCAAGCAACAGCGTCGCCGGCCCGGCGAGATACGGGACGCGATCATAACCGTTCTCTCTTCTAAGAAGCGAGCATCTGTCGCCGAGATCGAAGATGGAGTCAAGGGTCTCATCGGCGACATCCCGTCCTCGAGCATCCGATCCTATCTCCGGCTCAACCTGGGGGAGCTGTTCGAGCGCGAAGATCGCGGGATCTACACCATCGGGGATCAGCACGCGGAAGAGTATGGAGACAATCCCGATCCTGCATGGGGGGAATTCCGGACGAGCAAGTTCCGATCGTCCACGCTCGTCCAAACGGACTGTTTCGAGTGGCTCGCGGAGCAACGGGCGAACACGATCCACGCGGTCGTTACGGATCCACCTTACGGGCTCATCGAGTACCAACCGGCACAACAAGAGAAACTGCGAAATGGTAAGGGTGGTGTTTGGCGGATCCCGCCTAGTTTCGATGGCAGCAAGCGCTCTCCCCTCCCCCGCTTCACGGTACTGTCGGAGAACGATGTCGAGCAGCTCGGGAAGTTCTTCTTCGATTGGGGCCAGGCGCTCCTGCCGGTTCTCGTGCCTGGCGCGAACGTGGTAGTCGCCAGCAACCCGCTTCTCTCCTACGTCATCTCAGGTGCTCTCGCACGAGCGGGACTCGAGCGGCGCGGAGAGATCGCGCGACTCGTGATGACGATGCGTGGCGGCGATCGCCCGAAGGCGGCTCACGACGAGTTCTTCGGGGTCTCGGTCATGCCGCGCTCGATGTGGGAGCCGTGGCTCGTCTTCCGGAAACCTATCGACGGTCGCGTGCAGGACAACCTGCGCAGGTGGTCGACGGGAGGATTTCGAAGGCCGTCACCTGACAAGCCGTTCGGCGACGTGATCCCGTCATCGCCGACCCACAAGAAGGAGAAGGATTTGGCGCCGCATCCGAGCCTCAAGCCGCAGATGTTCCTGCGGACTCTCATTCGTGGTGTGCTTCCGCTCGGCGAAGGCATCATCCTCGATACGTTCGCCGGCTCAGGATCAACGCTTGCCGCGGCGGAAGCCGTCGGCTACCGCAGCATCGGCATCGAGAAGGATCCGCGCTACTTCGACCTCGCTGTCAAAGCGATTCCGAAACTCATCAAGTACAAGAACGGCGGAGCGAACAGCGGCTACCTGTTCAGCATGTAGATCCAGTTCTCCCGAAGCCGAGCAACGCCTTCCTTGTGAAGGGTTGCTGTTCTTGTACCGAGCTCACTACGTGGGTTCTTTCGAAAGTCCGCCACACAGACCTGGCAAAGATAGGCCTCTGTGACGGTCATCGGTTCCCGATTACGCGCCGGCTCAGTTTTGTTGTCGACTTCGTAAACGAACACGCACATCCACTGATCCCGTGCTCCGTGCGTATCGACGGCACCGCCTTTTTTGCGTGTGGTCTTGATCTCCACTCCTTCTGAGCCCGCCCGTGCCGCATTGCCCGGATACACACCTTTGACCAGTAGATCCGGATGGCCGTTGTGTTGCTGGTTCTGGGTCAGGGACCGCGAGTGGCTCGCCATGCTTGCAGTCAACATGTCCGAGATATGCCCGACATGTTCTGCGGCCGCAGCATGTCATCAAAGCGCTCTAGCGCTTTTTCCAGAACCCCGGTATTCACATCTTAGAAAAAGTCGCACACGTCCTGCATCGCGATTACGAAGTCGTCGAGCCGCAGCTCGTACGGCAGCACCGCGTCAGCATTCAGCTTCGATCACTCGACTTCGTTCCGCTTTAACGGCATCTGAACATTCTTTCGCAATGGCTTTCTACCCCAACCAAGCACAGCTCTTGTAGGGTGATCCGAGGCAAGCCCGCTGCGATCAGAACTCCTCATCTCTACGCGTTCGCGCCGGTGCTCCAATCAATAAACATGGTATCCGACGACGTCAGGAAAGCGGGATGAACTCCGGATCCTCCTGAAACTTCCGCTCCCACCTCAGAAACTCGTAGTAGCCGCAGATCTTCGCATCGGGGTACTCCCGGCAGACCTCGGGTCGTGCCTCGTAGATCGTGCACTGCCGGGTGTCGCTGTCGAGAAATCTGCAGACCGAATCGAAAATGTGGTCTTTCTGGTGGCGAAGAACTCGCTCATCGTCGTCCCACCACTTGGTGAATTTCTTCTCCGCTTTTTTCACCGGGATACCGAAATATGCGGCGAGCCGCTCGAGGTCGAAGTCGCTCACCTCGATCCGGTCGTAGCTGCAGCAGTATGCCGGGCACTTCGAGCAGTCGTACTTGATCTTCGCTTTCTTCTTCGCCTTCTCTTTCGCCATTGAAGTGATCCTACCAGAGATGGAACCGATGTTCGACAACGCGCGACGGTTCCCACCCGCACGCGACTCGCCGGATACGGTCTCGAATCCGAGTGCGCATTGACGCTAAACTCTGCGCTGTGAGCACCGAAGACCTCGAGCACTCCCATGCTCCCGAAGACATCCGGGAAAGATTGGAGTCGGGACCCTCGCACAGCTATCTTCGCGACTGGGTCTACGGCGGGATCGACGGCGCCGTGACGACGTTCGCGATCGTGACGGGCGTCGTCGGAGCGGAGCTCTCCGCTCGTGTGGTCCTCATTCTGGGCGTCGCCAATCTCGTGGGAGACGGTTTTTCCATGGCTGCCGGGAACTACTCGGCCACGCAGACCGAGCTGCAGCAGATCGAGCACATCAGGGAGATCGAGTACCGGCACATCCGCGTGGATCCCGATGGCGAGCGGGAGGAAGTCCGGCAGATTTTCGCGTCGAAGGGTTTCGAGGGAGAAGATCTCGAATCAGCCGTCAGCGTCGTCACCGGCGATGACGATCGGTGGGTCGATACGATGCTCACCGACGAGTACGGCCTCCCCCTCGAAGTTCGATCACCTCTGCGAGCGGCCACGGCGACGTTTTTTGCCTTCATCCTCTGCGGAATCGTTCCGCTCGTGCCGTGGTACCTCGGGATCTCCTCGCCGTTCGACTGGTCGGTCGGAATGACTCTCGCCGTCTTCTTCGGAATCGGGTCGCTCCGAAGCCGTTGGTCGATTCATCCCTGGTGGAGGACCGGTCTTTCGACACTCGCGATCGGCTCGATCGCGGCCGGGCTCGCCTATGCAATCGGCTACCTTCTCCGATCCCTCGGTGTCTGAGCTCGTGAAGGGATGGCGGAAAGCGCGTGATCGAGCGATAAGCGGCACGATTCTCGAACGGTTAGTGAGCCAGGACGCACAAGCTCTTACCCGATCGAAAGCGAGGATGAAGTGAGCGAGTTGAGAATCGAGCCAGAACAAGCCCGCAACCTGGATGACGCCCTCTTCGTCGACGCGAGAAATCCAGAGGCCTGGAGCAAAGCGACGAAGAAGGTTCCCGGAGCCGTGAGAGTTCCGGCGAACGAGCTCGAGAACCACATCGACGAGCTCCCGAAAGACCGCCCGATCGTCACCTACTGCACGTGACCGGGCGAAGGCTCGAGCGCCAGTCTGGCGCAAAAGATGATCGACAAGGGATTCTCGAACGTGCACGCATTGCGAGGTGGATACGACGCCTGGGTGGAAAAGGGATATCCCCTCGAGTCCAGAGAGACGGCCTGAACGACCCGCTCCTCCGGCGCCACTGAAAGCTTCAAGGAAGTGTTCGCCGCCAGGGTTGGAAGCCGCCAGCCGCCGGCGCGAGCTATCGCGTCATTGGGACGCGACGTCCTACGGCCGAGTTTCTCTTCGAGCGCGGGATTCGTTCCTTCGTCGATGTTCCGCTCTGGGTGTGGAGAAGGGAGACCGAGAAGGGTTTCTTCTACGCGAGCACGAAAAAAGCTCGAGCCGCGGGCCTTCGCCCGAGATCGAGTGCCGAGACCTTCGGCCCGATCGATACGTTTCTCCGAGATCATCTGGACTTCGACTTCACGGTTCCGGGCAACGGTCCCGCGATCGCTCGCCATGAAACGGCGCTTCTCGCCGCGTGGCGCGAGAAAAAGTCGCTGGCCGTCGAGCTCTGACCACGCCCGGACTCGGGAAATGCCGTTCCTTCCATCCCGTGCCATCCGTTACACTGCATGGCGATGGAACCCCTCGAGGAAGTGATCGTTCCTCGCGATCATCGTCTTCCGCTCATCGACAGCGATCTTCACCTTTTCTGCGTCCCGTCGCTGAGAGAGGAGCTCGTGGAGACCTACAACAGCCGGGAATGGGTCTACGATCTCGTGAAGGAACAGGCCGACGTCGGGGAAATCCGAGGAAGGCATCCTGTCCTGGCCGGCATGATCGGAGGACGGCCGGTGGTGGTGAAACGGCTGTTTCACGGCGGCTCGACCGCAACGCTCTGGAAAGACCGTTTTCTCAGCGCCCGCCGTGCATACTGCGTCAAAGAAGCGGTCGAGTATCTCTCGGAGCAGGGGATCCCGACTCCCGAGCTGCTCTTTCTCAGCTGGATCCGGCAGAACGGGCTCGTGCGCGCGGAGATCGGCTTCGAAAGAATTTTCGGAAAGGATGCGGATCATTTTTTCTTCGAGAGCGAGGAGCCTCCGCAGAACTGTGAAGCGAAGGCGGAGCAGATCGGCCGGCTGACGGCAAATCTTCATCAGAGCAGATTCGAGCACGGCGATCTGAACATGATGAATATTTTCTTTTCCGAGGATGGAACTTCCTACATTCTCGACCTCGACAAGGTCGAGCTGCACCCGGAGGGCCTCGACGAGGCCGCGCGGCGACGCAATCTTTCACGGCTCGAGCGGTCGATCCGGAAGCAGGGAAGAATTCATGGTCGGCCTCATCAGTTCGTCGATGCCGTCGTCGAGCGGGTCAGGCAGGCCTATGATCACTTCACCGAGAATCCCCGCTGAGCGCATCTGCCTGCTTCGTCTCGGAGCGTTCGGCGACACAATTCATGCGATCTCGATGATCAATGGTCTGCGCCGGCTCTATCCGGACGCACATCTGAGCTGGATCCTCGAGCCGGTTCCGCACGAGATCGCAAAAGAGCAACCCGAGATCGACGAGTTCATCGTCTTCAGGCCGGGCAGCGGTCTCGCCGGCTGGCGCGAGATTCGCCACCGGCTCCGCGCGAGTCCCCAATTCGACCTCCTTCTCGTTCCTCAGGTCAGCCTCCGCTCGAGCCTCGTCTCTCTTCTCGTCGACGCCGGGATCCGGCTCGGATTCGACTGGAACCGCTCGCGGGAGGGGCACTGGTGGTTCGTCAATCGGCACCTACCACCGGGACCTCCCCGCCATGCCCAGGATCTCTTTCTCGACTTTCTCGACTATCTCGGGCTCGAATCGTACGAGCCGGAGTGGAACCTCCGTTTCACGGCGGAGGAGATGGAGAGAGAGCGTGACTTTTTCACCGCCATCGGCGCGCCGGTTCTCGCGCTCGTCGTGGCTTCATCGTCGGCCGATAAGGACTGGGACGCCGCCGGTTACGCCGCGGTGGCCGACGAAGCTCGGTGGCGGTTCGGCCTCGTGCCGATGCTGCTGGGAGGACCGTCGGCCCGTGAAAGGGAGATCGCCGGAGAGATCGCTTCGCGAATGACCTCCGAGCCGGTCGTTGCTCTCGAACGGCCTGTCCGGGAGATGCTCTGGAAACTCCATGGCTCGAGAGTGGTGGTCGCGCCCGATACCGGTCCGCTGCATGCTGCCGTCGCCCTGAACCGTCCGACGGTCGGGCTCTACGGCTACTCCGATCCCAGAAGGTGCGGACCCTACGGGCGGTTTCACGACCTTCTGATCGACGCTTGGGCCGACCCCGCGACGGGGGAGAAAATCTCGCGAAGAAAGAAGAGCGCACGGATGAATCGCATCACCCCCGGCCAGGTTCTCGACAAAATCGGCCTCGCTCTCGAGCGCTACCGGTAGGATAGCCAACTTTCCATTTTCAAGCGGTCCGCACCAATCGGCTCCCACCGAGAGGGCAATTTTCTCGGAAAATCCCCGTCCTTGCCACCGTTTTTGTTGAGCGGCTGGATGTGGTAGATTCCCCGCCGTTGGCAGTTTTGTAACAGGCGTCAGGAAACCGTCACGTCCGGCACGGCGCGGCATTCTTTCCCCTTTCACATAGGAGCTCTCTGGATGAAGCGAAACCTGTTTGTAGCGGCAATATGTTGTCTGATGGCGTTCTCGGTACTCGGTAGTCCGGACGTCCGGCAGACAGAAAATCCAATTCCGGGCCAGTACATCGTCGTGTTCAACGACGACGTCGCGAATCCGGCAGCCGAGGCCAGAGCGCTGGCTTCCACCCACGCCGGAACGATCGGCTATATTTACTCATCGGCGATCAAGGGTTTTTCGATACGCCTGTCCGCAGAGATGGCGGAGAAAATGGCTGCCGATCCTCGAGTCGCATACGTGGAACAGGACTCGATGGTTCGCGTCGTCGCGACCCAGTCGAATGCGACCTGGGGGCTGGACCGTGTGGATCAGCGAAACCTCCCGCTCGACGGCAGCTATACCTACAATCACACCGGCTCCGGGGTGAATGCTTACATCATCGACACCGGAATCCGTACCACGCACAATGACTTCGGGGGCCGGGCCGTCAGCGGTTTCGACGCGATTGACGGCGGAACGGCCGATGACTGCAACGGTCATGGTACGCACGTGGCCGGAACCGTCGGTGGATCGACCTGGGGCGTGGCGAAAAGCGTGAAGCTGATCGCCGTTCGCGTTCTCGACTGCCAGGGAAGCGGCACGGTCTCGGGCGTCATCGCGGGAGTCGACTGGGTGACCGCGAATCACATCAAGCCGGCCGTGGCGAACATGAGTCTCGGCGGCGGCGCGTCCGACTCGCTCGACAGCGCGGTGAGCAACTCGATCGCGGCGGGCGTGAGTTACGCCATCGCGGCCGGAAACGGCAACTTCCTCGGGATCCAGCAGGACGCATGCAACTACTCGCCAGCCCGCGTTCCGGAAGCGATGACGATCAGCGCCACAGACAGCTCCGATAAGAAAGCCTCCTGGGCGAACTATGGCGACTGCGTCGATTTCTTCGCGCCTGGTGTGAGCATCACATCGGCCTGGATCGACAGCGACAGCGACACGAACACGATCAGTGGAACCTCGATGGCCGCTCCGCATGTGGCGGGAGCTGCGGCGCTTTATCTCGACGCGAATTCCGGCGCCTCTCCGCAGACGGTTCGCGATGCGCTCTACAACGCGACCACTAAGAACATCGTCACTTCGTCCAGCACGACCAACAACCACCTTTTGTACACCCTCTTCGACGGCGGAAGCGGTTGCACGGATGCGGATGGTGACGGCTACTGCGCCAGCGATGATTGCGACGACAATGATGCGAGCGTCAATCCAGGCGCGTCGGAAGTTTGCGGCGACAACATCGACAATGATTGCGACGGTTCGGTCGACGAAGGCTGCTCGACCTGCACGGACGCCGACGGTGACGGATGGTGCGCCGAGGATGGCGACTGCGACGACAGCAACGCGGGCGTGAACCCTGGCGAGACCGAGGTCTGTGGCGACGGCATCGACAACGACTGCGACGGTTCGGTCGACGAAGGCTGCTCGACCGACGGCATCTCGCTCTCGGCCACCGGATACAAGGTGAAAGGCCGCTGGCATACTGATCTGAGCTGGAGCGGAGCGAGCTCCACGAATGTGGACGTGTACCGCGACGGATCGGTGATTGCGACGACGGCGAACGACGGAGCGTACACCGATGCGACCAACTTCGTCGGAGGCGGCTCGCTGACGTACCAGATCTGTGAAGCAGGAACCTCGACCTGCTCGAACAGCGTCACAGTGACCTTCTGATTCTCTTTCAAGGACGTCGCTTGAGAGCCCCGGGTGCAAACCCGGGGCTTTTTTCTCGGCGACTGCGATGAAGGCTTCCCCTGCCTGCCCCGAAATCTCCTTCGTGCGCCCTCTCTCAGCCCCTGCCGGCGATCCGCTCGGTCTTCATTGTCTCGAGGTCGAGGAGAAAGAGGCTCCGCCCGTCGCTGACAATGATGTCTTTTTCCGATTCGGACGCCGGATGCACGACATGCAAAGCGGAATCTATCTGACGGACCTTCGATGTCTCCAGATCGACCAGGTAGTCCTTTCCGTTGCGGTAATCACGGCCCGGGACGAGCCGGACGGTGAGCATCTGGCTCCTGACCTGAGCAGCGCCGACGGGGGTGCCCTCCGGCGGCAGCTCGATCGTTTTCTCGAGCTCGCCTTCCCGGTTGAGAATCCGAAGCGCGGCTCCGCTCTCACCACTCATCTCCACGAAACGGCCATCGCTTAGAAATCGCCCCCTCGCGGTGAAGCTCGATATGACGGACCCATCCTCGATGTCGCGAAGCTCATGGACCCGCGGGCCTTCCATATCGTCGTCCGCGGGGCGCCTCGTGAAGCGTAGCGGAGCGCCCGCCTCGACGTGGCCAAACCAACCATCCGGCATTGTCCCGGTGATCGCCCACGACTTCTCTTCGAAGTCGATTTTCCTGATCGTCCACTGGCCTTCGGTGTCTCCGGCCGGACGGCTGAAGACGTAGAGATCGTCTTCTCCATCGAACAGCACCCTGGGTCTGGCATCCTCGTCGGGAAGCCTCGCGCTGAACAGACTCGTGGCGCTTCGAAGATCCCAGGCCTGAACAGTCCCTCGATCTAGCCAGGCCACGCGCCCGCCGGCGGGAGAGATTGCAAGCGACGGCCACAGGACGAATCTCCAATCATCCCTCGCCTCGAGAGGAATCGAAACGTCGGTGTGGTTCAATTCGTCTGGCTCTTTCAGATCGATCCAGTGAAGCCGTGCGACTGGAGGATTGAGCGTTTCCCGCTTCCAGATCGCGGCGATCGTTCCATCACGGCTGATTGACGGGTTACTGTTGCCGATGTTCACCGACCTGCCGGTCCGGGTGTTGATCAGGTAGGACGCCCGGTAGGAATTCCACTCCCGGTTTCTCGCCCCCTCGAGTGCGATCCATGGCCCCTCTCTAGGAGCGGCGATGAGTGAGGTGTACTCGAGCTCGTTCGGCTCGAGCGAACGAATCTGGTGCGAGAGGATTCCGAGAGCGAGAAATCCTGCAAGCAACAGAGCGGCGGTGACGATGCCGGTCCATCGATGGGTTCGATGGAGGTCGCTGCGCCCGAGCTGCAGTCCTGCGGCGCTCCCGGCGAACAACAGGATTCCCAGCATGACGAGTGAGATCGAGGTGAAGAGGACTGCATCCGGTTCCGCGCCGTTGAGGAGGAACGGCCGGAGGCTCATCCAGAAGATCGTCGCGACCGTCGCGAAGACCGCCAGGTCGAGGAGAAGCCATGCTGATCGCGAGCGCAACCCGAGAGCCCAGAACTGCGCAAGCGCGAGAACCAGCAGAGACGCAAGGATGGAGTTTCTCAATGGTGAGCTCAGAAACGAGCTCAGCAGGAAGCTCTCGAAACCGACCGTAGCAGCGTAGTTGCCAAACGAGAGAAGACCTTTGCCGAGCAGTGTGGGAATGAGAACGATGATCGCCGCCTGCCCGAAGGTGATGCAAACAGCCCCCAGGGTCTTTCCGCTCCACACTGAGGAGGTGCTGACCGGTCGCGCCAGATAGAACGCCATCCGATGCTCTTCGAGGTCACGCCCGATGATGCCGAACCCGAGCGCCGCCGGCGTCGCGAACATCACGACCAGAAAGAGCGTGAGCGCGGCCGTGGTCATCACGTCGGTTGGACTCTCTCCGCTAGCGCCGGGAAGCAGCGGCGTTCCGAGAACGATCAGCGCACAGAGCGCAGCTCCGAGGAAGAGGATCTTCTTGTCACGAATCTCGCGGGCAGCAATGATCAGAATGTCTCGCACCATGGTTCTTCCTTACGCCGTCCCGCCCGCGAGAACGGTCATTTCGCTGCTACCCGGATCGATTCGAATCAGCTGCATCCCGGAGGGGGTATCCCGGAGGAAGTAGGGTCCCGAGATCCCGGGCTGGTATGCCCGCGCCGGGACGATACCTTCCTCCATTTCCTCGAGCTCGCCAGTCGTCAGATCGAGCCGTACGAGTCGCGCTCCGTTGGGAACGCTCGACGACCATCGCTGGAACTGGCTTCTGCGGGTAAGGCCCAGAATCATGCTTTCCTCGTCGGCCGGCCCGAGCGCGATATCGGTGACGTCGGCGGGCAGCGGATAGATTCTTTCGGTCCCGCTGCCAGGATCGACGACTGCGACCTGGCGGCTCCTGGGGCGGGTGACGAAAACGCCGTGAGAAGTCGAAACGGCGCTCGTCCCCTCGGTCGTGAATAACGGCTCCGACGAGCCGGCGCGGTATACGGTGATCTCACTCTCGTCTTCGAACATCAGCAATCCGCGGTCGGAATCGATCGCGTGCGGATATGTCGCAAATTCCACCTCGCGCGTGTCGCCGGACTCGACGTCGGCGACCACGCCGGTCCAACCGGTGCTGCGGCCTCCCTCAGGTGATAGTGGCCCTCTCCCCGCCGGGGGTGTCAGAACGAGAATCTGATCCTGGTTCAGGAACCATACTCTGAAGCTCGAGTCCGCTGCGTCCGGGAGACGAACCGTCCGGATCACCCTTTCCTCATCGAGGTTGAATATCTGAAGCGTTCTGTCTTCAGCGATCGCGAGCCGCTCGCCGTCGGGTGAGACGGCGATCCAGGAGTTGTACGGGTGCGCCAGGATGTTCGTTCGCACGGATCGCTCCATCCCGGGATCGAGGTATCCGACACGAGCCGTCGGCGGCTCGATCGACTCGGCCGACAGCCAGACGGTCCGGCCCCGATCCGACGCCTGCCCGACTTCACTTGCAAAGTCGAGTTGACGGAACCCTTCGCCGCTCATCGCAAAATGGGCTCGATAGTCTCCCCGCCCGCGGGAAGTCCCTACCAACATCGGCTCGCAATCCGTCACGCAGGGCATCAGCCGGAACTCGGTCAGGTCCTCAGCATCGACCGAGCGAACCCAGACGACGAAAAGGGATACCGCGATGCCGAGAGCGATCAGAGCGCCGCTCGAGATCATCGACTGATGCGCGTGAGCGCTGCGCAGGTCGATCCGACCGCGTGACAGACCGACATATCCTCCAATCAGAAGCGTGACCGTCAGAAACGCCGCCAACACGAGAATGGTCGAGTAGACGAGGCGGAAGGCGTACTGATGAAACAAGGGGCGGAGCGCCGCTGCCGTCACGAGACCGAACAGAGCAAGCGCGACGAAGTCCGCCAGAAGCCATGGAGACCGGGCCCTGAGCGCCACTCCCGCTGCATGGCCGAAGGGGATGATCACTGCCGACGCCACCAGAGACATCACGAGCATCATCGGCCCACCCTCTCCCGCTGTCAGCCAGAACATCAGCCCGCTGCCGACCACAGTCGCGGGCAGAAGGACCAGAAGCGCACAGAGGATCGCGAGAAGCCACGCCGCGAGCATCTTTCCTCCCCACACGCTCGCCGTCGACAGCGGACGCCCGAGGAAGAACGAGAGTCTTTGCTCTCGCAGATCGCTCGCGACGAACGATGATGCGGCAAAACCAGCGATCCCCAGGCCGAGCATGATCGGCAGGTACAGGCTCGCGATGTTCCAGGTATCTCTTGCCGGTGCGCGGGTGACCAGGGGAACGGCCAGAATGACCAGGCCGATCGCAAAAGCACCAATCATCAGCATTTTCCGTTCGACCAGTTCTCGACTAATGACGAGCAGGAGATTTTTCATGACGCGCCCCTCACTAGGTCGGCCTCGGCGACCGCGATGAAAATGTCTTCGAGTGACAGGGGATTGACTTCGATCTCGGCAATACCCGATTTCGTTCGGAGCTCGTCGAGCCGATCCTCCGAGTAATTGTCAACGACGACCTCGACCCCCGTTCCCCACCGCTTCCTCAAAACTGGATGAAGAGAGCCGAGATCGATCTGGTCGCTCGTCTGGCCACCCGCAGTGAAGCGAATCCGGCGGAAACGCCACTTCAACGCTTCGAGGTCCTCGTCGACCAGCATGTCGCCCTCGAGCATGATGCCGACGCGATCGGCGATTCCCTCGATTCCGGGAAGGTCGTGGGTCGTGACGAAGACGGTCGTCCCCCGATCCGCGAGGTCCGAGATCAGTTCTTCGAACAGCTCCTTTCGAGCTACGACGTCGAGCCCGAGCGTCGGATCGTCGAGCACCAGGAGCTCCGGCTCACTCGCAAGAGCCGCGGCGAGAAGGACCTCGCGCTTCTGTCCCTTGGAGAGCTTTCCGAAGGGAGTATTCAGCGGAACTCTGAACCGGTCGAGCCGCGAGATCGCCGTGTCGTGATCCCACTTCGAATAGAGGCGCGAGCAGAACTCGAGAATCTCGCGCGGTTTCATCTCGGGCGGTGCATCGGGGTCTTCCGGAACCACGCCGACCCGGTCCATCAGGCTCGCGCGCTTTTTCCACACTGATTCGCCGAATAGCCGCGCCTCGCCACCATTCGGCCTCTGGAATCCGAGCAGGCAGCGGACGATCGAGCTCTTTCCCGCTCCGTTCCGGCCCAGCAACGCGTAGACCGACCCTTCTTCGGCGCGGATGGAGATGTCGTTGACCGCGATCATTTTGCCGTAGCGGACCTTCAGACCCTCGAGCTCGAGAACGGGTTCAGCTCCGTTGTGATCACTCATTTCGCCTCCCTTGTGCCACTTTCATGACTCGTTCGATTTCCTTGGTCACTATCCCCTGCGCCTCCGCCGGAGTCGCACCGATCGTCGCTGCCAGACTGGCATACCGCACGGCAGCGTCGTGGAGCTCTTCCCGGCGATGCGCCCCATCGAGCCTCGCCGGCTGCACCTCCACGAAGGTTCCCTCTCCGCGGCGAACCATCAACAATCCTTCGTCGCAGAGCCGCTGGTAGGCCTTCTGAACCGTCGCCGGGTTGACGCGAAGCTCCCTCGACACCTCCCGCACACTCGGTACAGCTTCGCCGGGCGAGAGGCGGCCGATCGCGAGAAGTCTCCGCATCTCCTGCTCGATCTGCTTCCAGATCGGGACGGCGTCTCCCGGATTGATGCTGAACATGAATTGCCGGATCCTTCCTTCGAGGTGAGTTGCTGTACTGCTGTACTAATACACCTGGGATCGCCATCTGTCAAGCCCCGCGAATGCGAATCTTCCCCGAAGTTATACTCCGTCGCATGCCGATTGAGTCAGGCACACTGCTCGGTCCCTACGAAATCCAGGGACTGCTCGGTGCGGGGGGTATGGGCGAGGTCTATCGCGCTCATGATTCCCGGCTCGACCGGGACGTCGCGGTCAAGGTGCTCTCGCCCCACCTCACCTCCCGCGCGGACGTTCTCGAGCGATTCGAGCGGGAAGCGAAGGTGGTCGCCGCCCTCTCCCACCCGCACATCGTCTCGATTTTCGACGTAGGGCACGACGGAGACCTACGCTACGTCGTGACCGAGCTGCTGGAAGGACAGACTCTTCGGGAGCGCATCGGAGATGAAAGAAGGATCGATTACCGCGAGGCGCTCAGGATCACGCTCGACGTCGCGCGTGCTCTTGCGGCCGCACATGCCCGCGGAATCACGCATCGTGACATCAAGCCGGAAAACATCTTCCTGACGGTACACGGAGCGAAAGTGCTCGATTTCGGCATTGCGCGGCTCGACACCTCCATGCGGGAGATCAACAGCACCGAACAGACGATCGTGAAAACGCCGGCAGGCTTTGTTCTCGGCACGGTCGGTTACATGTCGCCGGAACAGGCTGCCGGAGAAGAGACAGGGCCTGCGAGCGACATCTTCTCGCTCGGCTGCGTGCTCTACGAGATGCTGGTCGGCTCGAGACCCTTTGCGCGCAAGACGGCGGCCGAAACGATGCACGCAATCATGAAGGAAGAGCCGCGACCCCTGCCGGCCATCGACGCAGCGATTCAGTCGGACCTCGAGTCGATCGTGATGAAGAGTCTCGAAAAGAACGTCGAGGATCGGTTTCCGGAGGGAGAAGAGCTCCGATCGGCCCTCGACGCGCTTCTGAAAGGGGATCACGAGACGCTCTCCGGCTACCTGCCGGTCGTGAGGAAGCGGGGACGCGCAACGCTCGCCGTTCTCGATCTGGAGACGCCGGATGAGGATCCCGAGCTGGAATCGGTCGGGATGACCGTCGCCGAGGAGATTCAGAACCGGCTCGCCAACGAGACGGCGTTGGAGGTCGTCGCGCGCAGCCGGATCAGAAAGCTTGGCGCCCGACCCGATCCGGAAGAGGCGGGATCTGCGCTCGAGGCCACGCTCGTCATCGCCGGCTCGATTCGCAGATCTTCGGGCTCCGTTCTCGTGCAGCTCCAGCTGATCGATACTTCCCGCGGCGCACAGATCTGGGGCGGACGAGAACGTCTGGTCGATACCGGCGAGGCGTCAATCGAAGGTTTGATCTCGAACATCGTGAAGACGCTCGGCCCGCACCTCCCGTTTCGCAGACCGGCGGTCGATGCCACCGTCGAGATGACCTCGCAGCCGGAGCTTTCGAGCGAAACCGTCGAGATCCTCGGAGCGGTGCGCAGCGATCTTTCGCGAGGAACCAGCAGCGGCTTTCGACGCGCGATCGAAGCGCTCGAACGCGCGGTGACGAGCATGCCTGCATTTGCGCTCGGGCACGCCAGACTGGCCGAAGCCCGGCTTCAGGAAGCACTGAATGGCTTCGCTCCCACATCCGCGGTTCGAGATCAAGCGCTCTCCGAGGCTTCCAGAGCCGAAGCGATTCACCCGAGCGACGAGACGAAGCTGGCCTGCGCTCGAATGCGGGCCTTCATGGACTGGAAGTGGGAACAGGCACTGACCATCGTCTCCGGCCTTCGGGAATCGCCCGAAAGCCTGATCAGCCGTGCCGAGATCCTGGTCTGCGTGGGGAGGCCCGACGAGGCGGTCGTCGACGCCAAACGCGCGGTCGTACTCGACAGTCTGAACCCGGAGTTGGGCGAGCGCGCGACACGAGTGCTCTACTTCGGGCGGCGGTGGATCGACGCACAGGAGCACGGGCATCGGACGCTGATCCAGAGAAGCTCCGCGGCCGGAGCGCGCATCGTTCTGGCGCTGGCACTGGCGCGACAGGGAATGTTCGAAGAGGCTCATGACGAGCTGCAGGCGCTCTCTCGTGAAAGATCCGACTATCCGGAAGTCGAGGTCGCGCTCGCGGAGCTCTACGCGCTGTGGGGGAAGCGAGCCGGCGCATCGAAGGCGATCCGGCGGCTCGACAAACCGCCACGTCCACGCTACGTACCCCAGACGTTGGTGGCGAGGATCGAAAGCGTCCTCGGCAGCACCGACGCGGCGCTCGACCGACTCGACAGGGCGCTGGAGGAGCGTGAGGTTCATCTCGCCTTCCTCAGGGTCGACGCGGCATGGGACCCGATCCGGCACACCCCTCGGTTCCGTTCGATCGAGGCGCGTGTGCTCGAGGGGAACTGACGCCCCGCCGTCCTGGCGGAGGTGTCGCCCGCTCCCGGTTCAGATCGAGCACCCGGAACGGCCGCTGCCGTGCTACTCTCCCCGGTCATGCGCGGCGAGGTGTCTCCCTGGTCGCGGCTCAATCTCCGCCGGAACCCGTTCGGTGAGCCGCCATTGGATGTCGTGGGCGATCTCATCGTACTTTCGAACGAAGCCGAACTGCTCGACTGGCTGGCTAAACCGCGAGCAGTTCTCCAGTTTCTGGGGGAGGCTGGCCGGGGCAAGACAGCCCGTCTCCGGCTGCTGCAGAGGCGCTTCCGCGGCGCCCCGTACGTCTATCTCGCGGAAGACGAGCCCCTACCTTCGCTCCCCCGCCTCGAGGCCCGACCGGGGGGTGGGCCGGCTCTTCTTCTCGACGAAGCACAGCGCCTGCCACGGCGCCGGCGCCGCCGGCTCTTTCGCGAGGCCCGTCGTACCGGTGCGACACTCGTGCTCGCGAGTCACGAGGATCTGACCGACGAACTGCGCGCGAAGGGTCTGGTCAGCCGTACGATCACGGTGAGCGGGCTCGATGAAGACCTGCTTCTCGAGATCGTGAGCCGAAGGCTGGAGCGGGCGCGTGCGGGTGACGGATCCCTGCCGGTGATGAGCCGCGCCATCGCCCGCGATCTCGTCGAACAATACGGCGATGATCTCCGCTCGCTGCTCGACCAGCTCTACGAGGACTATCAGAACATGCTGCGCAGCAGCGAGAAGGAGACGCAATGGCGAAATGTGATCTGACACTGCATCTGGATGAAGGGAAGAATACTTTCCGCCCGGGCGAGACCGTGCGCGGAATCATCGACGTGCGAATCGACAAGGACGTCCGGTGCGACGGACTCGAGGTCGGACTTCGATGGCGCACCCACGGCAGGGGCAACAGTGTTACCGAAAGGATCGTGTTCGAGACGCTTTTCGAAGGCGAATGGACCGCCGGTACGGTTTTCCGGCGCCCTTTCGCATTCGAGTTTCCGGCAGGCCCCTACACCTACCACGGCACCCTCCTGAACGTCGTCTGGGAAGTCTACGCGACCGCCGATATTCCCTGGGCGATCGATCCGAGGGTGGAAGAGGAAGTCGTGTTGAGACCCAACCCGGAGGCGGAACCAAACTGGCTCACCGCTGCCGGCTCGGAAACGTATCTGCCTGCCAAACTGAAGGAACAGACCTCCGGCGGAGCGGCCGCAGCGCCCACAATATCGGGTGGCTGGGTCGGCAACCTCGTGGCAATTGGCTGTCTCTTCGTTTTTCTGGGACCGTTGGTCTTTATTTTGGGGGCGGCGGTCCGGCAGGGAATCGGGTTCACGAGAGGGGAGGTCGCACTCATCGAAGCGTTGATGTGGGGGGTCGGGGGACTCGTGGTCATCGCGCTGTTCCTCGGTATCCTCCTGAAGGTAGTCCGGAACATGGTCGCCCGGAAGAAACTCGGTCAGGTGAAGCTCACGGTCGAGCCCGCACTGATCCGGGCGGGCGAAGAGGTTCGCGTGAGCATCGGTTGCCGGCCGGAGAACCCCGTGGAGCTCAACGGCGCAACCGCGAAGGTTGTGGCGACCGAGATCGTCGTCAGCGGCTCCGGCACGAACAAAACCACGCACCGCCACGTCGTCTTCGAGCAGCAGCTGAACGTCGCGGGCGCACGAACGCTCTCTCCGAACATGCCATTCAACGAAGGCGCATCGATCCGGATCCCGGCGGACGCGTCACCGTCATTCTATGCGTCGAGCAACAGTCTGACCTGGACTGTCACGACGCAGCTCGACATTGCGCGCTGGCCCGACTGGATCGAGGAGCGGGAGATCCTGGTCCACGCCTGACGGTCGGTATCGATCGGTTTCGAAGGCGTCACAACGATCACCTCCGCCACGACCTGCTCCTCCGGCGGCGGATCGGGCTCTTCAGCGGAAACGGGCAACGCCGCCGCGAGGAGAAACAGCAGACTCAGCACGGCCCCGGCGCGTGCAAGAGACCTACCGTGACGGCGATTGCCTCCCCGTTCCCGGAGGTGCGGTTAAAGTAGAGTCACGCAGACGGATGAGAATCCAGCTCGAAGGGGGATAGTGATGAAACGACTCGTACCGCTGATCTTTTCACTAATGGCTGCCGGAGCCGCAGCAGGCGCGGATGCTCCCCGACCGCTCGAGCCGATGGACATGTTCGAGCTCGAATGGGCATCCGATCCGCGGCTGTCTCCGGACGGGCAATCGATCGTCTACGTCCGGAACTTCATGGACGTTCAGTCGGACCGCCGGCGAGCGAATCTCTGGGCAATCGATTTCGACGGCCGAAGGCATCGTCCGGTGACCAGCGGCCTGCGCAACGACACCTCTCCGCGCTGGTCGCCCGAGGGGGGGCGCATCGTCTACGTCTCGTCGTCGGAGGGTTCCGCGCAACTTTTCGTCCGATGGCTGGGCTCGGGCGAGACGGCGCGACTCACGCAGCTTCCCGACTCGCCGCGCGGCGTCACCTGGTCGCCGGATGGAAACTGGATCGCATTCACGATGAAGGTGCCGAGCGAGCGGGAGCCGCTCGCGAAGATGCCTAAACCGCCCGAAGGAGCGAAGTGGGCGGAACCGCTCAAGGTGATCGAGTCGCTCCAATACCGTTCGGATGGCGCCGGATACCTCGAAGAAGGATTCGATCACCTCTTCGTGGTTCCGGCCGACGGAGGGACGCCGAGGCAGCTGACCTCGGGGGACTTCGATCACGGCCCCTCGGTTGCCTGGGACAGCGACGGGCGGTCGATCGTGGTTTCTGCAAATCGAAACGAGGACTGGGAGACCGACCCGCTGGAGAGCGAGCTCTATCGCGTATCGATCGAGGACGGGGCGATCGTCCGCCTCACCGACCGCGACGGACCCGACGGAAGCCCCGCCATCTCTCCCGACGGCAGATCGATCGCCTTCACCGGCTTCGATGACCGCTATCAGGGATACCAGATCACGCGGCTTTACGTCATGAATCGCGACGGAAGTTCCCGGCGCGTCCTGACCGGGTCGCTCGACCGGAGCGTCGATGATCCCGTCTGGTCGCAGGATGGACGGCGCATCTGGTTTCAATACGACGACGAGGGCGTCACGAAAATCGGATCCGTCTCGCTCGACTCCCGACTCGAGACCGTCGCCTCCAACGTCGGAGGAACCTCGATCGGCCGCCCCTACCCCGGTGGATCGTTCTCTCTCGCACGAAATGATCGCTACGTTTACACCGGGACCTCGCCCGACTACCCGGCAGATCTTTTCTCAGGCGTTCGAGGGCGGGGGGACGCGAAACGCCTGACGAACCTCAACCGCGATCTGCTCGCGTTCCGGGATCTCGGAAAGACCGAGGAGCTGTGGTGGGAGTCGTCGTACGACGGGCGTCGGATCCAGGGCTGGCTCGTGACGCCTCCGGATTTCGATCCAACGAAATCGTATCCGCTGATTCTGGAGATCCACGGCGGGCCCTTTGCGAACTACGGTCCGAGATTTTCGCCCGAGATTCAGCTGTACGCGGCGGCGGGATACGTCGTTCTCTACGCGAATCCACGAGGCAGCACGAGCTACGGTGAGGAGCTCGGCAACCTCATTCATCACAACTATCCGGGGCAGGATTACGACGATCTGATGGCGGGTGTCGACGCGGTTCTGGAACGAGGTTTCGTCGATCCCGCCAGGCTTTACGTGACGGGGGGAAGCGGCGGCGGTGTGCTGTCGGCCTGGATCGTCGGAAAGACCGATCGATTCCGCGCAGCGGTCGTGGCGAAACCGGTGATCAACTGGACGAGCTTCGCGCTGACGGCGGACTTCTACAGTTTCTTTCATCGGTACTGGTTTCCCGGACTTCCGTGGGAGGAGGTCGAGCACTACTGGAAGCGTTCCCCCTTGTCGCTCGTCGGAAACGTCTCGACGCCGACGATGCTCCTGACGGGCGAAGAGGACTACCGCACTCCGATCTCGGAGAGCGAGCAGTTCTACCAGGCGCTCAAGCTTCGGGGTGTACCGACGGCGCTCGTCCGCGTGCCGGGAGCTTCGCACGGCATCGTTGCACGCCCGAGCCGGTTGATCGCGAAGCCCGCGCATGTGCTCGCATGGTTCGAGAGATACGGAGGTCTCGACAGCGAACCATGATATTCGGAGGGTGGCCGGTAGAGAGTCCGGTCAGATGAAACTCCTCCCGGCGGACGCCGCGCACCCGCCTGGCGGATGCTTTTCGAGTAACGGACCGTGGTCAAAAAAAAGGGTCCGCCGTGTGAGCGGCGGACCCCGGAATCGGTCGAAGCGGAAGCCGTCGGTTTACGGCCGGGTCAGGCAGAATGTGTAGCTGCCGGACCCGCTGTACGATTTTATCCTCCAGTAGTAGTAGCCGGTGGTTCCGCTGTAGTTGATCTCCTCGTGAGACGTGCTGCTGATCGACCTCGCCACCAAGCTCCAGCTCGACCCGTTCCATTTGTACAGATAGAGGTCGAAGTCGGTGCCGGAGGGGCCGTCGAGAACGCCACGGTGCGTACCAGCGTAAGAGTGGTAATAGGTTCCGTCCGGATGAACGTCGGAGTCGCCGCTGCCGGAAAGCGTTCCGGTGTAGATCTCGTCTCCGCAGGATGCCGCTGTTTCGTAGGTTCCCGTCAGCGACGTGCCCGAGTAGGACGTATAGCCGTGGAGCATGATCCACCAGGTACCCGCCGCAGGAGAGTTGAACGTGCAGGTCTCTTCGTTCCCGTTTTTGTAGGGACGGCAGTCATAGCTCGACAGGGTCGGCTTGCTCCCGAACTTCACGTAGAGGTCGGCGTCGCCGCTCCCACCACTGATTGTGACGGTCAGCTTCGATGCGCCGGAAGGAACGTCCAGGTAGTAATACGTTTGCGAGCCACTCGCACCGGAAGCTGAGACCGAGACGCCGTTGGAAAGCTCGGTGTCGCCACCACCTCCGCCACCGTCGCCAAAGAGGGTGTAGAGCAGAAGGTTCGGCGATCCGCTGCCGATGCTCGAAAGCTTGTTCGCCGACGCATCGCCGAGAATCGCCTGAAAGACGGTCGAAGGAGAGGCGCCGGGGTTATCGGCGAGATAAAGCACGGCGGCTCCCGCGACGTGCGGAGAGGCCATCGACGTGCCGCTGATCGTGTTGGTCGCAGTATCGCTCGTGTACCAGGCCGAGGTGATGCTCGATCCGGGAGCGAAGATGTCGACGCAGCTTCCCCAGTTAGAAAACGAGGAGCGGGAGTCCGAGGACGTGCTCGAGCCGACCGTCAGTGCAGCGTCGACACGGGCAGGCGAGCTGTTGCACGCATCCGCGTTGTCGTTCCCGGCCGCCACCGCGTAGGTGACGCCAGCGGCGATCGAATTCTCGACGGCGTTATCGAGCGAGGTGGATGCGCCGCCACCGAGGCTCATGTTCGCGACCGCGGGCGCGATGTGATTCTGGGTCACCCAGTCGATGCCGGCGATCACACCGGACGTTGTTCCGGATCCGTTGCAGTCGAGGACCCGAACAGCGTAGAGCGTGACTCCCTTGGCGATTCCCCACGTGGTTCCACCGACTGTCCCCGCGACATGCGTGCCGTGTCCGTTGCAATCCGAGGCATTCGAATCGCCGTCGACGGCGTCGTAGCCGTGGAGGGCCCGCCCCCCGAAGTCGTCGTGCGACGTACGGATGCCGGTGTCGATGATGTAGGCGTTGACGTTCGAAGCGGTCGTGTTGTACGTATAGGTCCCGCTGAGGGGCAGGTCGCGCTGATCCACACGATCAAGACCCCATGTGGCATTCGACTGCGTCGCGTCGATCGAAACGTAGCCGTCCTGCTCGACGAGCCGGACGTTCGGGTTTCGCGACAGAGCCTCCGCCTGCTTCGGGTTGTAGATCGTCATCGCTGCCCCGCGAATCGCATGGTTGTAGACTCGATCCACGCTGCCTCCGCTGCGTCCGGCGAGCTCCTGAGCGAGAGCAGCAACGCCCTTGCCCTTGCCGTGTGCCTGGTTTGCAGCCTCCACTGCGGCCGGTGTGAACTCGACAATGTAGCTGTTGGGCACCGGGTTGTCTACGGTGATGAACTGCCCCGCAAACGTGGGCGCGCAGAGTAACAATGACAGAGTCAATAGACTGAGCTTCTTCATGATTAACAAACCCTCCTGTTTTTGTGGGAGGCTGTCGCCGGCCGACCGCCTTTCAGTGGTGTAATTGTTTTTCAAAAGTTGACGCATTTCAACCACAAGCCCAAATAACTGAAGTGATGGAGGTTACGTGGATGGCGCGCGCGGAAACAAAGACCTCGGGCGACAAATCTGGCCGATCAGGACGTCGTCGACGGATGCGGCCGGATCTTCGGAAAGAGGGCGACACGACAGTGATTTTGCCGGCCAAGGATCTCATCATGGCACCGACCATGAACCCGGGGATCGGCAGGAGGACACGAATGGATCTACTCTGGTGGGCAATCATTGCATTCATCATTGCGGTCATCGCCGGTGCGATGGGTTTCACGGGCGTCGCGAGCGGCGCAAAGAAGGTGGCGAAGATACTCTTCTTCATCTTTCTCGCGATCGCGATCATCGTCATTCTCATGGTCGTACTCGGCGTCGGTGCGGTCACCTGATATTCGAATCCGGACGAGAGGTATGAAAAAAGAGGCAGGCGCTCTCGGCGCCTGCCTCTCGAATTACTGCAAGTGACTTACGCGATCAGATCTCGTCGTCGAAGTCGGCAAACGCGAGAGCCGCATCCGCTTCCGCCGCGAGCTGCTCGTCGAGATCGAGTACCGGCTCGTCTCTTTCGAGCTGAAGGCGATGGAAGTCGGCCGTCCCCGTACCTGCCGGGATCAGTCGCCCGACAATGACGTTCTCCTTGAGGCCTCGGAGGTAGTCGACCCGACCCGAGATGGCAGCTTCGGTGAGAACCCTCGTGGTCTCCTGGAACGAAGCCGCGGAGATGAACGATTCGGTCGAAAGCGAGGCCTTGGTGATTCCGAGCAACATCGGCGTACCGTCTGCCGGCTCACCACCGCGCATGATGACCTTCTCGTTCTCCTCGAGGAACCGGAACCGGTCGACCTGCTCGTCGATCAGGAAGTCGGTATCGCCGACGCGCGTCACCTTCACCGACCGCAACATCTGACGGACGATGACTTCGATGTGCTTGTCGTTGATCGCGACCGACTGTGAGCGGTAGACCTCCTGGATCTTGTCGACCAGGTAGCGCTGCAGCTCCTTGACTCCGAGAACCGCGAGGATGTCATGCGGATCGATCGATCCGTCGATCAGGGCATCGCCGGCACGAACGTGCTCGCCTTCCTGCACGTTGATGTGCGCCTGGCGCGGCACGGCATACGTGAACTGCTGTCCGTCCTCGGTCTCCACGACGACTTCGCGTTTGCCCTTGACGATCGGTCCGTGATGGACGGTACCGTCGACCTCGGTGATCTCCGCCCTGTCGCGGGGATGACGGGCCTCGAAGAGCTCGACCACCCGGGGAAGACCGCCGGTGATGTCCTTCGTCTTGGTCGTGGCTCGCGGAATCTTCGCGATGATGTCTCCGGGATGGACCTGCTGACCCTCCGTGACGATCAGATGCGCCCCGATGGGAAGGAGGTATTTCTTCTCGGCACTCTTCTTTCCGATGACCATGACGGTCGGGGTTCGCTTCTCGGCGGCGATCGATTCGCCGATGACCATCTGCGTCAGACCCGTGACGCGATCGGTCTCCTCGCGGACGTTCTCACCCTCGACGATGTCGCGGAACTCGACCTTACCGTTGATCTCGGTGAGAATCGCCGAGGTGAACGGATCCCATTCGACGAGGCTCTGACCCGGCTTGACCTTCTGGCCGTCGTGCACCTTCAGAGTTGATCCGTAGACGATCTGGTAACGCTCCTTCTCGCGACCATTCTCGTCGACGATCAGCAATTTCCCGTTGCGGTTGACCGCGACGAGATTGCCATCGATGTTGGTGACCGTGTTGACGTTGGCGAACTGGACGATCCCTGGGTTGGTGGCCTCGTGCTTGGACTGCTCGGACACACGAGAGGCGGTACCACCGACGTGGAAGGTTCTCATGGTGAGCTGCGTGCCCGGTTCGCCGATCGACTCGGCGGCGATGACGCCTACCGCCTCGCCGAGCTCCACCAGGCGCCCGGTCGCGAGATTACGCCCGTAGCAGCGCTGGCAGACTCCGCGACGGGTCTCGCACGTCAGAACCGAACGGATCTTGACGCTCTCGATACCCGCTTCCTGAATCTGGTTGGCGAGCTCTTCGGTGACCTCCTCGTTTTGCCCGACGATGAGCTCGGTGGTCAGCGGATCGTGAAGATCTTCCTGCGCAACGCGGCCGACGATGCGGTCGCGCAGAGGTTCGAGAATGTCTCCCCCCTCCATGATCGCCTGGACCGTAATCCCATCGATCGTGTCGCAGTCACCGTTGGTCACGATGACATCCTGCGCGACGTCAACCAGCCTCCGCGTCAGATAACCGGAGTCGGCCGTCTTGAGCGCCGTATCCGCAAGACCCTTTCGCGCACCATGGGTCGAGATGAAGTACTGGAGAACCGACAGGCCCTCGCGGAAGTTCGCCGTGATCGGTGTCTCGATGACCTCTCCCGAAGGCTTGGACATCAGACCTCGCATACCGGCCAGCTGCCGGACCTGTTCGCGCGAGCCTCGCGCTCCCGAGTCGGCCATCATGAAGATCGGGTTGAACTCTCCCTTGTCCTCCTCGACTCGGCGCATCTGAGCAAACATTTCGTCCGACACCTGCTCGGTCGCCCGATGCCAGATGTCGATGATCTTGTTGTGACGCTCACCGGCGGTGATCGCACCATCGAGACGCTGGCGTTCGACCTCCAGAACCGACTTGCGCGCACGCTCCACGATCTCCGGCTTCTTCTTCGGAATCACCATGTCGTCGATACCGATCGAGACGCCCGCGAGAGTCGCGTAGAGGAAGCCCATCTCCTTCATGTCGTCGAGCAGTTGCACCGTTGCGGCGTTTCCGAGATTGATGAAGACGTAGTTGACCAGATCCTGGACGGCTTTCTTCTTCATCAGGCCGTTGATGAACGGGACTTTCTCGGGAAGACGGGAGTTGAAGACGACTCTTCCCACGGTGGTATCGATGATCTCGTTGTCGAGCTCCTCGACTTCCGCGTGAACAATGTCCTGACGGATGAGCTGGCGCGTCAGATCGATGTACGGGCCCGACAGACGGAGCTTGATCGGAGTCAGAAGCTCGACTTCCTTGTGCTCCAGCGCGAGCTCGACATCCTCGGCGTTGCCGAAGATTTTACCAGCACCCTTCGCTTCCGGCTTCTCGAGCGTCAGGTAGTACGAACCGAGCACGAGATCCTGCGACGGAACGGCCAGTGGCCGGCCGTGCGCGGGCGACAGGATGTTGTTGGCCGCCAGCATCAGCACCTGGGACTCGATCTGAGCCTTTGGTGAGAGCGGGACGTGCACGGCCATCTGGTCTCCATCGAAATCCGCGTTGAACGCCGTGCAGACGAGAGGGTGAATCTTGATTGCCTTGCCTTCGACCAGCACCGGCTCGAACGCCTGGATGCCGAGACGATGAAGCGTAGGTGCACGGTTCAGCAGAACCGGATGTTCCCTGATCACCTCTTCCAGAGCATCCCATACCTCGGTCCCCTGATGCTCGACGAGCTCCTTCGCCGCCTTGATCGTCCCGACGAGACCCTTCTGCTCGAGCCGATGGTAGATGAACGGCTTGAACAGCTCGAGCGCCATCTTCTTCGGGATCCCGCACTGATGAAGTTTCAGCTCAGGCCCGACGACGATCACCGAACGGCCGGAGTAGTCGACACGCTTTCCGAGCAGATTCTGCCGGAATCGCCCCTGCTTGCCCTTAAGGCCGTCCGACAGCGACTTGAGCGGCCGGTTGTTCGAGCCTTTCAGGACGCGGCCACGCCGGCCGTTGTCGAACAGCGCATCGACAGCCTCCTGAAGCATCCGTTTTTCGTTCCGGACGATGACGTCCGGAGCGCGAAGCTCCAGAAGCTTCTTCAGACGGTTGTTTCTGTTGATCACCCGGCGATAGAGATCGTTCAGGTCCGCGGTGGCGAAACGGCCGCCATCGAGCGGAACCAGAGGACGAAGCTCCGGGGGAATGACCGGGATCACGTCGAGAATCATCCACTCCGGCCGATGGCCGCTGCGGCGGAACGCATCGACGACTTTCAGGCGCTTCGCGGCTTTCAGTTTCTTGACCTGCGAGGTTTCGGTTCTCATCAGGAGTCGCAGCTCGTCTGCCAGCTCCTCGACGTCGACCTGCGAGAGCAGCTCCTTGATCGCTTCCGCGCCCATTTTCGCGACGAAGACCTCGCCGTGCTCGGTGCGGAGCTCACGGAACCTCTCCTCGGTCAACAGCTCCTTCTCGCTGATGATCTCCGCGATGTCACCCGCATCGATGACGACGTAGCTCTCGAAGTAGAGGATCCGTTCAAGATCGCGGAGGGTGATGTCGAGAAGGTGTCCGATTCTCGAGGGAAGACCCTTGAAAAACCAGACGTGTGAGACGGGCGAAGCGAGCTCGATGTGACCCATCCGCTCGCGGCGGACCTTCGACTTGGTGACCTCGACGCCACACTTGTCACAAATCACCCCGCGATGCTTCATCCGCTTGTATTTGCCGCACAGACACTCCCAGTCGGAGGTCGGTCCGAAGATCTTCGCGCAGAACAACCCGTCGCGCTCCGGCTTGAAGGTCCGATAGTTGATCGTCTCGGGCTTGGTAACCTCGCCAAAGGACCAGCTGCGGA
Organism: Acidobacteriota bacterium; assembly: GCA_019347945.1. Taxonomy (NCBI): domain Bacteria; kingdom Pseudomonadati; phylum Acidobacteriota; species Acidobacteriota bacterium. Next base: position 59,452 of record JAHWKK010000001.1, on the reverse strand, counting down.
TCTTCTCCGGTGATGCGAGCGAGATCTTGATCGCGTTGAAGTCGTTCGGACGCTGCTGTTTCGACTGCCGGAACAGGTTAAAACTTTCCAACTGTGCCTCCTCTTTGGTCAGGAGTCTTATTGTTTTTCGTCATCGTCTTCATTCGCTCATCAACTCGACGTCGAGACAGAGAGACTGAAGCTCGCGCACCAGAACGTTGAACGACTCGGGCAGGCCCGGATCCTCCGGAACCTCACCTTTGACGATTGCCTCGTAGACCTTCGAACGGCCTTCGACGTCGTCGGACTTGACGGTGAGGAGCTCCTGAAGCGTATAGGCAGCGCCGTACGCCTCGAGAGCCCAGACCTCCATCTCTCCGAACCGCTGTCCACCGAACTGCGCCTTCCCTCCCAGCGGCTGCTGGGTGATCAGCGAGTACGGCCCGATCGACCGAGCGTGAATCTTGTCGTCGACCAGATGGGAGAGCTTGAGCATGTAGATGTAACCAACGGTGACCTGCTGTTCGAACGGCTCGCCCGTCATTCCGTCGTGAAGGACCGTCTTGCCGCCCTCGGGGAGATTGGCCGCGCGAAGTTGAGCACGGATCTCCTCCTCGGTGGCTCCGTCGAACACCGGTGTCGCGAAATGAAGACCAAGCGCTCGCGCGGCCCAGCCCAGGTGTGTCTCGAGAATCTGGCCGACGTTCATTCGTGACGGTACGCCGAGCGGATTCAGAACGATCTCGACGGGTGTCCCGTCAGGGAGGTACGGCATGTCCTCCTCCGGAAGGATCCGCGAGATGACGCCCTTGTTTCCATGACGCCCGGCCATCTTGTCGCCGACGGAGAGCTTTCTCTTCATCGCGACGTAGACCTTGATCATCTTGATGACGCCCGGGGGCAGCTCGTCGCCCTTTTCGAGATCTTCCCGGCGTTCCTCGGCGCGACGCTCGAGAACGTTGATTCGGTTCTCGGCGCGCTCGATGAACATCCGGATCGTCTCGCGCATCTCGTCGTCGACGGGCAGCGCGAGCAGCTCTCGGCGGGACAGCTGGCCGATCGTGTCGCGATCGATTCCCGAGCCCTTCTTCACGAGCGTTTCACCGCTGCGGAAGTCGACGACGTCGCGGGTCATCTTCGTGTCACCGAGAACCTCGAAGATCTTCTTGTTTCGGGCTTCGTTGATGATCCGGATCTCGTCCTGAATGTTGCGATTCATCCGGTCGATGTCTTCCTCTTCGATCGAGCGGGCACGTGCATCCTTTTCGACACCCTTTCGCGAGAAGATCTTGACGTCGACGATCGTCCCTTCGATGCCAGGAGGCGCCGTCAGCGAAGCATCGCGGACGTCGCCGGCCTTTTCACCGAAGATCGCGCGGAGAAGCTTCTCCTCGGGCGTGAGCTGCGTCTCGCCCTTCGGCGCGACCTTTCCTACGAGAATGTCGCCCGGCTTGACCGTCGCACCGATGCGGATGATGCCGGACTCGTCGAGATCGCGAAGCGCCGCTTCCGAGACGTTCGGGATGTCGCGGGTGATCTCCTCGGGACCGAGCTTGGTATCCCGTGCCTCGACCTCAAACTCTTCGATGTGAATCGACGTGTAGTAATCGTCCTTGACCAGCTTCTCGGAGACGAGAATCGCGTCCTCGAAGTTGTAACCACGCCACGGCATGAACGCGACGAGGACGTTCCGGCCGAGCGCGAGCTCACCGGCTTCGGTCGATGGCCCGTCGCCGAGCACCTGTCCCTTGCGGACCCGCTGCCCTTCGCGAACGATCGGCTTCTGAGTGATGCTCGTGTTCTGGTTCGAACGTTTGAATTTGGTCAGCGTGTAGATGTCGGCGCCGAACTCCTTCATTTCTCCGGTATCGACATCTTCCGCCTCGACCCGAACGATGATGCGGTTGGAATCGACGAGATCGACGATCCCGGCCCTCTTGCAGACGACGGTGGCGCCGGAATCCCGGGCAACCGTTCCCTCCATCCCCGTTCCGACGAAAGGAGACTCGGAGCGGAGAAGCGGAACACCCTGGCGCTGCATGTTGGCACCCATGAGAGCGCGGTTCGCATCGTCGTTCTCGAGGAAGGGAACGAGCGATGCCGCGACCGAGACGAGCTGCTTGGGCGAGACGTCGATGTAGTCGATCTTGTCCTTCTCGATCGAGACGAACTCACCGGCCTGACGGGCAATCACGCGATCGTGCACGAGATTTCCGTTCTCGTCGACGACGGCGTTGGCCTGGGCGATCGTGTACTTCTCCTCGTCCCAGGCGGAGAGGTAGAAAGCCCACGGATCGACCTCTGCCGGTCGCGGTGCTTTGCTCTTCTTCGCGGTTTTGGCAGCCTCGCGTGCGATCCGGTCGTTCTCCTTCTCGAGCTCGCCCTTCTCGACGATCTGGCCGAGCTTGAAGCTCGTATCGCCGACCTTCACGACGCGATAGTGATCGAGAACGCGACCCTTCTCGACCTTCTTGTACGGCGACTCGATGAAACCGAAGTCGTTGATGCGTGCGTAGCAGGCCAGCGACGAGATCAGGCCGATGTTCGGACCTTCAGGGGTCTCGATCGGACAGATCCGGCCGTAGTGTGTCGGGTGAACGTCGCGAACCTCGAAGCCTGCGCGCTCACGCGACAGCCCGCCTGGCCCGAGCGCCGAAAGACGCCGCTTGTGCGTGACCTCCGACAGCGGGTTCGTCTGGTCCATGAACTGCGACAGCTGCGAGGATCCGAAAAACTCCTTGATCGCCGCGATGACCGGTTTGGAGTTGATCAGATCGTGCGGCATCGCAGAGTCGATGTCCTGGTGAACCGACATCTTCTCCTTGATGGCTCGCTCCATCCGGACGAGTCCGATACGGAACTGGTTTTCGAGCAGCTCTCCGACCGCGCGTACGCGGCGGTTGCCGAGATTGTCGATGTCGTCCGCGCGCCCGACGTCCTTCCGGAGCCGGAGCAGATAGTTGATGACGACGAAGAAGTCTTCCGGGGTCATCGTCTTCTGCGTGACCGAGGTGTCGAGATCGAGCTTGATGTTGAACTTGAACCGGCCTACGCGCGAGAAGTCATACTTGCGCGCGTCGAAGAACATCCCCTCGAAGAGATTCTTTGCCGAGTCGAGAGTGGGAGGATCTCCCGGCCGCATCCGGCGGTAGATCTCGATGATTGCGGTTTCGAACGTCTTGGTCGTGTCCTTCCGGACCGTGTTGAGGAGAATGTCGCCGACCAGATCCCATTCCGGGAAAATCACCTCGGCCTGGTCGATGTCGTGCTCGCGCAGGACGGCGGACCAGTCCGGGGGAACCGAATCGCCCGCCTCGAAGAGAATCTCGCCGGTGTTCATGTCGACGACGTCGGCGACGAAGACCGCCTTTTCGAGCGCGGAGGCATCGATGTCGACCGAGGTCTCTCCCTTTTTCTCGAGGATGTCCGCCATCTTCTTGTCGAGCTTGATTCCGGCAAAGATCGGACGGACCTCGCGTCGGCCGCGGATCGAGTAGCGGTCCTTGGCCTCTTCCTGATCGAGGACGCGGCGGTCGAAGCTCAGTTTCGCCTTCTTGCCGCTCGCCGGCAGCGTCACGGTGACGGGCGTGTAGAACTGCTGGAGGATGTCCGCGTCGGTGGTGAGTCCGAGCGCGCGGAGAAAGACGCTTCCGAGGAACTTCCTCTTCCGGTCGATCCGGATGTAGAGAAGACCCTTCTGGTCGTACTCGAACTCGACCCACGAACCGCGATACGGAATGATCTTGGCGAGGTAGGAGTGCGGCCCTTCCTTGGTGAAGAACACGCCGGGAGAGCGGTGGAGCTGCGACACGATGACCCGCTCGGTTCCGTTGATGACGAAGGTCCCGTTGTCGGTCATCAGGGGAATGTCGCCAAAGTAGACTTCCTCTTCCTTCGCGTCGCGCATGTGGCGCGCGCCGGTGTCGGGATCCTTGTCGTAGACGAACAGGCGGAAGGTGACCTTCAGCGGAACGCTGTAGGTCATACCGCGCTCCTGGCACTCCTCGACCGAGTACTTCATCTGCAGATCGACGGGGTTGCCGCAGATGTCGCAGATCTCGATCCGGTTCTCGTTGATCACACCGCATTTGCCGCAGATGACGGTTTCGTCATGCGGATGGCCTGCGATGATCTTTTCGCCGCAGGAGCGGCACTGGATGCGGAGATGGTCGAGGCCCTTCAGAGTTCCGCATTTGCATTCCCAGTTGCCGATGGAATAGCGGACGAAGTCGAGAGAGCAGGTCTCCCGGAAATCGGCGAAGGGGAAGATGCTGGTGAAGACGGCCTGCAATCCGTTGTCGTCACGCTCTTCCGGCAGCAGGTTCATCTGAAGGAACCGTTCGTAAGACGTTCGCTGGACATCGATCAGATTCGGAAGCGTCATGTAGCTCCGGATCTTCGAGAAGTCGTGGCGAACCGGTTCCTGCTTGGGCAGGGCTCCATTCATATGGTCGTCACTCCCGTGTTCGTGCTCTCCCTCGGGCTGGAGAGCGTTCAGGCGAGATTCGTCGCAGGCAGGCACGACGAATGGATTCGCGGGATGGTGAGCTCGATCTGAAAGGGTCCACTCCCCCCCTTTCCGGCTCGTTTCAATACACTGTCACAAAAGCACAACCGCACACGAGCGGCAGAAATGCCGCCCGTGCGCGAATGCACTCGAGATCCGTTTACTTGACGCTGACTTTGGCGCCGGCCTCTTCGAACTTCTTCTTGATGTCGGCGGCCTCGTCCTTGGTGACGCCTTCCTTGATCGTGCCGGGAGCGCCGTCGACCAGGTCCTTGGCCTCCTTCAGGCCGAGGCTGGTGACCTCGCGGACGGCCTTGATCACGTTGATCTTCTTGGCGCCTGCTTCTTCGAGAACAACGGTGAATTCCGTCTGCTCCTCGGCGGCCTCGGCGGGCGCGGCGGCCCCTCCCTGCATCATCACTGGTGCAGCGGCTGCCGCGGCGGAAACGCCGAAACGATCCTCGAGGGCCTTGACGAGGGTGGAAAGATCGAGAACGGACATGTTCTCGACCTCGGTTACGAACTGTTCGGTGGTCATAGCCATTTTTACTGCCTCCATCTACCAATCGGTCGAAATTGAGTTTCTCTGTGATTCATTCGGCTGTGGCGTCGGATTTCTGTTTCGAAATCTGATCGAGCACCACGGCCAGGTTTCTGATGTTCGCGTTGAGAACGTTGACGAGTCCCTGGATCGGGCTGTTGAGCAGATACGCGAGCTTTGCGATGAGCTCTTCGCGCGACGGCAGCGAAGCGATCTGGTCGATCTTCTCGACCGGAATCGCTTCTCCATCGAGGAGAGCGCCCTTGAATTTGAGCGCCGGCGTATCCTTGGCGAACTTCGTGAGAAGTTTCGCCAGTCCGACGGGGTCCTCGCTCCAGGCAATCGCGGTCGGACCACTGAACTGCTCGTTCAGAGCCTCGAGGGGCTTCCCCTTGATTGCAATGAGCGCCAGGGTGTTCTTGACCACGACGTACTGCGAATTGGATTCGCGCAGCTGCTTTCGGAGCTCGGTGACCTGAGGGACCGAGATCCCCTGGAAGTCGATCACGAATGCGTCCGTGACGGTTCCAATGGATTCGGTCATCGCAGCGATCGAGTCTTTCTTTTCGGTTCGATTCATCCGCGCCCCCTCACTCCGCCACTTCGCCGACGTTCGAGTCGATCTGAATCGACGGGCTCATGCTCGCCGAAACGTAGATCGACCGAAGGTACCGGCCCTTGGCAGATGCTGGTTTAGCCTTCCTTACGGCTCCGATCAGCGCTGCGGTGTTCTCGGTGAGTTGCTCGGCCGAGAACGAGATCTTTCCGACCGGGACGTGGATGATCGACGTCTTGTCGACGCGGAACTCCACCTTTCCGGCCTTGATCTCCTCGATCGCCTTACCGACATCGAAAGTCACGGTGCCCGTCTTCGGGTTCGGCATCAGTCCGCGAGGACCGAGAACCTTTCCGAGCTTGCCGACCGAGCGCATCATGTCGGGTGTCGCGATGACGGCGTCGAAATCGGTCCAGCCACCCTGGATCTTTTCGACGAGGTCGTCCCCACCCGCGAAGTCTGCGCCCGCTTCTTCGGCTTCCCTGACCTTCTCACCCGAGGCAATCACGATCACTCGCTTTGTCTGTCCGGTGCCGTGAGGCAGGACGGTGGTACCGCGAACCATCTGGTCCGCGTGCTTCGGATTGACTCCGAGAAGCATCGACAGCTCAACAGTCTCATCGAACTTTGCGTACGCGATCTCTTTCAGCAGACCAAGCGCTTCGCTCAGATCGTAGGACCGGGCCTCGACCTTCTCGGCAGCCGCACGGTACTTCTTTCCGTGTTTCGCCAATTGCACCTCCGTAGTCCTGACGATGATCCGCGAGGATCATCTCCTACACGAGTGTTAATGATAGGAGCCGGCTTTATTGCCGGCTCCGGCTTCAACCCTGGACTTCGAGCCCCATCGAGCGGGCGGTCCCCTCGACGGTGCGCATCGCGGCTTCGACCGAAGCAGCATTCAGATCGGGCATCTTCAGCTTTGCGATCTCCTCGACCTGAGCCTTGGTGACCTTCCCGACCTTGTTCTTGTTCGGCTCTCCCGAGCCCTTCTGCAGTCCCGCCGCCCGGAGCAGAAGAATCGCGGCCGGAGGCGTCTTCGTGATGAACGTGAACGAGCGGTCGGCAAACACCGTGATCACCACGGGGATGATCAGACCCTGCTCCTTCTGCGTCCGCGCGTTGAACGCCTTGCAGAACTCCATGATGTTGACACCGTGCTGGCCGAGCGCCGGGCCGACCGGTGGTGCCGGCGTGGCCTGACCGGCCGGAATCTGCAGCTTGATCTGTCCTGTGACTTTCTTCGCCATCTTCCTGCGTCCTCGTTATCTCTTCGGCGCGGCGCTCGAATCCTCGCTCGCGTCATATCTCGTAACCTGAAGGAAATTGAGCTCGACCGGGGTCGACCTTCCGAAAATCGTCACCATCACCCGGAGAGTGTTCCGGTCGAGATTGACGTCCTCGACGACTCCGATGAAGTTGGTGAAGGGCCCGTCGATGATCCGGACCTGCTCTCCGTGCTCGTACTGATGTTTCGGTTTCGGCTTCTCGCGGGCCTCTTCGACCTGCTCGAAGATCTGATCGACTTCCTCCTGGGTCAGCGGTGTCGGCTCCTTGCCGGCGCCGACGAATCCAGTGACCTTCGGGGTCGACTTCACCAGATGCCATCCCTCGTCGTCCATCGCCATCTGGACCAGGATGTAGCCGGGAAGGATCTTCCGCTGGACCTCACGCTTCTTCCCGCTGCGCATCTCGACCAGAGTCTCGGTGGGGATCCGGATCTCGCCGAACTTTTCGGTAAGGCCGAGAGCGTCGATCCGCTGGGTGAGGTTCTGCCGCACCCGCTCCTCGAATCCGGAGTAGGTGTGGACGATGAACCATTTCTTCTCTTCGGAGGTCTTCACGGGATGTCGACTCCGAACTGCCGGAAGAAGGTCTTGACGCCCGCGAGGATTGCGTAATCGCAGAGCCAGAGGTAGATGCCGAAAAAGATGACCGCGATCAGGACGACGCCGGTCGTGGCGACAACTTCGTTTCTGGAAGGCCAGGTGACCTTCTTCATCTCCGAGCGAGTTTCGCGGATGTAGTCGCGCGTTTTCGGGATCCACTGTGTTGGAGAGACTGCCATTGACTTGATCGGCTCCGGAACAAAAATCAGCCGAGGTGACGACCATCGTCCCTCGACGCATTGGTTTTTACGAGCTGGCAGGCCAGAAGGGACTCGAACCCCCAACCTGCGGTTTTGGAGACCGCTGCTCTACCAATTGAGCTACTGGCCTGCACGGTCTCTTCGACATCGACGGGACGAGAGGGCCGCAAATGAAGCCAAATACCGCTCACCCGGGCCTTTATTCCTACTTAACTTCCTTGTGGACGGTGTGCTTCCGGTCGAACCGGCAGAACTTGCTCATCTCGAGCTTCTCGGTGGTCTTCTTCTTGTTTCTGGTGGTCGAGTAGTTCTTTCGCTTGCACTCGGTGCACTGGAGGTGAATGATTTCGCGGATTGCAGCCATGACGTTGTGGTCCTTCCCCTGTCGGGATCGATGATGGAGCCCTCGACGAGATTTGAACTCGTGACCCCGTCCTTACCAAGGACGTGCTCTACCCCTGAGCTACGAGGGCGAAACTGATTCCTGATCCGAAGAGGTTCCTGCGAAGCGAATCTGGAGCGGGAGACGGGACTCGAACCCGCGACCAACAGCTTGGAAGGCTGTGACTCTACCAACTGAGTTACTCCCGCTCGAAACACGCCGCATTCTCGACTCGGTATCCGTTTCCCTCGCCTCACCGCCCAGGCGAGCCGGGGGAAACGCACAACGATCGATGGTGGAGAGAGCAGGATTCGAACCTGCGTAGCCCGAAGGGCGGCAGATTTACAGTCTGCTGCTTTTGACCGCTCAGCCATCTCTCCATGCACTCGATGCGCGGCTCATGGTGGAGCTGGCAGTGGGACTCGAACCCGCGACCTGCTGATTACAAATCAGCTGCTCTACCAACTGAGCTATGCCAGCTCAAACCTCTCAATGAACCAACCCCGCGGGCATACCACGAACTTCCGTCCCGGCAGGGCAACCGAGCCTAACCTTCGACCCCGGGGGGGTATTCCGAAAGGACAGGGATTAGGGATTAGGGATTAGGGACTAGGGATTAGATGAGAAGCTCGGACCTGTCAGACAAGTCGGACAGATTCCTGCAGAGGCAGGCCTCATGATCATCCGGCGACCCGACGATCGTCCTCATCGAAGGCTAAGCATCCGGGATACCGGCAAGACCCGGGGGGAGGATTGATGGTGTCCTCATTCAGCGGCCGGGTGTTCATCGTCCTGCTGATGATCGCCGCTTTTCTCGCGATCTGGAAAGCCCGCGAGATTCTTCTCGTCGCCTCTCTCGGCGTCCTGCTTGGCGTCGGACTGACCCCGATCATCGACAGGCTTGAACGGCATCGCATTCGCCGCGGATTCGGAGTCGTGCTGGCGCTCTTCGCAGTCGCCGGCTTGATCTGGGGCCTCTATCTGATCATCGGGCCGTCGATCGGCAGGCAGGTGACCGAGATTCGGGAGGATCTCCCCGAAGCGCTTCACCGGACATGGACCAGCGTCCGGGCTGCGCTTCCTGGTGAAGAGCTTCCGTCACGGGAAGAACTGAAGGAAGCGATGCGGGACCAGGCCGCCGAGGATCTCGGAGGGGTCGGCGAACATCTCATCGGCATTTTTCGCGGGCTGGCCGGCGCGGTTGCGGGATTCCTCCTCGTGATTGCAGTGGCCTGCTACACGGCGGCCAATCCTCGTCTCTACTCCAGATCTTTCCTCATGCTGATCGGAGAGGACCGGCGCCCACGGGTCTCAGCCGGTCTGGACGCGGTTGCGGACACCTGGCGTCAGTGGCTGTTCGCGCAGTTCATCAGCATGCTTGTAATCGGCGCCCTCACCACGCTGGCACTCTGGCTTCTGGATGTTCGTGCGCCTCTTGCGCTCGGGCTCCTCGCAGGCATATCGGAGTTCATCCCGGTATTCGGCCCTCTTCTCAGCGCCATTCCCGCGCTCGCCATCGCTTTCGTCGACAGTCCCGGGAAAGCGTTGGGCGTTCTGGTCGCATACCTCGTGATCCAGCAGATCGAGAGCAATGTCGTCACCCCACTGATCATGAAAAAGGCGGTGCACATCCCTCCGGTGATCACGATTCTCGCGGGCTCCCTGATGGTGATCTTCGCAGGATTCGCGGGCCTGCTGATGGCAGTCCCCCTGGTAGCGGCCTTTACGGCCGTCGGTCGCGTCTATTTCGGCGACGAGTTTCTCGCGTGATAGATCAAGGGGTCAGGGAAGCTCGGACGTGTCGGACCTGTCAGACGAGTCGGACATGTCGAACTCTCGCGTCCCGCGGACCACTCGCGCCCTGCCTTTCCTGATCCCTGATCCCTGCTTTTCTCCCTGCCTTTTCACCCTGATCCCTGATCCCTGATCCCTGACCCCTGCCTCTTCATCTCCATCCCCTCCTTCTCGTCCACCGTCGCCAACATCGCGAGCCCGAGGAGGAAGAAGAGCGAGATCGATCCCATGGCCCACCGCTGGCTTCCGGTCGCCACGACGATCAGACCATACGTCAGCGGCCCCAGGAACGACGTGATCTTCCCGGAGAAGGCGAAAAGCCCGAAGAACTCTCCCTGCTTGTGATCCGGAACGAGCTCGGAAAGGAGTCCCCTGCTCGCCGCCTGGTTCGGTCCGACCATCGCGCCGATGACGATCGCGCAAACCCAGAAAAGGCGGATTCCGCCGGAAACCCCGATCGCCGTCGCGAGAAAGAGGAGCACGAGCGTAATCGCGATCGTCCGCTTGCCTCCGATTCGGTCGTGCACCCACCCCATCGCCCACGATCCGAATCCCGCCGCGACGTTGAGCACGATCCCGAGGATGATGATGTCCTGGGTCTCGAGTCCGAAGGTGATGCCCGCGAAGATCGAGGCGAGACCAAAGACTGTCACGAGTCCGTCGTTGTAGATGAGCCGCGCAATGATCAGCCGGAACGCATGGCGAAGCTCGCGGAGATGGCGGAACGTCTCGACGAGACTTCGAAAACCCGCCCTGGTGGCCTCCGGAACCGACATCTCACTCTTCTTCTGCGACTCCGGGACCGTCACGAACATCGGAAGGGCGAAGACGATCACCCAGACGGCGACCAGCAGATAGGTCGCGGTCACCAGATGGGAGCCGACTCCCATGATCATCCAGAGCGCGATCCCGAGGCAGATCAGACCCCCGACGTACCCGAGTCCCATCCCGGCACCCGAGACGCGTCCGATCGTTTCCGGAGTCGAGACGTCGGGAAGAAACGCGTTGTAGAAGACGATCCCCGCCTCGAAGGCGGTGTTCGCGACGACGAACAGGGCGAGCGCAAAGAGAACGTCCCCCGGCCCGACGAACCAGAGCCCGGCCGTCCCTGCTGCACAAACGAACGTGGCGATCATCAGAAACCGCTTCCGCCGGCCCGACTCGTCCGCCATCGCGCCCAGAAGCGGAGTCGAGAGCGCCACGATGATGGCCGAAAGATTGAGCGCTCGAGTCCAGAGAATGCTCCCGGTATCGGGATCCGAGGCGACGTGCTGGGTGAACCAGGGACCGAAGATGAAGGTGACGATCAACGTGGCGAAAGCGGAGTTCGCAAAGTCATACAACGCCCACGCGGTGGTTCGGCTCATAGAAGCAGGATTCAGGAGACAGGATTCAGGAATCAGGATCCAGGATCCAGGATCCAGGATCCAGGATACAGGGATCAGGAACCAGAGTCAGGAATCAGGAGACAGGAGACTGCCTCTACTGGGGGGTAACCAGGGTGACCTGTCCAGTTTGGCTGTTCGTAAGCGAGACGAAAGCCCACATTCTCGCGTCGGCATCGATCTCGATACGATAGCTTTCGACCATCTGCAGTGAGGATGAGTTGAGGCCCTGCCCGATAGTTCGGCGTATGACGGTGAGAGAGGGTAATCGGCGCTGTTTTGCTCCGGGTCGAATGATGTGAGAACCGTCTCCTCTGCAATGACGTCATCGCTTTCCATCGAGCGATACCGGAGTTGGACCGGTTCCGTCTTGGTGCTCAAAGCATAGATACGAAGGGTTGAACGAAAGCGAGGATCTGTGGGTACGTTGAGAAGGATCAGTTTCCGGTCGCGAAACTCCTTCTCGTGAACGACGGGAACGTCCACGCCCGCGGAAGAAGCGTCATGCACCCTGTCGCGGACTCGAAGAGAAAACCATAGATGACTGGCGGCGTCTTCGGTAGGATAAAAGAGGAGTCCGGTCAATGATCTCCTTCCGAAGAAGTATTCAACAGGAGGTTGGTACAGCGTTCGTGCCGGGATTGCTACCGGGCAGGGCGCAGCGAATCGACAGTCAGGGGCGTCATACCATCCGATTCGTGATACTGCTGGTTCCTGACCTCTGTTCTCGATCCATAGCTCTGTCTCCCATACTGACCCTCCCGACCCAGGGCCGTTGTAGAACACCGGTATCAGGAAGGTAACGTACTGCGGCGTGGATTCGTCTGCCGGGGCTTCAGCGGAAATGAGCACCAAAGACGAAAGGAGAATGTGGATAAGCATACGCATGCACTTTGCCCTCTAATCCTGCGTGGATATCGTCTGCAGAACCATCATCGTCGACGTCCCTTGCAGGAGGTCGCTTCTGACTCGTTCTTCATCACCTGATGAGATTACCAAGGTATCACGTCCAAGGCCCTGCCAATCTTTTTGGGGACGCTGTCAACGCTGCCTCCAGTTCTGAATTCTGGCTCCTGAATCCTGAATCCTGAATCCTGTCTCCTGTCTCCTGTCTCCTGCCTCCTGCTTTAGAATGCGCTCGCCTTGAATACGAAACCCTCGAAACCAGTCGACTCGGTCCTCGATCTCATCGGCGGTACCCCGATCGTACGCCTCGGAAACCTTACCGAGCCCGGCTGGGCCAGTCTTTACGCGAAGCTCGAGTTCATGAGCCCCGGGTTCTCGGTGAAGGACCGGCTCGGGATCGGTCTGATCAGACACGGGGAGCGCGAAGGGCTCATCCGCAAAGGCTCGACGATCGTCGAGCCGACGGCCGGCAACACCGGGATTGGTCTCGCGCTCGTCGGCGCACGGCTGGGTTACAGGATCATCCTCGTGGTTCCCGAAGGCTACTCGGTCGAGAAGCAGAAGCTGATGAAAGCGCTCGGCGGCACGGTCGTCAACACGCCGGCGGACGACGGGATGAAGGCCGCCATCGAAAAGGCTCACGAGATCGCTGCCGGGATCGAAGGCGCCTGGGTTCCGCAACAGTTCGCAAGCCCGGCCAATGCAGAGATTCACTACCAGACCACCGCCGTCGAGATCTGGGAGCAGATGGAAGGCCGCGTCGATGCCTTCGTGGCCGGCTCCGGGACGGGAGGGACATTCACCGGCGTTGCGCGGTATCTGAGAGAGCAGAACCCGAAGGTCCTCGCGGTTCTGGTCGAGCCACAGGGCTCGGTGCTCGGAGGAGGAGAAGCAGGGCCCCACGACGTCGAAGGGATCGGAGCCAGCTTCATCCCGGAATCGGTCGACCTTTCGCTGGCCGACTCGATCGTCATGGTCCGTGACGCTCCCGCCTTCAGAATGGTCAGGAGACTCGCCCTCGAAGAGAGCGTTCTCGGTGCATCTTCTGCAGGAGCGAATGTCCACGCAGCGCTCGATGTCTGCCGCGATCTCGGCGAAGGGAAGAACGTCGTCACGATCATCCCCGACAGCTCCGAGCGCTATCTCTCGAAGGACATCTACGACTGGAAAGAACCCGAGGAGGATTGATGGGTTTCGCCACCGAATGCATTCACGCGGGTCAGGAGCCGGAGGAAACCACCGGCGCCGTCGCGATCCCGATCTATCAGACCTCGACCTACGTCCAGCCGGAGCTCGGCCGGCACAAGGGATTCGAGTACGCGCGTACGGGCAACCCCACACGGCTGGCTCTGGAGAAGAATCTCGCAGTTCTCGAAAAAGGAAAGACCGGACATTGCTTTGCCTCCGGTATGGCTGCGATCGATACCGTGATGAAGCTCCTCGCCCGCGGTGATCACGTCGTCGCCGCCGCGAACATGTACGGAGGGACGTTCCGGCTCTTCCATCACGTGCTCGAGCGCTTCGGGCTCGAGTTCAGCTACATCGACACCTCGAACCTCGACGAGGTTCGCAAAGCCATTCGGGAAGAGACGAAAATGCTCTTTCTCGAGACACCGACCAATCCGATGATGAGCATAACCGATCTCGAGGCCTGCGCCGGTATTGCACACGAGCGCGACATCCTCGTGGTCGTGGACAACACATTCGCCTCCCCATTCCTCCAGCAGCCGCTGATGCTCGGCGCCGACATCGTCGTTCACTCCACCACGAAGTTTCTCAATGGTCACTCCGACTCGGTCGGCGGCGCGGTCATCTGCGCCGATTCGGAGATCGGTGAGCGGATCGGCTTCCTGCAGAATGCGGCGGGCGGCATTCTCTCGCCGTTCGATTCGTTTCTCGTGATGCGGGGAATCAAAACGCTTGCGGTACGTATGGAGAAACACTGCGCAAACGGAGAAGCCATTGCGCGTTATCTCGAAAATCACTCGAAGGTCGAGAAGGTGAACTATCCCGGTCTTCCTAGTCATCCTCAGCACCAGCTCGCAAAGAAGCAGATGCGCGGATTCGGATCGATGATCTCGTTCGAGCTCGGTTCGCTCGAGAACGCAAAGAAGTTTCTCGACCGCGTGCGACTCTGCTCCCTCGCGGAATCGCTCGGCGGGGTCGAGTCGCTGATCTCGCATCCCGAGACGATGACTCACGCGTCGGTTCCGCCAGAGGATCGGAACAAGCTCGGAATCACTTCCGGTCTCGTCAGGATCTCGGTCGGGATCGAGGACCTCGAGGACATCATCTCCGACCTCGAAAATGCATTCGACGGCGTGTGATTCGGCGTGGTCGCTGCCCTTCTCATTTTCGTCTGCTGGCTGATCGGATCGATTCCGTTCAGCTATCTGATCGCGCGCAGAGCGAAGAGGATCGACATCCGCAAGGTGGGAAGCGGCAACGTCGGCGCCACTAACGTTCTCCGCTACGCCGGAAGACGGGCCGGCGCGGCCGCTCTCGTCCTGGATGCACTCAAGGGGTGGGGCGCTGTCTTTCTCGCGCGCCTCGTGACCGCGAGCGACCTGTGGACTCTTTCCCTCGACGATCCCCGGACGCTGTCGGCTCCGACGTTCTGGATCGGTCTCGCCGCGTTCGCGGCGGTGGTCGGTCACATGTTTCCACCCTGGCTGTCGTTTCGCGGTGGAAAAGGGGTCGCGACGGGCGCGGGCGCCTATCTCGGGATCAACCCCGCCGCTCTCGGGCTTTCGCTCGTCGTCTTCCTGATCGCGGTCGCAGCGACCCGGTTCGTCGCAATCGGGTCGATGCTCGCTTCGGTTGTTTTTCCTCTGTTTCTGAGATTTCTGACCGGCGGTACATTCTGGGAAATCGTTTTCAGCGTCGCCATTGCGCTCCTCGTCGTCATCCGGCATCGGACGAACATCGCCCGGATCGCGGCCGGCACCGAGAAAAAGTACCCCTTCGACAGGGATGAACCATGATCGACATGAAGCGGGAGAAGTCACAATGAAGATTTCTATTGCCGGGGCCGGGTCCTGGGGCTCCGCCATGGCGCTTCTTGCCGCGCGATCCGGTCACGAGGTCCTTCTATGGGCTCACGATCCGGCCGTTGCCGACTCGATCAATTCCGAGAGGCGCAACTTCAAGCATCTCCCCGGCTCTCCGTTCGGCGACAACATCACCGCCACGAATGCGCTCGAGGACCTCGTCGAACATTCGAGGACGATTCTCATGGTCGCCCCGTCCCATCACTACAGAACGGTCCTCGGAGAGATCGCCGCGGCCGCGCGAGAGCCGCTTCGCGTCGTCTCGGGAACCAAAGGGATCGAGAACGAGACGCTCCAGCGGATCTCCGAAGTCACGAAGGAAACGCTCGGTGAAGGGCTGGAGTCATTCGCGGTGCTCTCGGGACCGAACTTCGCGAGAGAGGTCGCCGCCGGGGCTCCCACAGCTTCGGTCGTCGCATCGCGAAACGAGGAATTCAGCAGAGAGATCCAGCGGGAGCTTTCGGACCAGACGTTTCGCATCTACAGGTTGAAGGACGTCGTCGGCGTGGAGGTCGGCGGCTCCATGAAGAACGTCATCGCCATCGCGTCAGGAGTCGTCGAGGGCCTCGGACTCGGCGCCAACACGACGGCCGCGCTCGTGACGCGCGGGCTGGCCGAAATGAAGCGGCTCGGAGTGGAGCTCGGGGCCCGTGGAGAGACCTTCTCCGGGCTGGCCGGCGTGGGCGACCTGATGCTCACATGTACCGGAAGCCTCTCCCGGAATCGCAGCGTCGGGATCGAGCTAGGGCGCGGGAGACCCCTCGCCGAGATCCTCGAGGGTGCCAGCTACGTCGCCGAGGGGGTGCGAACCACGCGTTCAGCCACCCAGCTCGCAACCCGGAGCGGCGTCGAGATGCCGATCACGTTCGAAATGAACGCTGTTCTCTTCGAGCGCCTGGAGCCGGAGGAAGCGATCCGGCGGCTCATGACGAGGAAGCTGCGCGCCGAATACACCGAGATCTGAGCCTCGCCAATTCGTCCTCTAAACTACACTGATCGTTTGCCTTAACGACGGTTCGTAGGGGCTGTTTCCACCGGGTAGAAACCTGCACATTTTGGAAATTGGCGCCCCTTTCCCAGTGTTATTGTGAGTGAATCGGAAAACACTTTTAATCAGGCGGCGCGCGGGCGGCACAGGACCGATCGGAGGACGTAGTTGACTCATTCGAGACTCGAACCGGCGAACATCGACATACTTCCAGGCGCGGGAGGGCGTGAAACAGCCCCTCCCTTGATCAGGACCAACGCTGCCGAGACGATCCGGCGGGCGAGGCTCCGTGCCGATCTGGGAGATCTGATGGATCTCGGGCTTCTCATCGCAGTCAATATCCTGTTCATCCGCTGGGAGGCGAGCCACGTCCCCTTCATGAGCCGTGATCTTTCGATGCTGCTGCTGTTGATCGCGAACGCCGGTTATGTGGTGAGCTGGGCAATGACGCGTGTGGTTCCGCTGGTCAATGCGCGGAGAATCTCCTCCACATGGAGCCGCAACGAAAGGCAGCGGGTCCGGATCTGACGGTCAGTTGATCTCTTCGTAGAAGGACCGGAGCCGGGAGGAGAAGTAGGTCGGATCGAGGTCGAGAGAGGGGTTGAGTGATTTCGCCTGGCGGAAGGCTTCCTTGGCCCGTGAGAGTACCTCGGCATTGCGCTGTCCTCCGAGGTAGTACTCGTAGTAGTGGGAAGCGCCGAGGAAGGCGAAGATCATCGCGTTGTTGGGTTGGTCGAGGGTGATCTGTTCGAGGCGGTTGGCAGAGCTTCGGAAGTCGCCGTCGAAGTAGGCTTCGAGAGCGACGCGGAGACGTTCTTTCGTCTGAGCGAGGACGTCCTCGGTTGCACGGGATTGAGCCGGTGGTGGTGTGGAGGTGAAGGCGGGTGTGGGAGTGGGTGGCGTGGACCGGCTCTGTCTTGCTTCGGCTTCCCGCTGACGCTGCCGTTCGAGCTCTGCCACTCTCATCTGAGCGTTGGAGATCGAGGCATCGAAGGCTCGGCCGGCGCGCTCCGCCATGTCGGCGACCCGCTGGAAATCTGCTGCGGTGGTGGCGTCGACGCTGGCAGAGGTCGCCTGTCGGAGAAGGTTGCTTCCATTGTCGAAATCCGAAGCTGCGTGCACTGAGGCGTCCTCAGCCTGGGCTCGTCCGAACTTGGTTCTCGCCTCCTGAATGGCGTTCTCGGCGCGTGTACGGGCCTGCTGGATCTGAGGATCGGGGCGAGGCGGTTCGGCGGGTGTCTGCTGCTGTTGTGCAGGAGGTTGTGCAGGCGTGGCGCTCCGTATCTGCTCGGCAGTGAGCTGCTGGTTGGCCGTGATCAGGAGGCTGTTGTGATCGCCGAGGTTGACCTCTCCGGCGCCCCCGGTCCGCTTGAGATCCTCGATTGCCTTGGCCCACTCTCCCTTGTTGAGATACGCGACGCCGCGGTAATAGTAGGGTCGATAATTGATGAACGTCGTTCCGTAGGTACGGGCGCGCCCTTCTTCACCCGACTTCTGCGCGAGCGCGCCGTTCATCTTCTGGATGACGAGATCCCAGTTTTTCGCCTTCACGGCGTCTAGACCATCATTGTAGTCGTCGTACCACTCGGCGTGGGCGATGGGAGCGGCGATCGCAATCGAGACCGCTACGAGTGTGAGGAGAAAGGATCTCATGGCTCGAGTATGTCCTCGATGATGTTGTCGAGATCGGGACGCTGGAACTGTGGTCGGACCGGAACCTCCTGCCCCTCGACCACGGTCGCGGTCTGGGTGCTCGACTCGCCGTTGCCGTCGACCATGGTGAGCTCGTACATGCCGGCGTCGAGATGGAGGCGCAACGGAAGGCTTCTGTCAGCGAGGTCGATGGAGACCTCCTCGTTGGTGCGTGCATTGATGACGCGCTGCAGCTCCCCGCGGTTGGCGCTGAGCAACAGCGCTCCCTCACCGGGAGCCAGCCGGCCGGGAGCCGAGGGATCGGGCACCACATCGACGACATCTCCGGCTTGCTCGCCCGGCCCGGCGGTGTCACGCGTGAACCACCAGCCTGCGCCGAGCGCCAGGATCAGAACCGCCGCGATTCCGATGGTGAGTCCGAGCCTGCTCTTTTGCGGCCGGACTCCGATCGGCTCGATGACGGTCGAAGCTTCGCCGCCATACTGGCGCTCGACGACCGTCGGAGCGGGTCCGGTCGCCGCGCTCGGAGGGGAGCCCTGCCGCTCGACCACCGTGGCATCTCCCGACATGGTGGAGGGTCCGCCTGCGCGCTCGACCACCGTTGGATCGCCCGACATCGTGCCGGCCGACCCGGTCTTTTCGATGACCGTAGACTCGCCCGGTCCCGGAGTCCTTCGCGCCTGGACGGTTTTCTTTTTCAGGGTCTTTCCGGTCACCATCGGTGCGGAAAGGTCGGCCATGGTTCTCGCCTGCGAAATCGTGACGAGCTTTTCGCCGACGCCGTGAACTTCATCGGGTGGAATCTCTTCGCGGATCGCCTCGAGGTCGGCGATCAGATCGGCGGCCGATGCGTGGCGTTTGTTCCGGTCTTTTTCGAGCGTCTTGAAAATGATGGCTTCGAGCTTCGGGGGCACCTTGACGTTCGGATTGAGCTCGGAGATCGGCAGCGGTTTTTCGGTAGCGTGCTTGAGGATGTAGCTCTGCGGGTTGGTGGAAACGAAGGGCGCCCGGCCGGCGAGCATCTCGTACATCAGAATTCCGTACGAGTAGATGTCGCTTCGCGCGTCGAGCTGCTCCCCCTCCTTGAGGAAGCCTGCCTGCTCGGGAGAGGCGTACTTCAGCTTGCCGAGAAACATGCCGGTCTGGGTCAGACCCTGCCCTCCCTCACCTTCGGAGAGCTGTTTGGCGATACCGAAGTCGATGACCTTGCTCAGGAGCTTCTCGTGGAAGTCCTGGGTGATCATGATGTTCTCGGGCGAGATGTCGCGATGGATCACGCCCATCTGGTGAAGCGCCTGAAGTCCCGCCAGGGCCTGCACCGAGATCTCGACGACGATCCGTGGCGGCATCGGGCCGTTCTGGGTGATCCACTTCTGAACGTTCGAGCCGTCGATGAACTCCCACACCATGTAATAGGAGCCGTCTTCGAGAGTGGCGAAATCGTAGAGCATCGCCAGATTGCGATGCTTGACCATCGTGGCGAGGCGTGCTTCGTGGAGAAAACGCTTCAGCGAATCGTCGTCGGTCGCGATGTTGGGACGCATGATCTTGACCACGCGCTCTTCGCCGAGATGGACGTGGCGGACCTTGAAGATCTCGCCCATGCCTCCGAGACCGAGCCGGAAGAGGATCTCGTACTTTCCGTCCAGAAGGCGGCCGTTGTACGTCCGCTGAAAGTCGGTGACCTTTTCTCCGCAGTGCGGACATTCGGCGAGCTGCTCGTCGAATTCGCCTCGACAGCGCAGACAGGTCATCTCATCCATTGAAAGACTTTCCGGACCGCATCCTCGGGCTCAACAACGGCGTGTGTCACTTCAGGCATTTCCCTCCGCCCGACCTCGAATCACGTAACTGCAGGCGGGATCCGCTCCGAACCGTACCACGTCACCCGGCTTGAGCGACTGGCGCTGGACTCTCGACTGGTTGACATAGGTTCCATTGGCAGACTGAAGGTCCTCCACGGTGAACATTGCACCTTCTCGCGTAATCTTCGCGTGCTTTCGTGACACCGCGGGATGTGAAAGAACGATCTCGCATGTGCGGTCGCGACCGATGACCACGCTCCCGGCCTGCAGATCGTGCGACTCGTTGCCGCCCTTGACTCGCACCAGACTCCACTCGACGTCCTGTGCCGTCTCCGCCGGGTTGTCGAACGCGTGGGGAGGTCCGGAACTGACCTCGGGGGCCGGCAGGGGTGTCACCAGCATGGGGCGCGCTCCGTATTCTTCGAGCGCCTCGTAGAAGTCGCGTGCGGTCTGGTAGCGCTGCCCGGGATCGGGATGCATCCCCTTCAGAACGATGTCGTCGAGCTCGCCGTCGATTCGCGGATTGATCTCCGAGGGTCTCTTCTTGTCGCCCCGGTAGATCTGGTCGATCAGCTTCGGAAGAGATCGGCTGTTGAAAGGAAGATCTCCCGTAAGCATCTCGTAGAGCACGACGGCGGCCGAGTAGACGTCGCACTGAGGTCCCGCTTCCCGGGGCTCTCGAATCTGCTCTGCGGACATGTAGTGCGGGGTGCCCAGGAGGAATCCGCTCTTGGTGAGCACCGTCTGACCGGAGCCCTGAGCGCTACTGTCCTTGATTTTCGCGATTCCGAAGTCCGTCACCTTCAGCATCCCGTTGGTCTGCCGGATCAGGTTCGCGGGTTTGATGTCGCGATGAACGATGCCCTTGCCGTGCGCGTAGACCAGCGCCTCGAGCAGAGCCTGCGTGATCGACACAGCCTCGGTCGAAGGGAGCGCCCCGCGCTGCGCGATGATGTGATCGACGGGCGCGCCGTCCACGAACTCCATGATCAGAACCGCCGATCCGTCGACCGTGAGAAATTCGTAGAATCTCGTGATGTAGCGATGCCGGAGCTTGGACAGAATCTGGGCTTCCTTGACGAAACGCTTCCTCGCCACCACCTCCCCCGCCAGCTCGTCGAGCATCCGCTTGACCACCACCTCGTAGCCCTCGGGAAGAATGTTCGACCGCGCGACCGTCTTCGCGACGTAGACCTGGCTCATCCCTCCCTCGGACAGCTCGCGCACGATCTGATAATTGCCGATGACTTTTCCGATCATCTCAGCTCACCAATGTCATCCCAGTTCAGGCCCAGCTCCGAAAGCGAGATGAACAGAAGCCGATGCGATCCGATCGTCACCACGTCCCGGCTGATCAGATCCCGCCTCGGCTCGATCTCTTTGCCGTTCACGTAGGTACCGTTGGTCGAGTTGTGGTCCATCAGGATGAATCGCCGTTCCTCCGGCCGGTAGATCAGATCCGCGTGATGCGACGAGGCCTGGTCGTCGCGAATCACGATCTCCGAGTCCCGCGACCTCCCGAGCCGGTTGCGCCCCATCTTCACGACGAACGATTCTCCCTGCAGCGAGCCGTTGAGCCCGATCAGCCAGCCGACGACGTACTGCCTTTCGCTGAGGCCTCCTTCGAACTTGGCGAAGGTGACGGTCTTCTGAGGTGCGGGGGCCTCCTGCTTCGCTCCCGGTGCCGCTCCGTCGGCGGGACGCTCGATCAGATTGGTCGGAGGGGCGGCCTCTCGCGGAGGACGGGTTGGCGCCTCGCTCTGGTGCATCGCGTCCGCGGGGCAATAGGGACAGATATCCCAGCTCTCGTCGATGAAGTGACCGTTTCTGCAGCGTTTGTCAGGCACTTCTCTCCTCTCGTCGGAAAGCCGCCGCGACCGCGTGCCGGCCACCGAAGTAAATGATGTCCCCGTCGGCGAGCAGCACCTTCTCGACCCTTTCGTCGTTGACCCAGGTTCCGTTCGACGAGTTCCTGTCGATCAGCATCGTTCGTCCGTCGAGTTTCACCACTTCCGCATGAAGACGCGACACCTTCGGGTTCTCGAGCACGAGCTCACAAATTCTCGCGTCCCGACCGATTCGAATACCCGGACCCCCGAGGGAGAACCGGACACCCGCGCGCTCTCCATTGAGAATCGTAAAACTTCCAAGGCCATTTGCGCCACTTTCGGTTTCGTGCAGGGTCGCTCCCCCGGCGGGAAGAAGCCGGATTTCCTCGACATACGAAACCGGCGACGGCCTGCGATGCCTAACGTACCGGTAAAAACGCCGCGCTGCGAAAATCCCCACCCCCACCAGTACCAGGGAGACGATCGCAATCCGGGGGACCTCTACGGACGCCTCTTCCAGAGCGAGAGTTGCATCCGCCCGAAGGCGCGCCAGATCCGGAGACCCGGAAAAGAGGGCATCCGCGGCCTTCAGGCTCCGCCGGGCTGCCCGCCAATCGCCGCGAGAAGCACTGGCCAGCGCCTCGTCCCAGACCGCATCGAACTCACTCTCCTGATTGATCTCGATTCCGGCTCCCTCGACGAGATCCCGGATCGGACCCACCGCCACCAGAAATCGGATACTCCCGGCTTCCGCGTGTCCCCATGTCGGAATCCCGATGACCTCGCCCGACTCGTCCACTGCGGGTCCGCCGGAGTTGCCCGGGTAGACCTCGGCGTCGGTCTGGAGCAGCGGTGTGCCATTTCGCGAGTTTCGTTGAGCCGTAATCGAGCCCGAAGTGAACGTCGCCTCGAGGTCGGTGTCGCGTGACAGCCACGCTCCGATCGATGAGTCGCTCGTGCTCGCGACTGCCGGATAACCCGCGATCCAGACGCTCTCCTGCAGATTCGCGTCTCTCGGAGGAGCGAGACGGAGTGTCGGAAGGTTGCGGCGAGAGATCGTCAGAAGTGCGAGATCGTTTCCTCCATCGTCGAAGGGGGGCGAGATCGCGCTGATCTCGAATGGGAATCTCTCGCCATTCGACAGATCGACCGTGCGTCGGATTTCCACAGCGCGGAGCTCGGCGCCGTCGCCGATTCTCCGGGCGAGTCTCTCGAGCTCGCCGGAGCGCTGAAGCGCGCCGATCTCGTCCTCCGGGATGAGGCTCGTCAGCACGGCGAGCGCTCCGTTGAATCTCAGTTGCTGAGCGACCTGTTGTTCGGAGGGGGGTTGTGCGACGACATGCGCGCTCGTCACGATCAATCCGTCTGGATGAACGATGAAACCGCTTCCCGAGCTGCCCGCACCGGTCGATACGATCAGGTCGGATTCCGGCTCCAGATTCGGCACTCCCTTCACGCGTGTTGCGGCTTCCACGAGCTCGGCGCTCACGACCAGTTCACCGGTCGCGTATGCATTGACTCTGACCACCGCCGGCTTGACCGCGTAAGCCATTCGCTGTCGAGGCTCGAGCGCACGACCATCGCTGCAGGATGAAATGATCAAAGTGGCAGCGAGGCCGACCGGCCAAGCCAACCTGCCATCTGCCCGCGTTTTCATTGGCCGGTAACTTCGACTCCGTCAGGGAGATCTCTGGAAAAGCGAGATGACCGCCTGCTCGTCGATCAGCATCGCGATCGATCCGGCGAGCGCGGCGAGCAGGAGGACGGCCAGGATCAGCTGCAGCACGCACCCGGAGCCACCGGTTCCCGTCCGAGCCGGGGGTGTGCTCGTGTCCGCTTTCTCGACCGGTGGAAGCTCGCCGCGAAGCGTGTCGTCGTCACCTCGTGGGATCAGCTCGGCTCCCTCGGGAAGTGTGCCGTCATCTTCGACCGCACGACCAATCACCACCGTGACGTTGTCCGGCGCGCCTCGCTCCAGCGCGAGATCGACCAGCCGCCGGGCGATCGCATCGGGCTTCTCTCCCCGGGAGATGATGTCGAGAATTTCTTCCGGCTTGACCTGTCCGTGAAGACCGTCGCTGCAGCCGAGATAATAGTCGCCCTCCTGGAGATCAAACGGTCCGTAGACGTCGACCTCGACCTCACTCGCGACTCCCATCGAGCGTTGCAGGACGTTCTTGCGGGGATGCGTCTCCGCTTCCTCAGCAGAGATGAGCCCCTCTTTCACCATGGTCGCCACGAGCGAATGATCCTCGGTCATCTGCTCGATCGCGCCGTCGCGGATGCGGTAGACCCTCGAGTCGCCGACGTGCGCGATCCAGACCTTCGATTCTCTGACCACCATGGCCGACGTCGTCGTTCCCATTCCTTCGAGGGACCGGTCCTCCTGGGCCTTCTGGTGGATCGCCTGGTTCGCGGAGAGCAGAGCGGCGCGGAGAGCCTCAGCCACGTCTTCCTCCGCTGAAGCCATGTATTCGTCCCGCACCATCGTTGCGGAAAGTTTCGAGGCGGTGGCCCCGCCCTTGTGACCACCCATCCCATCAGCGACAACCATGACCTGTCCGCGCTGCGAGCGGTCCGCGGGCTCGGTCGACGTGGCGAAATCCTGGTTCTCGGTTCGCACACGACCTACGTCGCTCAACTGAGCGATCTCGACTCTGTACCGCTTCGCCTTGCCGGTGGGCTCCTGTTCGGCTTCGCCGTCCATCGCACCTCCTCCGTTCGAGGAACCGATTATAACGCGTCCATCTCCGTGAAAATGAAAGCGCTTGTATAATCGGTCGGGTCGCAATGGAGAATCTCCAGCTTCATTTCCTCGAGGAAGGGGAGCCTCGCATTCTCGAGCTGCAGCCGCCCGGTCCGCTGACCGCGGGGAGAACCGAGGGAAACGATCTGATCTTCAACCATCCGTCGGTGTCGAGACGCCACGGCCAGTTCGAGCTGCGCGCCGGTTCGTGGTGGGTCGTCGATCTGAACTCGACCAACGGAATCAAGGTCAACGGAACGGCCATCAGCGAAGCCGGGATCAAGGCCGACGACAAGATCAACTTCGGATCCCTCGATCTCGAGGTTCGAGCGCGTCCCGCCGTCGATTTCTCCGACGACACCCCTTTCGAGGATATGAGTGGAACGGTGATCCGCCGGATTTCCGACTTCAATTCGGAGTTCGGGCTGGACGTCCCGGTGACCGGAGAAGCCCCCGCTGCCGTCGACCCCTCGACTCCTCAGGGCTTCACCCGCGAAAAGATTCTCGGGGTCCTCGTCCAGGTCGCCCGGGCCCTGATGCAGTCCGAGGATCTGAACGAGATCCTCGAAACCGTGATGGAGATCATCTTCAAACATCTTGCGGTCGAGCGAGGCCTTCTGATCCTCTTCGACGCCGAGGGCGAACCGATCCCCCGGCTGACGAAGTTCCGCGAGGGCGCCGAACGGGAGGACATCCCGATCTCCCGGACCATTCTCAAGATGGTTCGCGATGATCAGGTCTCGCTGCTGACCTCCAACGCTCTGGAAGACGCCCGGCTCATGGGAGGAAAGTCGATCGCGATCCATGGAATCAGGTCCGCGATGTGTGTCCCCCTGTGGAATCGCAACCGCGTGATCGGCGCGATCCAGGTCGACTCCGCCATCCACATCGGGCGGTTCACACAGGAAGACCTCGACATGATGACCGCGCTCGCGAACTTCGCCGCCGTTGCGATCGAGCGTGCGCAGCTCTCCCAGAAGATCGAGGAAGAGAAAAAGATTCGCGGCAAGCTCGAGCGCTACCACTCCCCCGGTGTCATCGACGAGATCGTTCGCAATGCCGGATCAGCCGATCCCGAGGAGATCCGGAACGCCGACGTCACGATTCTCTTCGCTGACCTCACCGGCTTCACCAGCGTTTCCGAGACGAAAGCTCCCGCGGAGGTTTCCGAGTTTCTGTCGCACTTCTTCTCGGCGGCGGTCGATGCGATCTTTGCTCACGGTGGAACGCTCGACAAATTCATCGGCGACGCCGTTCTGGCGTTTTTCGGCGCTCCTCTTGCCCAGGACGACCATGCCCTCCGTGCCGTCCGCGCCGGAATGATGATGCAGCGACTGATCGATCGCTGGAACGAGGAGCGAAAAGCCGACGGCCTCTCGGAAGTTCGAATTCGCGTAGGCATCAACTCCGGGCCCGCGGTCGTCGGCAACGTCGGCACTGAAAAGCGTGTGGACTACACGGTTCTCGGCAGCAGCGTCAACATCGCTTCACGACTCGAAAGCAGCGTCGCGAAACCGGGTGACGTCGTCATCTCCGAGAACACCTGGTCCGTCGTATCCGATCACTTCAGGGTGGAGAGCCTCGGCGAGGTGCCCCTGAAGGGAATCTCGAAGAAGATGCCCGTCTACAAGGTCGTGGCCGAAATCGATTCCCAGGGCGCCGAGGTCGATCATCGGCGCACGGTCTCGACCTGACCAGCGACTCCCGAGCCGCCCATTGACTGCCGGGTCGGGGTTCTTTAATCTCGGCATGGAGGTCCGCACATGCTCAGCAGGAAAGGCGAACGTGGCGAAGGACAGGTCGGGTGCATCATCGGCCTCATCATTCTCCTCGGCTGTGTCTTCGTCGCGTACAAGATGATTCCCGTAAAGGTCAAGGCCGCCGAGATGAAGCAGTTCGTCGTCGACGAGGGGAAATCAGCCGGCCTCCGGAAGGGCCCGAAAGACATCCGTGAGCGAATTCTTCACCGTGCGCGCGAGCTCGAGGTACCCCTCGAGGAAAAGAACCTCCGAGTCACCCGAGGAAACAGCCGCGTCAGAATCGACGTCGAGTACACCATACCGGTCGAGTTCCCCGGCTACACCTACAACTGGCATTTCGAGCATAACGTCGACAATCCCGTCTTCTAGGAGAGCTTTTGACCAAAATCAAGGTAAGACCCGACGGCCCCCTGATCGTCGAGGGTGACTTCACACTCGTCGACGAGAACGGCAACGAGACCGAGCCCCTCAAGAAGGCTCTCTGCCGTTGCGGCGGATCGACCACCAAGCCCTACTGCGACGGCACCCACTCGAAGATCGGTTTCAAAGGCGCCAACGAAGCTGTTCGGGAAGCAGATCAGGACTGAAACTCCCTCCCGCCTGTCTTTCCCTCCCGGACGGCCCCTCGCCTCACGCCGTATACAATCTGCGGGACAACAACTTCCCACGGAGCTCTGACCAATGAATAAAGTCACAGTCGTCGGTGCCGGCAATGTCGGCGCCACCCTCGGCCAGCGGATCGCGGAAAAGGAGCTGGCCCACGTCGTCCTCGTCGACATCGTCGAGGGCGTTCCCCAGGGCAAAGGCCTCGACCTGATCGAATCCGCTCCCGTAGAGAGATTCGATGCGCATGTCATCGGTACCAACGGATACGAAGAGACCGCCGGGTCCGACGTCGTCGTCATCACCGCGGGTCTCCCCAGAAAACCGGGAATGAGCCGCGACGACCTTCTCTGGAAGAACGAAGAGATCGTCGCGAATGTCACCCGCGAGATCGTCGAACATTCTCCAGACACGATCCTGATCATCGTCTCGAATCCACTCGATGCGATGTGCGAGGTCGCGCGCCGCGTTTCGGGATTTCCGAGAGAGCGCGTGATGGGCATGGCGGGAGTTCTCGATTCGGCCCGGATGCGCGCATTCATCGCGATGGAGCTCGACGTCTCGATCGAGAATACTCACGCCTTCGTCCTCGGCGGGCATGGCGACACGATGGTCCCGCTGCCTCGCTACTCCACCGTTGCCGGGATTCCGATCACCGAGCTGATCTCGAAGGAGCGGATCGACGCGATCGTCGACAGAACGAGGAACGGCGGAGCCGAGATCGTCAAACTTCTCGGCACCTCCGCCTGGTACGCCCCGTCGTCGGCTGCCTGGGAGATGGTCGATGCGATCCTCAGGGACAAGAACAAGATCCTTCCGTGCGCCGCGAGGCTCGAAGGAGAGTATGGCTACCAGAATCTCTTCGTCGGGGTTCCCGTCAAGCTCGGAGCCGGTGGTGTCGAGGAGATCATCGAGATCGAGCTGAACGATGACGAGCGGAAAGCTCTCGATCACTCGGCCGATGCCGTTCGCGAGCTCGTCGGAAAGCTCAAGACCGCTGAGAGCTGAGCACGGGAGCGACCCGAACATGGCTTCCAACCGCATCCGTTCGTGTGTGATCCCGTGCGCCGGCTACGGAACGAGATGCCTTCCCGCCACCAAAGAGATCCCGAAAGAGATGCTTCCGCTCGTGGACAAGCCGATCATCCAGTACGGCGTCGAGGAAGCTGTCTCCTCCGGCATGGAACGGGTCGTCATCGTCACCTCTCGCGGCAAGAACTCGATTCTCGATCACTTCGATCGGAACCGCGGGCTGGAAGAGAATCTCCGTCATAAGAACAAGCCGGAGCTTCTGGAGCTGATCGAACAGGTCAGCTCTCTCGCCGAGGTCTCGTCGATCCGGCAGAAAGCGGTCCTCGGGCTCGGCGACGCCGTTCGCTCGGCCCGCCCGCTCGTCGGAGACGAGCCGTTCGCGGTCCTTCTTCCGGACGACGTCATCATCTCCGACGTCCCCGTGCTCGCGCAGCTCGGCAGAGTCTGGGAGGAGAAGAAACGTCCAGTGGTCGCTCTGATGGAGGTGCCGGAGGACCAGGCTTCGCGCTACGGGATCATCGAGGGGAAGAAGGTGGCCGCGAATCTCTACCTGATCGAAAACATGGTCGAGAAACCTGCCGGCGTCCCTCCGTCGAACCTCGCGATCATCGGCCGGTATCTCCTGACCCCGGGGGTCTTCGAACATCTCGAACAGACCGGAGCGGGCGCGGGAGGCGAGATTCAGCTGACCGATGCTCTTCAGCGGCTGATGCAGCAGGGGGAGATCTACGGCCTCGTTTTCGAAGGTACCCGGTACGACGCGGGCGAAAGCCTCGGCTGGCTCGAGGCAAACGTCGCGGCTGGCCTCCGTCATCCCGTCATTGGTGAAGCGTTCACCGAGTTTCTGAGACGGACCATCTCGAGGTGACACGCCTCATCCTCGCGTCCGGTTCTCCCCGACGGCTCGAGCTGCTGCGCTCGATCGGTATCGACCCGATCGTCATTCCGAGCCGGATCGAAGAGCGGCTCGAGCCCGGAGAATCGCCCGGCGAATACGTCACCAGGCTCTCCGAGGAGAAGGCCGTCTCGGTCGGCAGGAAGCAGCCGGACGACTGGATCGTCGCCGCCGACACCATCGTCGTTCTCGAAGGCGAGATCCTCGAAAAGCCCGTCTCGGAGACCGATGCGGCGGCGATGCTCTCGCGGCTCTCGGGGCGTACTCATACCGTGCTCACAGCCGTCACGCTCCACAGGCAGCAGGTGCACACCGAGACGACGGTCACGGCGACCGACGTGAAGATCGCCGAGATGCTGCGCGACGAGATCGCCTGGTATCTCTCGACGGGCGAGTCGATGGACAAGGCGGGTGCGTACGCCGCCCAGGGTGTCGGGGCCCTCTTCATTGAAGAGCTGACCGGAAGCTACTCGAATGTAGTCGGCCTTCCTCTTGCGAGGTTGTACCGTATGATGAAAAGCGTCGGGATTTTCCCGCCGGAGGAGAGTAAATGAGCGCGGCCGCAAAAGTCGGAATCTTCATGCTGATCATTCTCGGGATTCTCGCTTTCTTCATCCTGAGAATCGAAGACCTGAATCTCGGCGGCGCCGACGCCGTGCAGGAAATCCAGGTCATTTTCGATTCGGTCGCCGGGCTCGACGACAAGTCGGCGGTGCGAGTGGCCGGCGTGCGCGTGGGCAAAGTCTCCGGCATCCGCCTCACCGAGGACGGTCGCGCCGTGGTGACTCTCGAAGTAAACGGCGAGGTCGATCTCCGGCAGGGCGCCACCGCGAAGATCGCAAACCTCGGGCTCCTCGGAGAGAAGTACGTCGATCTGATCCCCGGGCCGGTCGGTAATCCGGTTCTCGCGGACACCGATCGCCCGATCCTTCTCGAAGGGACCAGCTCTGCCTCGATCGAGCAGGTGACCGATCAGGTGGCTGCCATCGCCGACGATCTCAAGGCGATCACCGCATCGATCCGCAACACCGTCGGAGGCCCGTCCGGCGAGCAGCGTCTCGACGAGATCGTCGAGAACGTCCGACAGGTCACCGCGAGTATGCGCCTCCTCATCGATTCCAATCAGGAGAACGTCGCGATCACCGCCGAGAACCTCCGCGCGATCACAACCGATCTCCGTGTGGAGCTCCCGCGGATCGCGCGCGCGTTCGATCAGGCCGCGCTCTCCATCTCCGGTACCGTCGGCGACAACCGCGAAGACATCCGGATCATCGTCGAGAACCTGCGACGCCTTTCCACCGACATTCAGACGACCGCCGACAACCTCGGCCACGTCACCGCTCAGGTACGTTCCGGCGAGGGTACCGTCGGAAAGCTCCTCTACAGCGACGAAGCACACGAGCGACTGACGTCGGCGCTCTCCTCTGTCGAATCCGGCGTCGGGGAGCTTCAGAAAACCCTCGGCAGGATCGGGAAGATCGATCTCAAGCTCGGAATTCAGGGCGACTACTACGCCGGACTCGAAGACGTCGATCCCGCCCTCGGCAGCAACTCCCGTACGGCCGTCGTCGTCGATCTTCAGCCCGATCCCGAGAAGAACCGCTTCTACCACGTCGAGCTCGCCAACGTCCCGCGCGGAGACAAGGACGTCAAGGTCGTCGAGAAGATCGTCATCCATCCGGACGGAACCACCGAAACGAGCACGATCCGCGAAGAAAAATTCGACCGCGATTTTCTGATCTCAGCGCAGGCCGGCTGGAAACTCGACGAGCTCGTCGTCCGGCTGGGACTGTTCGAGAACACCGGAGGTATCGGCGCCGACTACCACCTCAACGATCGGCTCCGCCTCACAGGAGAGATCTTCGACTTCGGCAAGTACCGGGACGACAGTCCTCATCTCCGGCTGTTCAGCCAGTACGTCATCAGCAGCGAAAAGGAAACGCTTCCGCAGATCTACGTCTCGACCGGCGTGGACAACGTCTTCAACGACACCGCCTTCACGGTCGGTGGCGGGATCCGCTGGACCGACGAAGATCTGAAATACCTTCTCGGCTCGATTCCGATGCCCTGAGATGAGAGAGTGAAGAGTAAAGTGAAAAAGGAAGGGTGAAGAGAGAAGAGTGAAGACTCGGGTGCTCGGCAGGACCGGTCTCGGGGTCAGCGAGATCGGCTTCGGAGGATGGCAGGCTGGAGGACGCTTCAGCGTCGGTGGGATACCGATCGGCTGGGCCGGAACGAGTGACGACGAGACACTCGCCGCGATCCGGCGCGCGCGCGAGCTCGGGATCAACTTCTTCGATACTTCCGACATCTACGGTCACGGCCGCAGCGAATCACTTCTCGGTCTCGCCCTGGCGAAGTACCGCAGCGACGTCATCATCTCGACCAAGGTCGGTTTCGTGCGATCGAGTCGCGACACGATCGAGCGGGACTTTTCGCGCAAGCACATCTTTCACGCCATCGACCGGTCACTTCACCGGCTCCGAACCGACTATCTCGATCTCTACCAGCTCCACAATCCTCCCATCGAGGTCCTTCGAAAGGAGGAAGTTCAGGAGACGATGGAGCGGCTTCAGAACGACGGCCGCATTCGATTCTGGGGAATCTCGATCACTTCGCCTGAAGAAGGACTCGAGATCGTCGAGCGGGGATGGGGCTACACGATTCAGGTCCTCTACAACATACTCAATCAGTCGGCCGCCAGCGAGCTGTTCCCCCTCGCAAAGGAAAAGCGCTACGGAGTCATCGCGCGAGTGCCGCTCGCTTCCGGTCTTCTCTCCGGTCGCTATCATCCGGGAACCACGTTCCCTCCTGACGACGTACGCCAGAATTTTCTGACGCCCCGGCGGCTCGAAGAGGCGCTCGCCTGGGTCGATGAGGCGAAGGCGATCGTCGGGTCGTCGAGCGACACGCTCGGACAGGCGGCTCTCCGGTTCGTTCTCGCGAACGATGCCGTCTCGACCACCGTGCCGGGAGCCCGCAACCCGCATCAGGTCGAGGTCAACGCAAAGGCCTCCGGCAACCCGCTCCCGGAGGAAGTCGTCAGCCGGCTTTCGGAACGGATCGGTAAGTACAACTTTTACGAGAAACATCAGATCCGCGTCTGAGTCGGAAGTTTCGTTTTCCGCTCCACGTTCTGGCCGCCGAATGTCGAGCTCGGCAATCTCGATCTCGAGAGCGAGAACTCACAACCTCGTCGATCTCTCGGTCGACATCCCTCACGGCGCTCTCACGGTCATCACCGGGCCATCCGGCTCCGGCAAATCCTCCCTCGCCTTCAATACGCTCTATGCCGAAGGACAGCGTCGGTTCGTCGAGTCGATGTCGACCTATGTCCGGCAGTTCCTCGAGCGGATGGATCGTCCCGACGTCGAGTCGATCGAGGGAATCCTCCCCGCCATCGCAATCGAACAGAAGAACTCCGTCAAGAACGCGCGCTCGACCGTCGCGACCGTCACCGAGCTGGCGGACTACGCCCGCCTCTTCATGACCTGGGCGGGGACGACCCACTGCGTGCGGTGCGACGCGGTCGTCACCCGCGAAACATCCGGTTCGATCTCCGACAAGCTCCTCGGCCTGTTCGCAGGAAGACGGGCGGTCCTCATCGCGCCGGTGACCACCGACGACGGGATCCTCGAGGACCTGCGAAAGGCCGGCTTCTACCGGCTCTGGATCGACGGCGCGATCGAGGAGATCTCCACCAATCACTCGAAGCTCGAAACCCTGCCCGTGCTGATCGACCGGCTCACGCTCGATCATGCGAAGCGCGATCGCCTGAACGAAGCGGTCGAGTCCGCGCTTGGCGTCGGCTCGGGGAAGCTCGTCGTATTCGTGCAGGAGGACGCCGGCTGGACGTCTCACACCTGGGCAACGGCGTTCATCTGCAATCGCTGCGGGCAGGAAGCGCAGGATCCGGTTCCTCAGCTCTTCTCCTTCAACTCGCCGCTCGGGGCCTGCCCGGAGTGCCAGGGCTACGGCCGCGTCATGGGCGTCGACTGGGGAAAGGTCATCCCGAACCGCTCGCTTCGTCTCGATGAGATCCCGATCGAGCCCTTCAACTCCCCCGCCTACGAAAGCTGCTACGACGACCTCGAAGCGGAGGCGTCGAGGATCGGTCTTCCGCTCGACGTCCCGATCGACCAGCTCGAGCCCGACGCCTACGACGCACTCATTCACGGACGCGGCAAGTGGTATGGGATTCAGGGCTTTTTCGACTGGCTCGAGACGAAAAAGTACAAGGTCCATGTCCGAGTTCTCATCGCCCGCTATCGCAAATACGACTCGTGTCCCACGTGCGACGGTACTCGTCTCCGCCCCGAAGCGCGCGCCGTTCGCTTCCGCGATCGTTCGATCGCCGAGCTCTTCGCGATGAATGTGGGGGAAGCCCGCAGGTTCTGGGAGTACCTCCCGCTGTCGAGTGAAGAGGAGGCTCGAACCGGCCACCTCCGGCGGGAGATCCTGAATCGCCTCATCTATCTCGACGAAGTCGGCCTCTCCTACCTGACCCTCGACAGGCAGGCGCGCACACTCTCCGGCGGCGAAGCGCAACGGATCAACCTCGCCGCTGCGCTCGGGAACGGTCTCACCAACACGCTCTATGTGATCGACGAGCCGACCGTCGGCCTTCATCCGCGCGACAGCGACCGGCTCCTGACCGTCCTCGGCCGCCTCCGCGACGCCGGCAATACGGTGGTCGTCGTCGAGCACGATCCGACGATCATCTCCGGCGCCGACCACATCATCCAGCTAGGCCCCGGCGCCGGTCGATTCGGCGGGCGGCTGGTCGCTGCCGGGCCGAACAGTCCCGCCATCACGAAGGCTGCAATCGGTACATCCACAGACGTCGACGAGCTCGCCGATGCGACGAGAAAGGATCTCGAGAATACGGATCGGATCATCATCCGCGGTGCCCGGTCTCACAACCTCCGTGACATCGACGTCGCGATTCCGCTGGGCGGTCTCGTTGCGATCACGGGTGTGTCCGGTTCCGGGAAATCGTCGCTGATCCGCGATTGCCTCTACAACGCCTACCGCCGTCATCACCGCGGCGAGACCGAGCTCGACGCCGGCGAGATCGAGGCGATCGAGAACATCGATCTGATCGACGACATCCAGTTCGTCGACCAGAGCCCGATCGGCCGCTCCGCGAGATCGAACCCGGCGACCTACGTCAAGGCGTGGGACGACATCCGGAAGCTTCTCGCCCCAGCGGACGACAAACGGATCACTGCAAGAGACTTCTCGTTCAACGTCGATGGGGGACGTTGCGAATCGTGCCTCGGAAGTGGAACGGTGTCGATCGACATGCACTTTCTGGCCGATGTCGAAGTCACCTGCGATCAATGTCAGGGGAGACGTTTTCAGGATCGCATTCTTCGGGTCCGGCATCACGGGAAGAACGTCGAGGACATTCTCGCGCTGACCGTCGACGAAGCGATCCGATTCTTCATCGAGCACCGAGGCCTCATCCGAAAACTCAACGCTTTGCGCAGCGTTGGCCTCGGATATCTGACCCTCGGACAATCGACTGCCTCGCTGTCGGGTGGTGAGGCACAGCGACTCAAGCTCGCGTCGTTTCTCGTTCCACGGCAGGATTCGAGTCGACGTCTGTTTCTTTTCGACGAACCGACCACCGGTCTTCATTCGACCGATGTCCGGCAGCTTCTTTCGACCTTCCGCGAGCTCATCGACAGAGGACACTCGGTGGTCGTCATTGAGCACAATCTCGAGCTCATCCAGGCTTCCGACTGGGTCATCGATCTCGGTCCCGGCGGCGGCGATGAAGGAGGACTTCTCGTCGCGGAGGGCCCCCCCGAACGGGTCGCAGCCAACGACGCAAGCGTCACCGGCTTCTATCTTCGCGAGCCGGTCGCCGATACGGGGTCAGTGGGCAGCACCGCTTCGAATCAGAGCTGAGCATTGACGCGCATCCGCGCAAGGGCGGCCACCATCTTGGGATCATTCCCTTTTTCGCGGTCCACTTTAGTTGGCTCCTTCCCTCCGGCTTCGTCGGGTAGACTCCACCGCAATTATGGCGAGACAAGTCAAAGGCCACCTCTTTGCCGAATATGTGCGGATGATCCGCGCGAACAAGGAGATCGACTGGACCGAAGTACTCGATGCAGAGGCTCTGAGCTGGACCAGGCAGCAGATCGCACCGGAGAAATGGTATCCGATGGATGTCTTCGAGAAGCTCGGTCTCGCGATTCTCGAGAAGGTGGCGAATCACGATCTCAATCTCATCCATCGATGGGGACGCCAGACGATCGACGAGCTCAAAGCCGTCCATCCGGACCTCATGGTCGACAACGATCCACGCGAGACGTTCATGCGCTTTCAGATCCTCCGCCAGGCGCTATTCGACTTTCCGGCGGTCAAGGTGACGACGATCCGCGATGGGAAGGCAATCCTCGAGATCCAGTACGGCATGTCGGGAGAAGCAGAGGAAGCCGCCGTTCATCAGTCGCTCGGGTTTCTGGAGCGTCTGCTGGAAGTCTCGGGTGCCCGGGAAGCCAAGGCCGAGATCCTGGAAGGGACCTGGGAAGGTTTCCCCGCTACCACGATCGTGGTGTCATGGAAATGATGTATCGATCGATGTAGCGCTGATGCAGTCTCCCTAGACTCCGCGCTTCGCTTCGGTCTACTCGCCCACGCCCGGATCCTTCGCCGTCCTTCGGCGCTCCTAATGAAACGACGACGAAATTGCGTGGACTTCGACCTTTTGCAGCGCTTCGCTTGGTCTGATGTCCCACCCTGCAAGGTCCCTCGCTTGCCCACCCGACCGCCCGCTCGGGACGACGTCGATTTGAGTATGGGGTGCGGAGTTTTGCGGGCTCCGGTTTTCATTCCCGCTTCACCGGCGCAACGCGCCGGTCAATTGCTTCTAGGATGACGAAGGAGTGGGTTTTCGCGAGGGCGAACATTCGTCTGTGATCGTCGCTTCGCGCAAACGCGACATTCGTCATTCTGAGCCCGGCGGAGCGCGGGCGAAGAATCTGGGCGGGGGATCGTGACTCACTATTGGCGCTCACTCGTCAACTTCTTTCACGAGCTCCCGCCCGGTCCACGCTAGCTTCCCTCGCGATCGAGCCCCCCTCGGACGACTTCGAGCAGAAACGCGATCGCTCGATTTCGCTCGTGGTGATCCCGCAACTTGCCTCCGAGTGAGAAGAGCTCTTCGACGATCTCGGCGCCGAGCGCCTGCTGTGCCTCATTGAGAGTCCGCCGGCGTCGCTCCTCGTCGAGCTTCCTCTGCTGCCACGACTGTGTCCAGATCTCCCCGAGATCAGCAGAGAGTCCCTGGACGACAACACGTTCCCATTCTCCGCGATCGAACCAGATGCCGGAGCAGATGCCGCAGCGCTCGAGATAGAAGGGAGGGTCGAGGTGGGTCTGTGCACGCCGAAGGATGCCGTGCCCGAAAGGGCAGAGACCCGCTCTGAGATCGCGCTCCCGATCGTGCTCGGGGAGCTCGTCCGGTTCCTTTCGCAGATCGGTCACGGCCTCGACGTTCATCATCCAGATACCCTCGCAGCTCGCGCAAACGAACGTGGCGTCGGGTAACGAGCCGCTGTTCACCTGGGAGAGATCGTCCGTGTAGCACTTCGGGCAATACATCATCGGCCGATTCGGTCGGGCCCGCTTCCGTTCAACGCCGGCCCACGCCCCGGCGTCGCCCCCAGAGCGTCCAGGAGAGCTGCTGGAGATCCCTTTCGCTGACGATGCCATCCAGGTCGACATCCGCGCCCCAGGTGCCGGGAAATGTTCCGCCTTCGACATCGAACACCGAGTTGCCATCGCCGTCGTCGAGCTCCAGAATGAGCCCCTGGTAATCGTGAAAGTCGACCTCACCATCTCCGTCGACATCCCCCCGAAGCGGAACATCGAGCCGATAGATCGTGAACGGGGAAGCGAACCAGACGCCGCCTTCCGGGTCGATCGAAACGTCGATCAGCATCGGCGCCCGCTTGTCGACCAGGACGATGGGGGGAGTGATCGGATCGATTGACGGAAAGAAGTAGAGTCGTTCGGAGACGAAACCCGTCATGAGCACCCCGCCGCGAAAATAGCTCGGTGCTCCGCCGCCCAGCGTGATGCCCGTCGGAGCCACGGTGCCCTCGAAGACGTAGACTGGCGGCACCGTTCCTTCGACCGGCGGCTGACTTCCCATCGTGAGAGGCCAGCCGAGATTCGCTCCCTCGGCCGCCACGTTGAGCTCATCCTGCCCGACCGCACCATTGTCCCCCAGGATCAGAACTTCGCGCTCTTCGTCCCAGACCATATCGAACGGGTTCCGGACGCCCTTCGCAAACTTCGTCACGACTCCATCGGCCGAAATCCGATAGAGCTTCCCCCCCGAGGATGTCGGATCCTGAGCGACCATCTGGAGATTGTAGTCACCGACCCCGACGAAGATCTCACCCTCCCGAGTCACGAACGGATTGCCGCCACGATGTTCACTCGAGCAGTTCACCGGAATCTCGGTACATCGGATCTCCGCGATGATCCTCTCCTCACCCGTGACCGGATCGACGCGGGAGATCACATCCGTCATCAGATCGGGCGATACGTAGTGAACGACCATCTGCCCATCGGGATCGAACGCCATTCCGAGCAGGGCCGCGTTGCCCATGTCGGCCGAAGGAACATGCGCAACGAGCTCATCGGTCTGATCGACGAGCCGCCGGATGTCACCGCTGCGGGTCGTGTAATACATCACCCCTTCGCGGTCGAAAGAGAGTGAGGTGAGAAAGCCGCTGGTTGCGTACTGCTGTCCGACGGCCATGCCGCGGACTTCCGCAACGACCGGGATCGCCATCGACAGCGCGGCGACCAGTGCGATCAATATCTTCAAGCCCGTTGAATCTCCTCTCCTCCCGGTGGGGCCCTTCGTTCCCCGCAAAAACTGAGCCCTCTTGCGATAAACATTCCATTTTCATATGACCACGCCGCACGAGGAGATCCGTTGGTCCGCGCCGCTCGTTTCTGCCCGGTGAGCCTTCATGACGCGGCTACCCTCCTCACCCCCCCTCGCTCCCCGCTCTTCGCTAGAATGCGCGCGTGACCGAAAACCCGGATCAGGAGCGGGCGTCATCCTGGAGAGACGCAATCGGACGGATCTCGCCCGAATTGCTGGTGATGATCGTATCGATCGTCATCGCGCTCGAGGGTTTGTCGTGGTTTCTCCACCGGTCGAAGGCGTTCGCCAGGGTGGCGAGCACGAGCTGGAATCTGATCAACCCCGACGTCCTCATCTCTCTGGTGCAAATCCTGACGGTGATCGGCACATGCTGGGTCCTGGCGAAGGTAAGTCCGCGAACGCTCGGAATCGACGCTCGTCGCATCCCGCTGGCGATCGCCGCGGTCTGCGCGATCTGGGGTCTCGTCCAGCTCGCCGAGGCGACGGTCGCGCTGACGCGATACGAGAGCCTGGCCATCTACCCGGGATGGGGCAACCCGAGGGGGATGCTCACACCCCTGATCGAGAGGATGATCGGCTCGGTGATCGCCGAGGAGTTGATCTGGCGGGGACTGGTGCTCACGTGGTGTCTGGACTACTTCGAGCGTCGGCGTCCGATCCGGGACCCGTTCATCCGGACCGGATCCGCGTTGCTGATCTCGCAGTCGGCTTATGCGATTGCCGAGATCATCGATGCGACCGCGGCGCGGGGACGCCTCGGGCTGCAGAGCCTCGACTTCCCGCTGCTCGCCGTCAGCGGCGTCTTCTTCGCGCTCCTCTATCTCCGCACGCGGAACCTCTGGCTCGTCATGGGCGTACACCTCCTCACGATCTGGCCGGCCCCTCTTCTGAGCTCCCCGATCGATCCCGCAAAGCTGACGGTCGCTCTCGCGGCGGTCCTCCTCGTTCCCGATCCTTCGCGACCGATCTCCGATTCGCGATCGGTCCGGCTACGCCCCCGCGCGCCGCTCACTCGGGAACATCCGGACTAAGGTCTTCAACGAGTGGACGAAAGAGTGGACAAAGCAGTGGACAAGACAGTGGACCCCCAACTGTCCACTCTTCCGTCCACTCTTTCCGTCCACACTCTTCTGTCCCACTCCTCTGTCCTACAATCACACCCGCCCGAACCGAAGATTTGGAGGAAATTCATGAACCCTCGGCTGACCCTCGTCGTCGCGTTGCTTCTCGCCTCGCCGTCATCGGCACAGATCGACCCAAACCTCCTCTCGGGATTGACCGCCCGGAACCTCGGGCCCGGTACGATGAGCGGACGCATTTCGGCGATCGATGTCGTTCAGTCCGACACGAACAGAATTTACGTCGGCGCAGCGACGGGAGGAGTCTGGCGCTCGAACGACGCCGGTCTCACCTGGGAGCCGATCTTCGACGACCAACCGGTCGCCTCGATCGGATCGATCGCAATCTTCCAGCCGAATCCGGACGTCATCTGGGTCGGCACGGGTGAAGGAGCCGTGCGCAACTCCACCTCGATCGGACGTGGCATCTTCAAATCCACCGACGGCGGCGAGACCTGGACATCGATGGGGCTCGAGAACACCGAGCGGATCAACCAGGTGACGGTCCATCCGACGGATCGCGACATCGTCTACGTCGCGGCGATGGGGACGCTCTGGGGCGAGAACCAGAACCGAGGCATCTACAAGACGACCGACGGTGGCGAGACGTGGACGAAGATTCTGTACGTCGACGAGAAGACCGGTGGAACCGACGTGAAGCTCGACCCCTTCAATCCGGAGAAGGTGTATGCCGCGATGTGGCAGTTCCGCCGCTGGCCCTACCACTTCATCTCGGGTGGACCCGGGTCGGGGATGTATGTCTCAACCGACGGTGGCGAGAGCTGGGAGCAGCGGCTCTCCGAAGACGGCCTGCCGGACGGGCCGCACGGCCGGATGGTCATCGCACCCTCACCCGCTCAGCGGGGACTCGTCTACGCACTGGTCGAAGCTGAGGAGAATGCCCTCGTCCGCTCGACTGACGGAGGCCGCCATTGGGAGACGATGAACACCGAGCGGTGGATCGTGGATCGCCCCTTCTACTACACCGAGCTCTTCGCGGATCCGAACATCCCGGGGCGCGTCTACAACCTCTCGACCCTGGCGCGGGTCTCCAACGACGGCGGAAAGACATTCGTGCAGCTCCCTCAGATCACCTGCTGCGCACCCGGGAACTTCATCCACATCGACAATCACGCCTTCTGGATCAATCCGGACGATTCGAATCATCTGATCGATGGCAACGACGGAGGAATCGCGATCTCGTACGACGCCGGCATGAACTGGCGCTTCGTCGAGAACCTCCCCCTCGCCCAGTTCTACCACGTCAGCGTGGACAACGAGGACCCGTACAACATCTATGGGGGGCTTCAGGACAACGGATCATGGCGGGGGCCCGCGGAGGTGCGGGAGAATGGCGGCATCCGCAATCTGCACTGGCAGGAAGTCGGGTTCGGAGACGGATTCGACGTCTCGCCCGATCCCCGCAACTCGAGAACCGGTTTCTCGATGTCGCAGGGTGGCAACCTCTACCGTTACGACCTCGACGAGGGTGAGCTGCGCGCCATGCGGCCCGATCCGCCGGACGACGGCACCGAGCTCCGGTTCAACTGGAACGCAGGAATCGCGCGTGATCCGTTCGATCCCGGCACGATCTACTACGGAAGCCAGTTCGTTCACAGATCGACCGATCTCGGTCTGACCTGGGAAGTGATCAGCGATGACCTGACGAGCAACGATCCCGCGCTACAGACATTCAGGAAGAGCGGCGGTCTCACACCCGATGTGACGGCCGCCGAGAACTACACGACGATCGTCTCGATCGCGCCGAGCCCAATCGAGCGGGACGTCATCTGGGTCGGAACCGACGACGGCCGCGTCCACCTCACGCGTGATGGCGGCGAGAGCTGGACGCGCATCGACAAGCTGCCCGGAAGATTGGCGGGAGCGTGGATTCCGATGATCGAGCCGTCGCCTCACGACGCCGGCACCGCCTTCATCGCCGTGGACGACCACCGTCGATCGCAGATGTCCCCGCACCTCTTCAGGGTGACCGGGTATGGCAGCATCTGGGCCGATCTGGCCAAAGCTCCAATGGATGGCTACGCGCTCAGCGTGCGCCAGGATCACGTCGATCCCAATCTGATCTTCGCCGGCACCGAGCTCGGCCTCTTCTTCACGCTCGATGGTGGAAGATCCTGGACGAAATGGACGGCAGGCGTTCCGACAGTCTCCGTGATGGACATGGTCATCCAGAAGCGGGAGGATGATCTGGTTCTCGGAACGCACGGCCGCGGTGTCTTCGTGATCGACGACTATTCGGTACTGCGGGATCTGAGCGAAGCGAGCTTCGGCGCAAAGCTCGACCTCCTCGATACGACGACTGCGCTGCAGTACATGCCGCGGCAGACTCCGTCGTCACGTTTTGCCGGAGCGACGGAGTGGCGCGCTCCGAACGAGCCCTACGGCGGCGCGATCACGTTCATGGCGAGCGGACCCGAGCTTCCGATTCCCGATGAAGAAGCAGACCGGGAGCGACGGATCAAACTGCGGACCGAAGAACAGCGGTTCGAGGAACAGCTCTTTCATCCGTCGGCCTATGTGACGATCCCAGAGGAAGAGCCGGAAGACGAAGAGGCCGGCGCAGAAACCGACGAGGAGAAAGAAGAAAAGAAAGAGGACGAGAAGCCGAAAGTCACGGTGAAGGTTTCCGACGAGAGTGGCGTCATCCGAACATTCAGGGCTCCGATCGTACGGGGTCTGAACCGCATCTACTGGGACACGGCCATCGACGGTGCCGAGCCGATGCCCTCCCCTGAGCAGAAGCCGCTCGAGGACGGACTCCCGGCGGGCCCTGCAGTGCCACCCGGTACGTACTCCGTACAGATCGAATACGGCGAAAGCTCGGACAGTGGAACGATCGAAGTCGTCCACGATCCCGATTCGCGCTACGGTGTCGACGAGCGCCGCGAGCGCTTCCGAATTCAGACCGAGATGCTCGAGCTGGAACGGAGACTGGTCGCGGCCGTCAAGCGGATCAACAGATCGAACGAGGATCTCGCGATGATCAAAACTCGACTCGGCGAACGGAAGGACGACGACTCGGCAAAGGCCCTTCTCGAGGAGGCGACCGCGCTCGAAAAGCAGCTCAAAGGCTGGGAGGAGAAGCTCAGGGTCCCGCCCGGAACGAAAGGCATTGTTTACGACGATGATCGAGCGAGCTCGATCCTCGGTCTCGCGCAGTTCATGCTCCGATCGACATTCGACGCTCCCTCGCCGACCGTACTCGAGTACGTCGAACCGGCACGCACCGTCTTGAACGAGCGACTCCGCGAGCTCGACGCTTTCTATGCGTCCAACGTGGAGCCGTTCCGACAGAAACTCGAGGGCGCAAACCTCGGCCTGCTCGTCACCTCCCCCTGACGAGCAGGAGCGGGCCGGGGCCGCGTCAATGGGCGG
The DNA here is from genome assembly GCA_019347945.1 of Acidobacteriota bacterium. NCBI lineage: Bacteria > Pseudomonadati > Acidobacteriota > Acidobacteriota bacterium. Next base: position 17,518 of record JAHWKK010000001.1, on the reverse strand, counting down.
TTCTCTTGCAGCTGGTTTCATCATGGGACGGCGAGGCCGGCAGCCGATCTTCGTGATTCAGCAGCACGATGCGAGCTCGATGCACTGGGACTTCAGAATCGAGGTCGACGGCGTGCTGAAATCGTGGGCCGTTCCGAAAGGGCCGTCGACCGATCCGGACGACAAACAACTTGCGATTGCCACCCCCGACCATCCGCTCGACTACGCCGATTTCGAAGGGGTGATCCCGGAGGGAAGCTACGGTGCGGGCGCCGTGATCGTCTGGGATACCGGGACCTGGAAGAACATCACGACCGGCGACGATGACCGGGAAGTGCCCATCGAAGAAGCGCTCGACCGGGGGCATGCGAAGATCTGGCTCGAAGGGAAGAAACTGCGGGGCGGGTTCGCGCTGATCCACAGCAAGCTCGGCGGCAACAGGAAGAACTGGCTTCTCGTGAAAATGGACGACGAGGGAGCGGATGCCCGCCGCAAACCGGTCAGGACAGAGCCGGAAAGCGTGATCTCGGGTCGAACGGTGGAAGAGGTCGAGTAGCACCGGTTTTCGAACCGGGAGGATCCTCTCGCTCGACGCCGGATGTCGACGTTCTCGGAATCGGGCTCGCGCTCCGAGCCGGTGCTACGGCAACTGTTAAAATTGCTGAGGAGTGACCGCCTGGCAGTCGGATGGGCAGGAAAGAGGTCAAGGTCAGGGAGCCATGACAACGGACTGACGGCGCTTGCGATGCCTCGTGCGGAGAACCTGGTATCCAGAGACCGCCGGACTGAAAGGAAGTTCAGAGTGGGTTCGAGGGAAGCGGACCGGCCACCTCGTCGCGCTGTCGTCGTGATCGTGACGCTTCTGGGGTTCGTGCTGGCCACACGCCTTCAGCTCATTCTCGTTACGATCCCCGGTATCGTCGTCTTTACGAACAGTTTCCCTTCTACGTTCCCGAGACGATCAAAAGCTGCCTCCAGATCCTTCTCGTACTGGTATGTCTCGCGGTCCTCCATCGTCTTTCGACCCGCGGTGTCCTCAGAGAAGCAGGGATTCGCCGGCCGTCCCGACCGATGATCGCCGTCACAGTGCTGGCCGTTCTGCCGATGTGGGGGGTGTTTGCTTTGACCACGCCTGTCGCCACGAACATTTCGGTCGCCGCCGCACTCTACCTCGCGGTGATCTCCCCGTTTGCGGAGGAGGTCGTGTTCCGCGGCTTCGCATTCCGGCAGCTCTATCGTCATGCCGCCTTCGGGTTCTGGCCCTCCGTCTTCGTGACCTCCATCGTTTTCAGTCTCGTTCATCTCGAGACGGGCTCCTCGGCGGGCCAGTTGATCGGCATCGCGGCCATCACGTTCGTCGGCGGGGGATTCTTCGCATGGCTTTTCATGCGGTGGGGGGACAACGTCTTCGCTCCCTTCGTGATTCATTCGCTGATGAATCTGACGTGGCAGGTATTTTCGGTTGGGGAAACCGCGTTCGCGGGTTGGCTCCCCACGGTCATGCAGGGATCCGTCCTCGTACTCGCGTTCGTTCTGACGCTCGTGCTGTAAGGAAGAGCTGCCGGACCGCAGACGCGACCGACTGCGTAGTCGCCCGCTTCCGCCGGGGATGTGACCCAGTCAGCCTTCGGGCCTCGCGCACTTGATCGATTCGTGCATCACGACCCTCCGCGCGGCTCCCCGCTGACCAACCGGAGGTCGAGCCTGAAAGGTGAAGAAGTGGCCCGCCAAATGCGGATTCCGCCTCCGATCCCAGAACGGCGCGGCTTCGAAGAAATCGTGTATGGGCACGGTTGCTCGTCGGATGTAAAAAGGGCCGGCAGAGGCCGGCCCTTTTCGTTCTCCGATAATGGAGGAAACTAGAACTTTCCAGCGTAGACGAGGCTGATCGCGGTCCCGTCCTTGCTGGTGGTTCCGGTGGACACCGCGTTACTCTTCAGCGCGTTTTCGGTCTGGGATGCGCTGGAGCTGGTGCTGCTCGACAGATAGAGCGCGCCGGTGCCGCCGGCATGCGGCGAGGCCATCGAGGTTCCCGACATCGTGGTCGTTCCGCCGCCACTCTTCGTGGAGAGAATGCTGGCGCCAGGCGCCCAGATGTCGACACAGGGTCCGTAGTTGCTCCACGACGTCTCGCTGTCGCTGCTGTCGGTCGCGGCGGTCGTCATGACGCCGTCGTGTGTTCCCGCCCGTGCAGGGGAGGATTCGCAGGCATCCGCACCGTCGTTTCCGGCAGCCAGCGCATAGAAGACGCCACTGTCGGCCGAGTTGATGACCGCGGTGTCGACGGCATCATTGGCGCCGCCGCCGAGGCTCATGTTGGCGATCGCCGGCTTCACGGCATTGGCCGTGACCCAGTCGACTCCCGAGATCACTCCCGACCATGTCCCGCTTCCGCCGCATCCGAGCACCTTCACGCCGGTGATCGGCGCTCCCGGAGCGACTCCGACGACGTCGATGTCATTGTCGCGCGCGGCGACCGTGCCGGCAACGTGTGTGCCGTGGCCGTTGCAGTCCTTGTTCGGGCCGCCCGCGAAGTTGACGTGATTGACGACGTTGAGATCAGCGTGATCCGCATCGGCTCCGGTGTCGATGATGTAAACGTTGACGTTGGAGATGGTACCGGTTCCATCACCCGCCTTGGTGGAGCTCGTGTCGGCATCAATGCGGTCGATCCCCCACGGGAGGGTCTGACCGCCACCGCCGCCACCGGGACGGTTCCCCTGATTGATGGTCGCGATGCCATCGGGCACGAGCGCTGCGATCCTCGGATCGCTCTTCAATTTGCTGATCTGATCGAGCGTCAGGTCCGCCGCAAATCCGCGAAGAGCCGCACTGTAGACACGGTCTGCCCGGAAGTTCAGATTACGCTCGTAGAGCTGAACCGCTCCGATGATGTTTCGATCGAGGTATGCGAGCGCCGGATCGCTCTCGAATCGTGGATCGGCCTGATAGAGAGATTTCCCCGCGGCCATCGTAGTCACTTCGTTCCGGAACACGACGATCATCGGCAACTTGGTCGGCGTCATGAATGCGAACTGCTCTTCGAGTGGGATCGTCCGCTGCGGGTTTTCCCCGATCGCGATCGATGCACTGACGAGGAGACAGAGTCCGACGAATACCGGTAAGGCTCTCTTCCACTTCATACGTCCTCCTGTTTTGGTTGAAAGTCAGTTTTTCCTGCGGGCCCTGGGTGAGGCTGATAGATTTAACATTTGAGTTACTACCGTGTCAATATCTCGTTACGATGCGGGCGCGTTGCCCGCCAGCACGGGCAATCGCCGACTTTCGACCCCGGCCGATGCACGTACACATCGGACCCGCCGAGACTGGCGAGGTGCCGGCCCGCCAATGGAGCGCCAGCGGCTGCACCAGGCGCCATGGCGGGTATCGCGGCAGAGATCAGGATTGCCCTGCCGAACAGGTGGATGAATCTTCTGCTGATAGTCGCGTTCCCGACCTTCCTCCTCTGCTCGACGGTCCCCTCCTTCGCCTACTCCAGCTCGACGGCGAACAGACGCTCCTCGCCACTGTTGAGAGAGTCGAGCCGCAGTACGTAGTAATCCTTTTGCGAGACCATCTCTGCAAAACGGTTCATGATCGGGCTTCCCCAGAGCGTCGCCTCTTTGCCCTCGGAGTCGGGGAGCCACATCGCAACGGCCGGGTTTTCGAGTATGCCATCTCCGCGGTTCCAGACCCTGACGCCGTAGATGGTGGGCCATTCAGTAGCCTCGACTGAGAATGCGAGCCCGCCGTTCTGCGCAGCCCGGCGCAAATCCGGCTCGAAAACCGGGGCCCCGGACGGAGGAAGCAGCGCGCCATCCGAGAGTGGCTGGCGATCGGCCCAGCGCGCGGCTGCCCGCAACAGAATCCTGAGTTGAGCATCCTTCGCGTCGGCCAGCGAACCGGGGTGAAATCCGAGCCAGACGAATCGTCCGCCACGATCAGACCAGTGAGCGATGGCGGCACGAGAGCTCTCTTCCCACCTCGCATCGATTCCCATCTTCGATCGTTCCTCGATGACCGGCACTAATCCTTCGGCATGCGGGAACCGGTACGCGACCGCGACCCTCGCGAGAATCGGACTCGCGGCCGGAGTAGCCGCAAACGCCGCGGAGCCCTGAACCGTATCGGTCGCGACATCGAGATCGGCTTCGAGTTGTGGAGGAATGGCCCCCGTCAGAAACGTTCCCTGATCTTTCGCCGAGATCGTGTCGATGATTGTCTGGACCTCCGATTCCGAGGCACCCTCCAGGCTCCCCAGCACGATGACACCCTCGGCCGGTGCGAGATCATCGGGGGTCACCACGCGCGGCGAAAGGGATGCCTCGGAAAGGAGACTCACCCACGCCGCCGTCGTTTCATCGTCCGGTTCCGTCGTCACGAACGTGATCTCCGGAAGCGGCCGCGGGGTGATCGCGCCGTCGAGGCGACGACGCTCGATCAACGCCCACAGGGCGACGACACCGCATCCGATCACGAGGATCAGAAGCAGTCCATAGACGAGAATCGCGCGTCGCGGCGAAGGTTCAGCGGGCTCGGGAGTCGATGCTGCCCACTCCATTTAAGATGAAGGTGGCCGGTACGGCTCGAAAAACACCTTCGTCTCCCCTTCCTGCCGCAGCTCGGCTGCCGTCTTGGGCCGGCGAGCTTCGCGGAGCTTGTACGCGAAGTACGATGCGACCGCGAGAACGATCGTGATCACGATCGATACGAAGATCAGTGTTGCCAGCAGATATACCCAGTCGATTTTCATTTCGTCACGCTCCTCAGATCCGCCCCTTCCGGGCGAGTTTTCCCCACGCCATATCGAATCCCAGCAGCTCCTCGAGAGTCGCGAAGACCTTACAGACGTCAATGATCAGAATGTAGAAGAACCGGTAGAAGATCGAGTACGGAATGAGACTCTTCTCCTCGTCCTCCATCAGCACCGCGTGGACTGCGATCACCACGTCCAGCACTGTGAGAAGAAGCCACCAGAGAACGATCAGCTTCGTCATTCCGTAGATCAACGCGATCCAGATGAAAAAAAGGTTCACGAAGATGTTCATGACGGGCCAGATGAGACCCTCGAATGCCATATACCAGAGAGAGAATGTCGTGAGAAAGTTGCCGCTCCCTCGAAACATGGGTCTTTTCTGTTTTGCCAGCGCCTGAAGGATTCCGCGAGTCCACCGGTAGCGCTGCTGGATGATGTCGATCAGCGTCTCGGGGGCTTCGGTGTACGCAACCGCGGCGGGCTCGTAATCCACCTTCCACCCGGCGGCCAGCAGTTTGACCGTCAGGTCGAAGTCCTCCGCGAACGTATCGTTGTCGTAACCTCCCACTGCCTCGACCGCTCGCCGGCGGAAGATTCCGATCGGGCCCGGCACGACGTTGACCGTTCGAACGAACGCCTGCGCCTTGCGAACGATATTGAGACCCTCGATGTATTCGAGCGCCTGCAGGCGCGTCCAGATGTTGTTCCGATTCGCTACTTTCACGTTTCCTGCAACCGCCCCGATGTTCTCGTCGGCAAAGTGTTCCACGGCATAGCGCAACGAGTTTCGACCGAGTCGAGAATCGGCATCCATGCAAACCACGACCGGTGCGCGCGACCGGCGGATCCCGTAGTTCAGCGTATCCGCCTTCCCGCTGTTCTCCTTGCGGAAGACCGAGACTCGGACCCCGTAGTGATTGCCCTCGAACTCTCTCATTCGAGCGTAGGTGTCGTCCGAAGAGCCGTCATCGACAGCGATGATCTCGTAGTGCGGGTAACGAAGCTCCAGCAGCGATCCGATCGATCTCTGGATCACTTCAGCCTCGTTGTAGGCGGGCACGATAATCGACACGAATGGATAACGCTCGGCGTTCTCGGTTTCTGCAAGCTCGCGCTGCTCCCGGAAACTGAACCATATGAGCAGGAAGTGACGGAGCATCAGCACCAGAAGAAACGCGACCAGAGTCACGACCAAAGTGGTGATGAAGATCGGTCCGAGCCGGGCCGGATAAAGAAACAGGAGGACCGTCAGTACGATCGCGAGAAGTGCCAGGACCACGACCAGCGTGACCTGAAGCTTCGTCCTCATGTGTCGTCGTCTGCGCATCGATCAGCCCTCCTCTCCGAACTGGGGCAGCGCCGGATCCTGTTCGAGCGTCCCCTCGTCGAAGTAATATCTGCGACCCGCGTCGCGGTCGTCACCACGGAACAGGTTCCGTAGCCGGAAGCCGATGTACCAGCGTCGCTGCCAGTACGTCACCAGGTCGGGGCTGGCGAATGGCTCGTCGATCCGGCCGCTTCGTCCGTATGTGTAGGCTGCCACCAGGTCGATCCCTTCGGTGATCGGGACGGTGCCTCGAAGACTTATCGACTGAAGATCGTGGGAATCACCCTCCTGCCAGGAGCGGCCGTATTTCAGCTCCGCGTCCCAGAAAAACTTCTCTCTGACGTTATCGCCGACATGCACGACACCGGCGAGCGAGTGGTAGTCGGATGGAGACCAGTAGCGGTTGGTTCGGAAGTCGTACTGAAGGTGCCGGTAGTCGGCCTTGACCGCTACGAAGGGATCGTTGCGGAGCTCGAAGCTCACCAGCCCATGGAGCGCCAGTCGCTTATTGTCATCCGAGATGTTGCCGAACGAGGCGTCCGCGATGTAAGCCAGACGTCCCCCCGTATCGTGGTCGTAGTGCAGCGAGAGATCCGTGATCGAGAGCGGGTCATCCCCCAGCGAGCGCAGGGTGAACACGTCGTAGATCAGATCGTAATGAGAAAGCTCGGCGACGAACCGGCTCGTCAGTGACGGAAGCCATTCTCCCGCGACTGATCCGAACCATCGCGTGTCGTCGTCGTAGCGGTTGATCCCGATACGGGCTCGCGCCGAGAGCTGGTCCTGCAGACGGTGGCGGACACCCACCCCGATGCTGAGAGCCTCGGCTTCCAGGCCCGCCTGCCGGAACTGATGCCATCCAACCAGACCCTCTACCGCAGTCTTTCGCGACAGCCACTGCTGGGTGATGAAGTCCAGGCGGTCGAGAACGAAGTCGCTTGCCGTCTCCGCACGGGTGTAGCGGCCATCGTAAACGCTCGCGGGACGCAGGCGCTGCACCATTTCGAGCTCGGTCGCTGCCGGCTCGAATCCCCCGTCCAGGCCGAGAGCGAACTGCTGCTGTTCCATCGCATGCTCATGCCATCCGAACCACCGGTAGATCTGCCCGAGTGAAAAACGGGCCTCCGCCGGCACCTCCGTGTAAAGGTACGGCCGCGGGTGATCCGAAATGTCGGTGAGCTGATCCAGTTCCCGGACGGCCCGGTAGTACCGCTCGTCCCACGAGAGAAGCCGCGCATACTCGAGACGCAGATCGAGCCTCTCGGGGTTTTTCGCGAGAATCGCTTCGTACTCCCGGATCGCCTGATCGTAGCGTCGATCCCAGCCGAGTACTTTCGCGTAATCGATTCTCACCTCGGTGTCGTCAGGACGGCGCTCCAGATACGCCTCGTAAAGCTCGATCGCCTCGTCGTACCGGGAAAGTCCGGCCGCCTTTCTTGCGAGCTCCCGCAACCGGTCGGGATCCTCGACCGTTCTGGGGTCGACGGCAACGACCTCGGTCTCGAGCGATTCGAGCTCGCGACGTCTCGATTCACTTGCGAGAGTCATCAGCTCCTCGACCTCGTCGTGTCGTTCCCTGCTGTGCCGATCCACGAACTCGAGATCCTCCAGAGCGGCGGAGTAGCGCTCCGCTTCGATCAGAAGACGCGCTCGGGCAATCCTGAGGCTCAGGTTGAATGGTTCATCGGCGATCGCCTCTTCGATCCGCTCCAGACGCAGCTCGGGGCTTGCTCGAAGCTCCGCCAGCAACGCCTGTGTCTCCACCGACGGACTTTGGGTCGTGTGACGCTCGAGCAGTGCGACCGCTTCCGAGCGTTTTCCCTGCCAGGCGAGCGCGTTCGCCAGTGCCACAGCGACCTCGTCCCGCGGAGCTTCCTCGTAAAGAGGACGCAGATGACCGATGGCTGCCCGAGTCGCACCCATCCACGACAGCAGCCGGGCGTACTCGAGAGTCAGCTCCGGCGTCGGCTGTTCGGCGAGGAGCTCGTGATAGATGACTTCCGCCGGATCGAGACGTCCCGACCACGCCAGCGCACGAGCATGACGCAGCCTCAGCTCTCGATCCCGCCGTTGCCGCGGTACATCGCTGTAAATAGCGATTGCCTCGCCGTACTGACCGTCGCTGAACAGAAGGTCTGCCAGAGCGATCCGATCCTCGAGCGTGGCACCGGGAGCCGACGCAGCGCGCCTCGCTTCAGCAATCTTCCCTTCGCTGAGCCGCTTCAGCCCAGCCTCGGCCGCGGCTCGTACCTCTTCGGCTTCCGGATTCGGACCCGCTGAAAGAATCTCGTCGGCAATCTCCCGAGCTTCCCAGAACCGCTCTCGTTCGATGTAGCTGCGTGCGAGCTCGATCGGCTCGACAGCGGTTGCGGCCTCGGCCTCCTTGCTGTCGCTCGGGCTTTCCCCTTTGTCGCTGCTGAGCCGCGACAGCTCCACCTGAGCTTCGGCGCTGATCCTTGCAGCAAGGTCATGATCCCTGTTTGACAGGATCTCGTCGGCGACCTGTTTCGCTTCCCAGAATCGAGAACGATCGAGGTACATGCGTGCGAGCTCGATCCGCTCGTCGACTGTAGCGTTCCCCGCTTTCAGCTTCTTTTCGAGCGCCGCGACGCGTTCCCACGTCCCCCGGAGTGCAGCCGAGGCGGCGGCCACGAGCTCTTGCCTCACCTCGCACTCGAGATCCAGATTGGCCGGGACGACGGCGAGGTGATTGGCGACTCGCCGCGGAACGCCGTCGCTGGGTACGTTGACCGTGTCGTCGCCCACGACCATCTGTGACGAGCCTCCACCATCGAGGTTCACGGCGGTGCACACTCCCAGCTCCTCATGCATGAAGTCGGCGAGTTGCGGAAGGGTCATTCCCGGCGCGTCTTCACGCCGTCCGTCCGCCACTACGAAGTAAATCAGCTTCTGATCACCGCTGAGGCCTACCGCCGTCCGCGGATGAGGCGCCATGGTGAACGAAGCGCTGCCGGGAAGGCTGGTCGAAAGTGACTTGCATCCATCGACGAGCATCGGCCAGCCGGCCACAGCATCTTCGACCCATGATGGAAGAGGCGCCTCGCGCGAGGAGGGTCGGTAGATTTCTGCCCTCTCCGATCCGATCGCGACCACGATCTCGGTCCGGCCAGCCTTCGCGTTCCCCCACGCTCCACATGAGCTGAGAGCCGGTCCGATCGGCTGAAGCTGCTGGTTGAAGTAGTCGCCATTGATCGCGACGACCGTGTCGTATCTCTCAGCGAACTCGTCGACCGTCAGGCCGCGATCAATCTCCGCGGAAGCGATCAGATCGATGGTGGGAGTGGTCAGATCGATGCGCGTTACGTAGATCGCGCGACCTGGTTGCGTGTATTCGCGATACGAGATCCCAGGTTTGATTTCCTCCCATCCCTGGGCATGGAGGTCGCCGCCGAGCACGAGCAGGACGACGACGAGATAACCGGAGAAGCGCCTGAACTTCATATCCGCCTCCTGGACTTCGATCTTTTTTTCGATCTTTTTAGGGTGGAAGAGCTCGTCTTCATGTCGCTATTGGTGGGGCGCCTTTGCGCTATTGGTGGGTGTCTTCCAAAATTCGAGCCACATTTTGTGATCCAGGTCACTGACTTTCTCGACATACTTGTGACCCCTGTCACCAAAATTGCAGTGCCAACACGTGCTTTTGGAAGATCACGATTCAGATACCAAAGGCAGCAACAAAAAGGCGAAAGACCTTGGACAAGGACCACTTCAGCAGACTCGATCCGGACGCGGCCCAGCGCCTCGATCCTCCGCCTCCCGAGGCGGAGGAGCCGCGACGTCTCCGCGCGCTCGAATGGCTCCTCTTCGCGGTCTTCGGCTTCATGTTTCTTCTCGGCGGATTCGCTCTCTATACGAGCGTCGCTCCGGGGTGGAACGCCATCCCTGACAGCCTCGCCGAGGGTCTCGAAAACGATCGCGTGAACATACTCCTCCTGGGAGTCGGTGGTGAGGAACATCCCGGCGGGGGGAAGGATCTGGCCGACACGATTCTCGTTGCTAGTCTGAGGCCCTCCACAAAGGAAGCAGCGATCATCTCGATCCCACGCGATCTGTACGTGAGGATAGACCGGTACGGTACGCACCGCATCAACAGGGCTCATCAGATTGGACAGCAGTCCGGGTATCCAGGCGGGGGACCCGCACTCGCCATGGCTACGGTCGAGGAGGTGACGGGTCTCCCTCTTCACGCGTATGTCCGAGTCGACTTCGGAGGCTTCGAAAAGATCATCGATTCACTCGGGGGCGTCGAGATCGACGTCGAACAGGGCTTCTACGACTACCTGTTCGATGACCGCTTCGAACCGGGGCTCCAGACAATGGACGGGGAACGCGCGCTCAGGTTCGCCCGGTACCGCTACATCCGCAGCGAGCTCGGGACGAACTTCTCCCGCGAGCAGCGGCAGCAGAAAGTCATCCAGGCCGTGAAAGAGAAGGTTCGGGAACAGGTCTCGAACGATCCCGTACAGATGATGAAGCTCGCTCGTACTCTCAGCACTCACACCGACACCAACCTGTCGATCAAGCAGCTGGTGAACCTTTACCGGACTTTCGGATTCGTGTCCCCGGAATCGATCAAAAGCGTCAGTCTCGAGCCGGTCACGGAGGTTTTCGAAGTCAGGTCGATCGCCGGTGCCGGGGAGGCAGTCAGACCGAAGAGTGGCGACTTCCGCGAGATCCGCGCCGTCGCCCGGAACGTCTTCGACCAATCATCTCCAAACGTCGAGTTGACGGCCCGTCGAATGTCCAACGGGTCATGACGAATACAAATCTTGTTTGTTGAAGGAGGACCCTCACCATGACAGTTACCGCGAATCCGACCGAATCCACCCCCCCCGCCAATCCGCCTCAGAGAATCATCAGCGGAATCGACCTGATCGATTCAGGTGCGGGAGGACTTTTCCCAAACAAGATTTACCTCATCAAAGGCGGTCTCGGGATAGGAAAGACCATCGCTGGTCTCCAGTTCCTCGCTCGCGGATTGCAGCTCGACGAGCCCGGTGTTCTGATTACCGACCAGAATCCGGAATCGGTTCTCGATCAGGCAGACTCGATCGGATTTCGGATGCGCGACGCGGTCAAGCGCGGGCAGTTGATGATTCTCAATCCCAGCGGCCGGTACTTCGAGCTGGTCGAGAGCCCCGCAGATGTCATGGCGATCACCGAGGAACTGACCGATTACATCCGGGAAGTCGGGGCCAGGAGACTCGTGATCGACCCCGTGTTCGGCCTCGTCAGCATGATGTATTCGACACACTTTGCTCTGTCCGTGACTCAATCCCTGATCAACGCACTCGAAGAGCTTCCCGTCACCACGATCCTGATCGCAGGCGACGAGATGAATCCTGAAACGAAACCGCTGATCAGAATGATCGAGCAGAATGCCTTCGGCGTCGTGACACTCTCGGCCGACCAGGAGACGGGCGGGCGGATCATGCGACTCTCGAAGATGCGTTTTGCATCGGTCGATCATCTCGCTGCTCACTACCGCATAGCCGACGGACGCGGGCTGATCAACTATCGTGGCGAAGGCGAGAAGGTCGACGACGTCAACGAGCTCTGGAGCGACAGAGACGTCAACCGCAGTGTCATACTGCTGGGTGCCTCGCCCGACACGATCGCGAAGGTGCGCGAAGCACTCGGCGAGACGTACACAGTCGACTCTGAGACCGACCTCGAGGAGGGAATCGAACGGGTCAGGAACGAGAAGCCCGGGCTGGCGCTGATCACTCCCTCTCGCGCTACCTCGGCTCTTCAGGCGATCGCGGAGCTCGCGCGCACGTCCCAGTCGGCCATCGCCTTTCTCTCGCCGGCGCGCAATCGTGCAGTCGACTCGGTCCTCTATCTCCGGGCCGGCGCCGATGATTTCATTACCGAACCCTTCTCCGGCTCTGAGCTGAAAGCCCGAGTCGAAGCGCTCGTGCGACGCAGCGGACGCCGGCTGCTCGGTCCCGCCGACGATCTGGTGGACCTCGATACCTTGCACACCACCGCAGAGCCCTCGGCGGACAACGCGAACGTATTCGAGAACGGCAATGGCAAGCTCTCCTGGAGCGACGGCTTTCGCGAGCGGCTCGAGAGAAACGTCGACATCGTATCGAAGTTCGGGATGACCTTCGCGCTCTACTGGATTCGTGCCGAAGAGGCGGACGGTTCGCTCAGCCGCTCTCTTGCAGAGCTCTGTCGTCAGGAGGACATTCTCTGCCACAATCGGGATGGTGAGTTCGTGGCGCTGCTCACAGGCGCCGACCGCAACGGCGTCCATGGTTTCGAAACGCGGCTCGACGACAAGTTGGGTGACGAGCTGAGCGGCGTCGACCGTGGTTTCGCCATCTACGAGCCCGGACAGCCGGCGGGAGCCTTCATCGACCGGGCGCTTCAGGAGAACACCGGACACTAGCCCGGTTCCGCTTCGAACGTTCAAAGCCCGCCCCGCTTCGTGACCACGCACCGGTCGACGAAGCGGGGCTTTTCTTTGGCTCCATCGACGGAGACATCTACCGTGACGGCGGGCTCGGTCGAAACTGCTAACGGTCCATTCGTGAGGTTTCGCCGCCACGAGTAAAGTTGGCGTAAAGAAGTCCAGCCGGACCGGCGATGAGGACGCGCTTTTTAGACGGTCTGAAAAGTATTGATTGGCAGTTTGAACCCGACTAAATCAAGCCGAATCGGAGCGAAGATGACTCTCGCGCTCTGAGGCATCATGTCTGGATGATTGACTGTCGAGCGCCTTCCAGACCTCACCCATTCCTCCAGCGCCGATCCGCGAGACGATTTCGTAAGGTCCGAGCCGCGTCCCCCGCCCGATTTGCACGCGGACATTGTAGTCAGACCGGTAATTCCAGGCACGAGTAGAGTTAGGCTCGGAAAAGTTAGGTTAAAGGAAGTTGGGTCATCCATTGGCGCACGCTCCGGACGAGTGGGTTCCGATCGCCGAGCTCGAGACCGCCACGAGAGTGCTGGCGCTGACGATCATGCGGTTCTGCGGGGTCGAGTACCAGCACGCGAAAACCTGATCATCGTCTCTCCGGGAATCGCTCCTTGCTCACGCCGCTCATTTTCGGGGGCCTTCGATCGATTCCGAGCTCCACTTCCGAACGATCGATGTAACGCTCTCGCGCCCTCCTCAGGTGTGCTACGATCTGCTCCTCAAAATGTCAGTTGAGGATGAACCTCGAACGAGGAACGTGCGCAAAACGATCGGTCGTCAAACGGCCCCGGTCGCCCCACATCTGTTTGTATAAAATTCAGGCCGTTCAGTGAAAACGGGCTGGAAACAAGGGTCCAAATCGAAAGGAGCAATGATGCGATCTACCACCGAATGGTTGCGTGATGTGCTGCTCGTCCTCTGCGTCCTCAGTCTCGCTTTCATGCCACAGGGGCTCGAGGCTCAGCAAACCAGCGCCGCGCAACCGCAAGAGCAGGAAGAGGAACGAAACGAGGAGGAACCGCCTGAGGAAGACGACCAGATTGTCACGGAAGTCATCGTCGTCACCGGATCGAGAATTGCGCGCGATCCGCTCGATGAGCCGGCGCCGATCACGGAAATTTCCGTCGATGACATCCAGCGATCCGGTCTGACGAACCTGGGAGCAACGCTTCAGCAGCTCCCGGTAACCGGCTCGGCGATCAACACGCGTTTCAACGTTCCCGGCAACTCCGGGTTCCCTCAGGACGGGACCGGAATCGGTGCGGGTGCCATCGAGCTGTCGCTGAGAAACGTCGGAGCGAAACGAACGCTCGTTCTGGTCGACGGTAAGCGCTGGATCGCGGGCGCATCTGCTTCCGGTGTTCCGAATGCGGTCGATCTCAACACGATTCCCGCTAACGTCATTCAGAAGATCGAGATCCTCCAGGATGGCGCTTCCGCCATCTATGGTTCGGACGCCATCGGCGGCGTCGTCAACATCATCACCGCCGAGAGTTTCGACGGATTCCGTGTCGACCTGCAGACCGGCGGGTTCATCTCTGAAGGCGATGGCGAGGCCTCCGAGGTCTCCCTGCTTTGGGGCGGTGGAGCCGACCGAACCCGTTTCCTCGTCAGCGGGAGCTATGTCCAGGAGCTCGGCGTCGAGACGTGGGATCGCGCACAGTCGGCCTTCCCAACCCCCTTCGCGACCAGTTGTCTCGCCGGCGGCTGTTCGTCGTTCACGCCGCAAGGTCGTTTCATCCTCGGTCCAGCCTTTGGATTCCTGGATATGACTCTCAACACCGGCGTCCTGAACGATGGAAGCACGAGCGTGCCTGTATTCGATCCGAATGATCCCAACGGAGGCGACTTTCACCAGTTCTCGACTGCAGATCGGTTCAATTTCAACGGCCCTGGATTCAACTTCCTCCAGACCCCCAACGAACGCTTCAACATCTACGCAAGCGCTCGCCACGAGATCAGCGACACCGTGCGCGCAATGATGAAGACGACTTACACCAACCGCAAGTCGCGCACGAAGGCGGCACCGGAGCCGCTCTGCTTCGGCAATGGCTGCGGTAATCGCATTCTCGAGAACATCGTCATCGACGCGGACCAGATCTACAACCCGTTCGGTGTGGACCTCTCCGTCGCGGATGGAACGCTCGAGTTCTTTGGCCGACGGCCACTGGAGTCTGGACCTCGTATCTTCGAGCAGGACGTCAACACCTGGTTCAGCAGCCTCACGTTCGACGGGATCTTTTCCGCCGCCGCTCGCGATTTCCTCTGGGACGTGACCGCGTCCTACGGCGACAATCGTGGATTCCAGCAGAAGTTCAATTCGCACAATGCGGCGAAGCTCGCGGTGGCTCTCGGTGACCCAGCCGTGTGTGCGGCGACTCCGAACTGCGTCCCGTTCAATCTTTTCGGTGGCCAGGGCCCTGACGGCCGAGGCTCGATCACTCAGGAGATGCTCGACTTCGTCGGTTACACCCAACGCGACTTCAGCGAGCAGACCCTGTTCGACGTCACGGCAAATCTCGCAGGCGAGCTGGTCACGCTCCCAACCGGTATGGTTGGGTTCGCGGCTGGTGTGGAGTACCGCGATCACGAGGGCTCCTTCCAGCCCGATCCGATCGCGGCCCGTGGCGAGACCGCAGGCATTCCGTCCGCTCCCACTGCAGGCGGCTTCGACGTGGCGGAGTTCTACGGCGAAATCAGTGTGCCGATCGAGACCGAGGCAGCGGCGGTCGATCATCTCGAGTTCAATCTCGCGGCTCGCTACTCGGACTACAGCACCTTCGGCGGAGAAAGCACCTATAAGGTCAGCGGTCTCTGGCGACCGGTGCGCGAGCTATCCTTCCGCGGCTCGGTGTCCACCGGAATCCGAGCCCCCGGCATCGGCGAGCTCTTCGGAGGCGCCGCTCGTGAGGACTTCACGTTCCTCGACCCATGCGTGGACGTCTTCGGAGCCATCGGCGCAGCGAACGGGGGTCGCGACGAGGCGCAACCCCAGCAGATCATCGACAACTGCGCGGCGCTCGGTCTGCCACCGGACCTCGTTCAGCGCAATCCGCAGCTCTCGGCAATCTCGGCCGGAAACGAGAACCTGATCGCCGAGACCTCCGACAACTATTCATTCGGGCTCGTCTACAGTCCGACCTGGCAGCGCCGGGGCGCGCTGACGGCGTCGTTGGATTATTACGATCTGACCATCGATGATGCCGTTCAGGGCCGGGATCCTGGCGACGTGATCATCGCCTGCGTGAACACGCTCGATCCGTTCTTCTGCAACGCGGTCGAGCGCACCAGCTCCGGTGTGATCAATCTGGTCGACAACCAGCTCCAGAACATCGGCGCGATCGAAGCGTCAGGGGTCGATCTGGGTCTCAATTACAGCAGCCAGCGAACTAGCTTCGGCGTATTCAATGCAATGCTGATGGCGACCTACCTCGCCGACTACGTTGAGTTCACTGCCCGGCCCGACGGCACGTTCGCGCGCAACGAACGTGCAGGCACGATCACGGATGAGACCTTCCAGCGTGCGTGGCCCGATCTCCGAATGACTTCTGCGGTCGAGTGGACCCTCGATCCGTGGAATGCCGGCCTCACGTTCCGCTGGGTCGACTCGATGATCCAGGCCTCGGGCAATGAGCTGAGCTCGACCCTCTTCACCGACATCCGGCTCCGGTACTCGATGCCGGTGGACGGAAACGATCTGCATCTGACGGTCGGCGTGAACAACGTGCTCGACGAGGATCCGGCGACCTGCGACTCGTGTGGCGTCATCGGGATGAGCCCGGTCGTCCACGATCTTCCGGGTCGCATCGGTTACGTACGACTCTCGCTCACCCTCTGATCCCAAACTCTGCGGCGGATGGTCCGATCCCGTCCGCCGCACCGTGCGCTGACCGCGCTCAGTAATGAGGGTCACACCTTCGAGTAATGAGGGTCACACCTTCGTCTTTCGATTCATCGCACATTTTCGGGTAATGAGCGTAAGGTAATGAGGGTCACACCTTCGTAAGGTAATGAGGGTCACACCTTCGTCTTTCGATTCATCGCACATTTTCGGGCTCAAACGGGTAATGAGGGTCACACCTTCGTCTTTCGATTCATCGCACATTTTCGGGTAATGAGGGTAATGAGGGTCACACCTTCGTCTTTCGATTCATCGCACATTTTCGGGCTCAAAACGCATTCTACTCCTCGTGGAGAGATGTCACGAAAGTTTCCATTCCGAGGGAGAAAAGCAATCACTTCGGGTAACGGTTGGACTTTTCGGCTTCACCGAGGGATGGTTCCTCCATGGCTCGACCGCTCAGACTCGAACATCGCGGTGCTCTCTGGCACGTGACCTCCCGCGGCAACAACCGCGAGATGATCTTCCACGACGATGACGATCGCGAATCGTTCCTCGGCATCCTCGCCGGAGTCGTCGCGCTCTTCAACTGGCGCATCCACGCCTGGGTCCTGATGGGCAACCACTACCACATCCTTCTCTCGACTCCCGAACCGACACTCTCGCGCGGGATGCAGCGGCTCAACCAGCGCTACGCGCAGGACTCGAACCGGAAGTACGATCGATGCGGGCATCTCTTCCAGGGACGGTTCAAGGCGCATCTGGTCGACGAGCAAACCTGGATGCTCGAGGCGGCGCGCTATGTCGTCCTCAATCCCGTCCGGGCGGGGATGGTCGAAAGCCCCGAGGACTACCGCTGGTCGAGCTATCGCGCGAGCGCGGGGCTCGAGCGGGCGCCGTGGTGGCTATCCGACTCGATCATTCGCCACTTCCATCGAGATCTCCCCGAGGCCAGGAATGCGTATCGAGAGTTCGTGCACCGCAAGGTCGGGTCCGAAGAGTCGATCTGGAGTCATCTCAAAGGCCAGATCTACCTCGGTTCAGCCGAGTTCATCGCGAAAGTGCAGACGCTCATCGACGCTGAGCCACGCTCGACCGAGCACCCCTCACCGCAGCGCAACGTCGACCGGCCCGAGCTCGTAGAAACGGCCGAGACTGCGGCTGCGA